>JBEGOC010000143.1:0-2604 GCA_041182225.1 Pseudomonadota bacterium | reverse complement strand
TGCTTGGCCTGTCCGGTGACGACGCCCGGATCGTCCTACCGCTGCGGCTTCCGGAGTTGCCGGCCGTGCCCCTGGCCGAGCCGGACCTGGAAGCCATCGCGCTGCGGCAAAACCCTGAGTTGGCGCGGGCCCGTGCCAACGCCGCGCGCGAACAAGGCCGGGTCAGCCGGCACAGCCTAGCCGACTGGCAGACCCTGCAGGCCAGCATTGAACCCGTCTGGGCCAGCCGGGGCACGGACGATGCCCTGGCCCTGAACAGCCTGGTGACGCGGGCACCGGTGCTTACGGCACGCCAAACTGCCCTGCGCCACGCCCTGGAAGAGGCCATCAGCACCCAGACTGAGGCCGACCGCCGCGCCAGCCGGGCCGGCAGCCTGGCGCGCGAAGCCTACAGCCGCTACCGTTCGGCCCACGAGCAGGCGCGACAGCAGCGTGACGAGGTGGTGCTGTGGCAGACCGCCCTGCAAGAAGACACCCAGGCACGCTACAACGGCATGTTGGTCAGCACCTGGGACCTGTTGAACAGCGCCGGCGCCCGCATCCGCAGTGTCAATGCCGCACTGCTGGCGCAACGCCAATTCTGGCTGGCCCATACCGACCTGCAGGCGGCGCTGGCCGGGCTGGACATTGATTTTTCGACAGACCTGCCCGGCTCGACGCCAGACGCTGGCGCCCAAGCCGGCCATTGACCCAGGACACCCCCATGCAACGACGACATTTTTTCACCAACGCTGTGATCTCCAGCGCAGCGTTGGCCGTGGCCAGCGTCAGCCGAAGTGCGCTGGCGGCATTGCCCGAACCCGTCATCATGCGCGACGCCGCCACGGCGCCGCCGCTGGCACCCACCACCGGCCAACCCTATCGGCCAGTGGTGACACTCAACGGCTGGACCGCACCCTGGCGCATGAAGGACGGCGTCAAGGAATTTCATCTGGTGGCCGAGCCGGTGGTGCGCGAGATCGCCCCGGGGATGCGCGCCACGCTCTGGGGCTACAACGGGCAGAGCCCGGGGCCAACGATCGAGGTGGTCGAGGGCGACCGGGTCCGGGTGTTTGTCACCAACAAGCTGCCCGAACACACCACCATCCATTGGCACGGCCAGCGCCTGCCCAACGGCATGGACGGCGTGGGCGGCCTGACGCAGCCGCAGATTCCGGTGGGCAAGACCTTTGTCTACGAATTTGTGGCGCGCCGGCCCGGTACCTTCATGTACCACCCCCATGCCGATGAGATGACGCAGATGGCCATGGGCATGATGGGTTTCTGGGTGACGCACCCGAAAGCACCCCACCCGCTGATCAGCGAGGTAGACCGCGATTTCTGCTTTCTGCTCAACGCCTACGACATCGAGCCCGGTGCCAGCACGCCCAAGGTCAACACCATGCTGGACTTCAACCTGTGGACCTGGAACAGCCGGGCCTTTCCGGGCATCGACTCGCTCAATGTCCGCTTGGGTGACCGGGTGCGCCTGCGCGTGGGCAACCTGACCATGACCAACCACCCGATCCACCTGCACGGGCATGAGTTCGAGATCACCGGCAGCGATGGCGGCCCCTGGCCGCTGGCTGTGCGTTGCCCCGAGGTCACCGTGGACGTGGCGGTCGGCCAGATGCGCCAGCTGGAATTTGTGGCCGACGAAGAAGGCGACTGGGCCCTGCATTGCCACAAGAGTCACCACACCATGAACGCCATGGGCCACGGCGTGCCCACCCTGATCGGCGTCGACCACCTGGGGCTGGTGAAAAAAATCCAGAAACTGATTCCCGACTACATGGTGATGGGTGAGCGCGGCATGGCCGACATGGGCGAGATGGAAATGCCCCTGCCCGACAACACCCTACCCATGATGACCGGTACCGGCCCCTTTGGCGCGCTGGAGATGGGCGGCATGTTCACCACCCTGAAGGTGCGGCGGGACCAGGCCCCCGGCGACTACCGCGACCCGGGGTGGTTCACCCAGCCCGCCGGCACCCGGGCCTTCGAATGGACCGGGGCGCTGCCGATGGCCGGCCGCCAGAGCGAGCCGGCGCCGGCGTCGGCCAGCCCGCCGGCTTTGAATGTGAAGAAACCAGCCACAGGCCACAAGCACTGAAAGACCATGATGAAGATATCAAAATTGATAGCAATACTTTCAATAACCACGGGGGCTACAGCCGTTTTTTCTCATAATAGTTCGGTACCGTCAGCCGCCTCGACCGAGAGGGTACAAACCGCCTGGGGCATTGCGGGTAACGCCAAGGCCGTCAACCGCACCATCACGGTGACCATGACCGACCAGATGCGCTTCACACCGGCAGAACTGCAGGTCCGGGTGGGCGACACGGTTCGCTTGGTGGTCCGCAACGCGGGCAAGGGTCTGCACGAACTGGTGATCGGCACCAGAGCCGAGTTGGACGCCCATGCGGCGCTGATGCTGAAGTTTCCGGGTATGGAGCACAACGAACCCTACATGGCCCATGTCGATCCGGGCAAGACAAGCCAATTGATCTGGACCTTCAACCGGGTCGGCGACTTTGAATTCGCCTGCCTGCTGCCTGGCCACTACCAGGCCGGCATGGTCGGCAAAATCAAGGTGATGGCCCGATCCACCACCGCACCCTGAGG
>JBEGOC010000142.1:0-5005 GCA_041182225.1 Pseudomonadota bacterium | reverse complement strand
CTGCAATGCCCGGTGATTGCCCTGTCCCAGCTCAACCGCAGCGTGGAGACCCGGCCCGACAAGCGGCCGATGATGAGTGACTTGCGCGAGTCGGGTGCGATTGAGCAGGACGCGGACATCATCATGTTCATTTACCGCGATGAGTACTACACCAAGGAAGCCTGCAAGGAACCCGGGGTGGCCGAGATCATCATCGCCAAGCAGCGCAATGGCCCCACCGGCACCGTGAAGCTGGCTTTCCTCAAGCCCATCACCAAGTTCGAAAACCTGGCCTTGGGCGGCGGCGACGACTTCTGAGCCGCCGGCCTGGCGGCGAGCCGGCCCGCGGGTTGGTCGTGCGCTACAGCACTTCGCTGGCGAAGTCCGCCAGCCTGGAGCGCTCACCGCGCGCCAGGGTGATGTGGCCGCCGTGCTGCCAGCCTTTGAACTTGTCGACCGCAAAGGTCAGGCCCGATGAGCCCTCGGTCAGGTAGGGTGTGTCGATCTGGGCCAGGTTGCCCATGCAGATGATCTTGGTGCCCGGCCCGGCGCGGGTGATCAGGGTTTTCATCTGCTTGGGCGTCAGGTTCTGCGCCTCGTCGATGATCACGTACTTGTTCAGGAAAGTGCGGCCGCGCATGAAGTTCATGCTCTTGATCTTGATGCGGCTGCGAATCAGCTCGCTGGTGGCGGCGCGGCCCCATTCGCCAGCGCTGGTGTCGGTTTTGCCCAGCACCTCCAGGTTGTCGTCGAGCGCGCCCATCCAGGGGCCCATTTTTTCCTCTTCGGTGCCCGGCAAAAAGCCGATGTCTTCGCCCACACTCACGGTGGCGCGCGTCACGATGATTTCGGTGTAACGCCGGTCATCGAGCACCTGGGTCAGCCCGGACGCCAGCGCCATCAGTGTCTTGCCGGTGCCGGCGGTGCCGGTCAGGGTGACGAAGTCGATGTCCGGGTCCATCAGCAGATTCATGGCGAAATTCTGCTCGCGGTTGCGCGTGGTGATCCCCCACACCGCGTGTTTCAGGTGGTTGTAATCCTTGAGGGTTTTGAGCACGGCGGTGCGGCCGCGGATTTCGGTGACGCGGGCATACAGGCTGGGCTCGCCCGGCGCCTCGAAATACACAAACTGGTTGATCAGCAGGTTGGGCACGATCGGCCCGGTGATCCGGTAGAAGGTGTGCAGACCCTGTTGCCAGCTCTCGACCGAGCTGCCATGGGTGGTCCAGAAGTCGGGCGGTAACGCCAGCGAGCCGGCGTACAGCAAGTCGCCGTCTTCCAGCGTCTTGTCGTTTTGGTAGTCGTCGGTGGCCAGGCCCAGGGCCCGCGACTTGACGCGCATGTTGATGTCCTTGGACACCAACACCACCTCGCGCGGGGCATGCTGCTGGCGCAGGGCCTCCACCACGCCCAGGATCTGGTTGTCTGCCTTGCCTTGCGGCAGGCTGCTGGGCAGGGTGTAGTTGAGCAGCTGGGTCTGGAAGAACAGCTTGCCGCCGGCCTCGCGATGGCCGGTGGTGTTCAGCGGCAGTCCGCCGGTCATGTCGACGCCGGGCTGGCCGGCCAAGGCGTCCAGGGTCCGGCTGGTCTGGCGCGCGTTGCGGGCCACCTCGGTCATGCCCTTTTTGTGGCCGTCAAGCTCTTCCAGCACGATCATCGGCAGGAAGATGTCGTGCTCTTCAAATCGGAACAGGCACATCGGGTCGTGCAGCAGCACATTGGTGTCCAGGACAAAGAGCTTGGCCGGTCCTGTTGCTTTGGGCTTGCGTGGTTTCACGGCGACGCTGGACGGCGCCGCCTTGCCCGGCAGCGCGGGTGCAGGCATCGGCGTTGGCGTTGGCTGGGGCGTTCGCGCTGATTCCGCCGTGGGCGCGCGGCTGCGCGAGGTCATTTTCCTGGCCGTGGTCGCCTCTGCCACGGGTGGCGTTTGTGTCAGAGCGCGGGGCGGGGCTGGTTCGACCTTGACAGCGCCGGGCGGGCGGACAGCCACGACGTCGTAATCGCGTTCGGACAGGAGCGCGGCGCGTTTGGCGGGAGCGGTGGGCAATGGCATCGGGGGGCAGATCCGGAAAGAAGTTGGGGTGGAGCGCGGCTCAGAAATAAAAAAGCCGCCAGGACATCCGGGCGGCTTGGAAGGGCTTCACGGCAGACACAGACGGAAACATGCGAATCATTATGCATGACACGGATGACGCGTCCGAGCCCGGCCTGCGCCGCAGCGAGATCAGGCCATGGCCGCCGCTTTTTTGAGTTCCTTGACCGCCTTGAGCACGTCATCCACATGGCCGGGGACCTTCAGGCCGCGCCATTCTTCCTTGAGCAAGCCGTCGGCGCCGATCAAAAAGGTGCTGCGCTCGATCCCTTTGACCTTTTTGCCGTACATGATCTTGTTTTTGACCACGCCAAACATGTGACACATTTTTTCTTCAGTGTCGGCGATCAGCTCGAAGGGCAACTCGAGTTTCATTTTGAAATCGTCGTGCGATTTCATGTTGTCGCGTGACACACCAAACACGGTGGCACCGGCTTTGGTGAAGTCTTTGTAGTTGTCGCGGAACTGCATCGCCTCGGTGGTACAACCCGGCGTGTTGTCCTTCGGGTAAAAATACAGGATGACGATTTTTCCGAGGTGCGAGGTGTTGGAGACCTTGACGCCGCCGGTAGCCATGGCATCAAATTCAGGAATGGGTTTATTGACAACAATCGCCATGGTTCATTGATCTCGTGTGACAGGACGCGTCATGCCTTCGGGCTGGATGGGCATTGCTGGCCCGGAGGGGCCCCAGAACAGCAACCTGTGATTTTACCTTGAAATAGGGCGGGTGAACGGTGGGTCGGGTCGACCTCAGTGGCTCGCCTCGGGCTCGATCAGCAGCGCCACGGCCACTCGACGGCCTTCGCCGGCCAGGATGTTGTAGGTGCGACAGGCAGCGGGCGTGTCCATGGTCTCCAGCCCGATGCCGCCGTCGATCAGCGGCCGCAGCCAGTCCGGGCGCGGGAAGCGCAGCCGTCTGCCGCTGCCGAACAGCACGAGTTCGGTGCCGAGTGCGGCCAGCCGCGCGAAGTGCGCCGGGCCCAGGGCGTCGAAGCGGTCGCAGTCCCAGGCAAAGCGCTCGCCCTGCGATCCCAGCACGATGCTGCTGCTGATTCTCTCCTGGCCCACGCTGATCCAGCCGGTGCCGTAGCCGCTGATCGATTGGACACTGATGAAGTCGGGCTGGAATTTCATGCTGCTCGGGGGGGCTCCGGGGGCGCCGTTTGGTGGCGCGGGGCAATGTGTCGGGATGTGGTCAAATTATAGGTTTCGCCGCCTGCCACCACCCGCCTGGAGGGACTTTGAAGACGATTCACAAATCTGCCAAATTGGCCAATGTGCTGTACGACATCCGCGGCCCGATCATGGACGCGGCGCGCCAGATGGAGGATGAGGGCCAGAAGATCATCAAGCTCAATATCGGCAATCTGGCGGTGTTCGGTTTCGATGCGCCCGAGGAGATTCAGCAGGACATGATCCGAAACCTGCCGAATTCGGCCGGTTATTCGGACAGCAAGGGTATTTTTGCAGCGCGCAAGGCGGTGATGCACGAGACCCAGAAGCAGGGCGTGGCCGGTGTCACGCTGGACGACATCTACCTGGGCAACGGCGCCAGCGAACTCATCACGATGGCGACCAACGCCTTGCTGGACAATGGCGACGAGTTGCTGCTGCCCAAGCCCGACTACCCGCTGTGGACCGCCGCCACCAGCCTGTCCGGCGCGACCCCGGTGCACTACCTGTGCGATGAGGCCAATGGCTGGATGCCCAACCTGGACGACATCCGCGCCCGCATCACGCCGCGCACCAAGGGCATCGTGGTGATCAACCCGAACAACCCCACCGGCGTGCTGTATTCCAATGAACTGCTGCTGGGCATCATCGACATTGCGCGCGAGTACGGCCTGGTGCTCCTGGCCGACGAGGTGTACGACAAGGTGCTGTACGACGGCGTGCACCACACAGCCATTGCCAGCCTGTCGACCGACGTGCTGACGCTGACCTTCAACTCGCTGAGCAAGAGCTACCGCTCCTGCGGCTACCGGGCTGGCTGGATGATCGTCTCGGGTGACAAGAAAAGTGCCGGCGACTACATCGAGGGCCTGAACATGCTCTCCAACATGAAGTTGTGCTCCAACGTGCCCGGCCAATGGGCGATCCAGACCGCCCTGGGCGGCTACCAGAGCATCAACGACTTGGTGTGTGAGGGCGGGCGGCTGCGCCGCCAGCGCGACCTGGCGTTTGAGCTGATCACCGCGATTCCGGGCGTGAGCTGCGTCAAGCCGCAGGCCGCGCTGTACATGTTTCCGCGGCTGGACCCGGCGGTGTACCCGATTGAGGATGACCGCCAGTTTTTCCTGGAATTGCTGCGCGAGACTCGGGTGATGCTGGTGCAGGGCACCGGCTTCAACTGGTCGGCGCCAGACCACTTCCGGATTGTGTTCCTGCCGCACGAAGACGATTTGCGCGAGGCCATCGGCCGCGTGGCGCGATTTTTGGCGGGTTACCGCAAACGGCACGGCACCTGATTTGCTACTGTAAAAATAGCAAACTATGTCCACTGGACGTGGCTTGCAGCCTCATTTGACCTAAGAAATTTATGAAACCGATTCAAGTTGGCCTGTTGGGTATTGGCGTGGTGGGTTCGGGCACCTTCAATGTGCTGCGTCGCAACCAGGAAGAAATCCGGCGGCGCGCCGGGCGCGGCATCGAGATCACCATGGTGGCCGATCTGGACGTGGCGCGGGCCCAGGCCCTGGTCGGCGAGGGTGTGCAGGTGGTGGGCGATGCGCGCGCGGTGATTGCCAACCCCGAAATCGACATCGTGATCGAGCTGATTGGCGGCTACGGCATCGCCAAGACCCTGGTGTTGGAGGCGATTGCCGCCGGCAAGCATGTGGTCACTGCCAACAAGGCGCTGCTGGCGGTGCACGGCACCGAGATTTTTGCTGCTGCGTCTGCCAAGGGTGTGATGGTGGCGTTTGAAGCCGC
>JBEGOC010000141.1:0-9889 GCA_041182225.1 Pseudomonadota bacterium | reverse complement strand
GTCGAGCCCGGCCCCGGCTGGTGCCGTGTCGCGGCGGCGCTGCCCGTGTCGGCGGCAGCCTACCCGGACCTGGCCGAGGTCAAGGGCCAGACCGGGCCGAAGCGAGTGCTTGAGATCGCGGCGGCCGGCGGACACAGCCTGCTGATGGTGGGCCCGCCGGGCTCCGGCAAGTCCATGTTGGCGCAACGCTTCGCCGGACTGCTGCCTGACATGACGGTAGAAGAGTCTTTGCAAAGTGCCGCTCTGGCCAGTTTGGCCGGGCGCTTTCAATTGGCGCATTGGGGCCGACGGCCGACCGGCAGCCCGCACCACACCGCCAGTGCGGTGGCCCTGGTGGGGGGTGGCTCGCCACCGCGCCCTGGGGAGATCTCGCTGGCCCACCACGGCGTGTTGTTTCTGGATGAGCTGCCCGAGTTCCCGCGCGCAGCGCTGGAGGCCTTGCGCGAGCCGCTGGAGACCGGCAGCATCACCATCTCGCGCGCGGCACGCCGTGCCGAATTCCCGGCGCGTTTTCAGCTGATCGGCGCGATGAACCCCTGCCCCTGTGGCTACCTCGGCGCCACGCACCAGACCTGCCGCTGTACCCCGGACCAGGTGAGCCGCTACCAGGGCAAACTCAGTGGCCCGCTGCTCGACCGCATTGACCTGCACATTGAGGTGCCGGCGCTGGCGCCCAGTGAGCTGCTGCAGGGCGGCGCCGGCGAAAGCACGGCGCTGATCCGGCAACGTTGCAGCGCCGCGCGTGCGCTGGCCGTGGCGCGCCAAGGCAAGGCCAACCAGGCCTTGCAGGGGCAGGAACTCGACGACTGCGTGCGGCTGGATGACGCGGCGGTCAAATTCCTCAACGTGGCAGCGGCGCGCCTGGGCTGGTCGGCCCGCAGCACCCACCGGGCGCCCAAGGAGGCGCGCACCATTGCCGACCGGGCGGGCGCGCCGGCCACCCAGGTGAGCCATGAGGCGGAAGCCATGCAGTACCGGCGCGCACTGCGCAGTGCACCGGTGCTTTGAGCGCTAGGCGGGTTCGCCAAGAAACTCGACCGCCAACGCCGGCAGCGGCGCCGAGAAGTTCGCCTGCCACGCCTCGCCGGCGGCGATGGGCCAGGCGTCGGTCCAGGTGCCGGTGGTGACCACGTCGCCTGGCATCAGCTCGGGTGCGCCGGGGCATTGCCGCAGTTCACCCAGAAAATGGTGCAGGGCGCGCAGCGGGTTGTCGAGCACGTTGGCGCCGCAGCCCAAGTCGAGCGGCTTGCCGTTTTTCAGCAGTGTCACCTGGCAGGCGGCCAGCAGGGTCTCCAGTTGCCCGGCGGTCGACGCGATGCTTTGCACGGGTCGGCGCGGCCCGACCAGCAGGCGGGCATGCAGGCTGCCGTCGGCGACCGTGTCGGCCGCCTGGAACTTCCAATCCGGCAGGTGCGATTGCACGATTTCAAACCCGGGAGCCACCCAGTCGATGGCGGCAAACAGTGCGTCCAGCGTGGCGCCTGGGGCCGGCGTGGCGCGCATGCCAAACACCACTTCCGGCTCGATGCGGGGCTGGCAGGTACCGCTCAGGTCCAAGGTGGCCTGTCCCTCACACAAGTGCAGCGTGCTGTCATAGACCGTGCCCCAGATCGGCGCAAACACCGCATACCGTGCCCAGATGCCGCGGTTGGTGAAGCCGATCTTGAAGCCGCGTGGCCGCTCGCCCCGTGCCAGGCGCAGCGCCCGCACCGCCAGCGCCTGTTGGTAGGCGGCCGCGACGTCAGGGCCGGCTACGGCGCCGGGCGCGACCGGCCAGGGCAGGCCGCTGTCGTAATGGCTGAGCAATTCGAGAGGTGTCACGTCAGCGGCCCGGGAGTTGATGCAGTTCAGATTATCGGCAGTTCATCTTCTCGATTGACGCAGTGCAACCCGTTTCAGCCACCGGTGACCCCCGGGCTCACGCATGGTGCCCCGGGCAATGGGCGTGACGACGGTGGGTCACCCCAAGCCCTGCGCAGGCGGCGGCTTGTGCACGCCCATATTTCCGCGCCCATATTTCCGGGCCAAAGACCAGATGCTGTCAGTCCCCCTGGGGCAGCCCGCATAATCCTGTTCGAGATCACTCCAAGCAGGCAAACCGTGGCCACACCCGATTATTCCAGCGGCGTCGCGTATGTGCGTGGGCAGTACCTGCCCATCAGCGAGGCCAGCATCCCGATGACCGATTGGGGCTTTTTGCGCTCCGACGCCACCTACGACGTGGTCACCGTGTGGGACGGCGCGTTTTTTCGGCTGGATGCCCACTTGGAGCGCTTTATGCGCAGCTGCCAGCGCTGGCGGCTTGAGCCGGGCCAAACGCCCGAGCAGATCACTGCCATCCTCAGCCAGTGTGTGCGCCTGAGCGGCCTGCGCGCCTCGTATGTGGAAATGATCTGCACCCGCGGCCAGCCACCCTGGGGTTCGCGCGACCCACGGCAAGCGGTCAACCAGTTTTATGCCTTTGCCGTGCCTTATGTCTGGCTGGCCAATGCCGAGCAACGTGAAAACGGGCTGCACCTGCAGGTCAGCGATGTGCAGCGCATTCCGCCCAGTTCGGTCGACCCCACCGCCAAAAACTACCATTGGAACGACATGACCATGGGCCTGCTGGGGGCGCTGGACCGGGGCGCCGACAGCGCGGTGCTGGTCGACGCCGCAGGCCATGTGGTGGAGGGGCCGGGTTTCAATGTGTTTTGCGTCCGCCAGGGGGCCATTGTCACGCCCGATGTCGGCATGCTGGAGGGCATCACCCGGCGCACCGTGATCGAGATGGCGCAGGCGCTGGGTTTGCCGCTGCAGTGCCGGGCCCTGCCGGCCGATGAGTTGCGCCAGGCCGATGAGGTCTTTTTGTCCAGCTCGGGTGGCGGTGTCTTGCCGGTGACCCGCCTTGATGGCCGGGTGCTGGCAGATGGTCGGCCCGGCCCCATCACCCGCCAGCTGGTGGCGACCTACTGGGCCTGGCATGCCGACCCGGCCCTGAGCCGACCCATCGACTACGCGGTGTGACTGGCGCCGGCCCCCTGAACTACCAGACCCGGCTGGTCGGCTGGCTGTCGGTGGCCCAGTTGGTCAGCTGGGGCAGTACCTTCTATTTGTTTGCCCTGCTGATGACGCCGGTCGAGCAGGCGCTGGGCTTGAGCCGGGCCGAATCGTCACTGGCCTTCAGCCTGGCCCTGCTGGTCGAGGGCCTGCTGGCCTATCCGGTCGGGCGCTGGATTGACCGCGGCCACGAGCGTATGGTGATGAGCGGCGGTTCTTTATTGGCGGCGCTCTGCCTGGCGTTGCTGAGCCAGGTGACGAGCCTGCTTGGTTATTACCTGGCCTGGGCCGGCCTGGGTGCGGCCATGGCGGCGATGCTGTACCTGCCGGTGTTCGCGGTGGTGACGCGCCGCTTTCCCGATGATTTTCGCCGCGCCATCATCACCATGACCTTTCTGGGTGGGTTGGCCAGCACGGTGTTCATTCCGCTGATCGCCTGGTTGATGGTGAGCTGGGGCTGGCGCACGGCGGTGCTGGTGCTGGCCGCTCTGCACCTGCTGGTCTGTCTGCCGGTGCACGGGCTGGCGCTGCGCCACGCACCGCAGTCCCTGCGCCCGACCCTGTCAGGGCAACCGGCCGCTGCCACCTTGACCCGGCATCTGCGCAGCCCGACGTTTGCGCTGGTTGGTTTGTTTGTGGTGTTGATGATGGCGGTCACCGTCGCCCTGCCGGCGCACATGGTGAGCCTGTTGCGCGAGCACGGCATGAGCGAAGCCTGGGCCATCGCCGTGCCGGCCAGCATTGGCGTGATTCAGGTGGCGGGGCGGCTGCTGATGTATTTCTATGAGCACCACCTGGATGTGCACCGCGCCAACCGGCTGATCCTGACCCTGTTGCCGCTGGCCCTGCTGGCCCTGCTGGCGGGGCCACTGCTGAGTGGCTGGCAACACGGACTGATGCTGTTGTTCGTGCTGCTGTGGGGCATGGGCAATGGCATGCTCACCATCGTCAAGGGCACCGCCATGGCGCTGTATGTCAGCCGCGAGCATGTGGCTTCGCTCAATGGCGCTTTAGGCGTGCCGCAGGCGCTGGCGCGCGCCGCAGCACCCTTGCTGCTGGGTCTGCTCTGGACGCCGGGCAATGGCTACACCAGCGGCATCTGGCTGTTGCTGGCCATCAGTCTGCTGGCGCTGGGCGCCTTCACCCTGGCGCAGCGCCGCGCCGCGCTGGCTTGACCCGGCGACACCCTCACAACCTCGAAGGAACCTTCATGCTCAAACTGTATTTCGCCCCAGGCACCTGCGCCATGGCGGTCCACATCGCCCTGGAAGAGGCGGGCGCTGACTATGAGGCAGTGCGTCTGGACTTCGCCAACAACGACCAAAAGCAGCCGGAGTTTCTGGCGATCAACCCGAAAGCCCGCGTGCCGGCCCTGGTCACGCCCCAAGGGGTGCTGACCGAGACCCCGGCCATTCTGGGCTTCGTGGCGCAGAGTTTTCCGGCCGCCGCCCTGGCGCCGACCGAGCCCTATGCCTTTGCCCGCGCCCAGGCCTTCAACAGCTACCTGTGCTCGACCGTGCACGTGGCGCATGCGCACAAGGGTCGTGGCAGCCGCTGGACCGACGATGCGGCGGCGGTGGCGGCCCTGAAGCTGAAAGTGCCGCAAAACATGGCGGATTGTTTTGCCCTGATTGAGCGCGACATGCTCGCTGGCCCCTGGGTGTTGGGCAGCGCCTACAGCGTGTGCGATGCCTACCTGTTCACCATCACGCGCTGGCTGGCCGGTGATGGTGTGGACGTGGCGCGCTTTCCCGGCGTGCAAGCCCATGCGCAGCGCATGGCGTCTCGGCCCGCCGTGCAAAAGGTGTTGACCCGGCATCTCGCCTGAAAGATTGCCTGGACAATAGCGGCATGCGAAACCTCTTGCCTAAAGAAGCCTGGGCCTTGCTGCAGCAGCAGCCCGACGCCCTGTTTGTCGATGTGCGCATGGAAATTGAGTCCATGTATGTCGGCCGGCCGCCAGGCGTGCACACCATCCCCTGGTACGAGTACCCCGACCTGCAGCCCGATCCCGCCGCGTTCGTCGCCGCCATTGACCGCGAGGCCCGATCGCGCGACCGCACCGTGGTGCTGATCTGTCGCAGCGGCCAGCGCACCGTGACGGCTGGGCTGGCGCTGGAGGCCGCCGGCTTTACCGACGTGGTCAATGTGCTGCACGGGTTTGAAGGCGACCTGGACGGCCGGTTCCATCGCTCCACGCTGAACGGTTGGCGCTTTGACGGCTTGCCGTGGGAGCAGCTCTGAGTTGGGCGCTGTCCTGAACCCATCGGCCTGCCACGGCATCCTGCGCGAGGTCTTTGGCTACGCCGAGTTCCGCGGCCCGCAGCAGGCCATCATCGAGCATGTGGCCGGCGGCGGAGATGCCCTGGTGTTGATGCCCACCGGCGGCGGTAAATCATTGTGCTACCAGATCCCGGCTCTGGCCCGCCAGCGTGCCGGCCAGGGGGTGACCATCGTGATCTCGCCGCTGATTGCGCTGATGCACGACCAGGTCGGCGCGTTGGCCGAGGCCGGCGTCAGCGCCGCCTTTTTGAATTCATCGCTGTCGGGCGAGGAGGCGGCCCAGGTGGAAAAGCGCCTGCTTCGCGGCGACATCACCTTGCTGTACGCGGCGCCTGAGCGCATCACCACACCGCGTTTTTTAGCCCAGCTCGACGCCCTGTTCGAGCGCGGCGGCCTGGCCCTGTTTGCCATAGACGAGGCCCATTGCGTGAGCCAGTGGGGCCATGATTTCCGGCCTGAATACCGGGCGCTGACGGTGCTGCACGAGCGCTTTGGCACGGTGCCGCGCATTGCCCTGACCGCCACCGCCGACGCCCTGACCCGTGCCGACATCATCGAGCGCCTGCAGCTGCAGGCGGCCCGGCTGTTTGTCAGCAGTTTTGACCGGCCCAACATCCGCTACACCATCGTCGAGAAAAAAGACGCCACCCAGCAGCTGCTGCGCTTTGTGGCGCAGGAGCACGCGGGCGATGCCGGCATCGTCTACTGCCAGTCGCGCCGGCGGGTAGAAGAAGTGGCGCAACTGCTGTGCGACGAGGGGCTGGATGCGCTGCCCTACCACGCCGGCCTGGACGGCCAGGTGCGCCAGGCCAACCAGGACCGGTTTTTGCGCAGCGAGGGCATCGTGATGGTGGCCACCATCGCTTTTGGCATGGGCATCGACAAGCCCGATGTGCGCTTTGTCGCGCACCTGGACATGCCGAAAAACATTGAAGGCTACTACCAGGAGACCGGCCGCGCCGGCCGCGACGGTGCGGCTGCTGACGCCTGGATGTGCTACGGCCTGCAGGACGTGGTGAACCAGCGCCGCATGATCGACGAGAGTCCGGCCGGCGAAGAATTCAAGCAGGGCCTGCGCGGCAAGCTTGACGCCTTGCTAGGCTTGGCCGAGGCCACCGACTGCCGCCGCGTACGGCTGCTGGCCTATTTTGGCGAAACCAGCCAGCCCTGTGGCAACTGCGACAACTGCCTGCAACCGCCCGAGGTATGGGACGGCACCGACGCCGCGCGCAAGCTGCTCAGCACGGTGTACCGGGTGCAGCAGATGGGCGGCATCAGCTACGGCGCCGGCCACATCATGGACATCCTGCGCGGCAAAAGTACCGACAAGGTGACCCAGCGCGGCCACGAACGCCTGAGCACCTTTGGCATTGGCGCCGAGCTGACCGAGGTGCAGCTGCGCGGTGTGCTGCGGCAGTTGATTGCCATCGGCGCGGTGGCGGTGGACGCCGAAGCCTTCAACACCCTGCAGCTGACTGACGCCTCGCGCGCGGTGCTCAAGGGCGAGGTGGCGGTGCGCCTGCGTCAGTCGGTGTCCTCGCCGGGTCAGCGCAAAAGCAAGCGCAGCGCTGCCGCCGCGCAGGCCCCGGCCTCACTCGATGCCGAGGGTCAGGGCCGTTACCTGGCGCTCAAGGCCTGGCGGGCCGAGGTGGCGCGAGAACACAACCTGCCGGCTTACGTCATCTTCCACGACGCCACGCTGCAGGCCATTGCCGAACGGGCGCCGCGTTCGCTCGACGAGTTGCAGGGCATCAGCGGCATCGGGGCCAAAAAACTTGAAGCCTATGGGCCGGAAGTGCTGCGTGCGGTGGCTGCCGCCTGACGCCGGCCCAGGCCCCCTCAATCCCCCATCAGGAGAAGCGCCATGACCATCAACACCGTCGTCCAGGCCGACCACCACGCGCCACCGGTGACCGAACTGCTGGCGCGTTTTGCCGTCAGCCACCCGTCCCGGGGCTGGAGCGACGCGGTCGAGCGCGAGGCGCACCGCACCTTTGCCAATTGGGTCGGCTGCGCCATTGGCCCGTCTGGCCATGAGACCATGGTGGCGGCCCTGGCCGCCGTGATGGAGCTGGCACCTGCGCCCCAGGCTGCCGTGCTGGGCCGGCGCGACCGCGTGGACATAGCCAGTGCCGCCCTGCTCAACGGCATCAGCTCGCACACCTTTGACTTTGACGACACCCACCTGAAAACCATCATCCATCCGGCCGGCCCGGTGGCGCCAGCCCTGCTGGCGCTGGGTGAGCACCTGAAGGTGTCGGGGCGGGCGCTGATCGACGCCCTGGTCATCGGCATCGAGGTCTCCTGCCGGGTGGGCAACGCCATTTACCCCGACCACTACGACCGGGGCTGGCACATCACCGGCTCCACCGGCATGCTGGGCAGCGCCGCCGCCTGTGCCCGCCTGCTCCAGCTGGATGCCGAGCGCACCCAAATGGCGATCGGCATTGCCGCCTCGCAACCCATTGGCCTGCGCGAGCAGTTTGGCACCATGACCAAGCCCTTTCATCCCGGGGGGGCGGCGCGGGTGGGCTTGATGGCGGCCCTGATGGCCAAGCATGGCTACACGGCCTCCAAGCGGGCGCTGGAGGCACCACGCGGGCTGATGCAGGTGTTTTCCGCCAAAACCGACTGGTCGCAGATCACGGAACGGCTGGGCGACAGCTGGGAGATCGCCCTGAATACCTACAAGCCCTTTGCCTGTGGCATCGTGATTCACCCCAGCATCGACGGTTGCGTGCAACTGCGCGAGCAGCACGGCCTGAAGCCAGACAACATCAAGGCCGTGACGATCCGGGTGCACTCGCTGGTGCTGGAGCTGACCGGCAAAAAAACGCCCACCTCCGGTCTGGAGAGCAAGTTCAGTGTCTACCACTCCTGCGCGGTCGGCCTGATCTTTGGCCGCGCCGGTGAACACGAGTACACCGACGCGGTGGTCAATTCACCGGCGGTGCTGGCGTTGCGCGCCAGGGTGGAGGCTATCGTGGACGATCGCATCAGCGAGGCGGCGGCCGATGTGCGGGTGCAAACCCATGACGGGCGCGACCTGAATATCGTGATTGAGCACGCCATTGGCAGCACCCAGCGCCCGATGAGCGAGGCGCAGCTGAAAGCCAAGTTTGTCGACCAGAGCGCGCCAGTGCTGGGCCAGGCCAAGGCGCAAGAGAGTTGGGCGCTGGCCTCCAGCCTGGCTGACTGCGAAGACCTGGGGCCGCTGCTGGCGGCGGCGACGCTGAGCTGACCGCGATCAACGGGGCCAAGCTGGGCTAATCGGCGTGCGGTCTAGCCCTGCGCTGCCATAGGCTGGACCTACGGCTTTGGTGAAATACAGCGACCACGACAATCTCCGCTGCAGTGAGGCTGTAGATGATCGAGTAAGGAAATTTCCGAGTGATGATGTACCTGAAATGTGCACCGATACGCGGATAGGCCTCTGGCATCCGCAGGGCTTGGGTCAGGGCAGTGTCTACGGATCTAGCGAATTCGAAACCCAGGCCGGGCGATCGTTCTTCGTACCATGCTTGGGCCTCAAGCAGTTCTTGAAAAGCCTCAGGCGTGAAAATCGGCTGCATCAGCCTTTTGTCTGAAATAGCCTGTCTTGATCATCACCCCACGCGATGCTGCTTGAGGGTTGGGCTGCATGAGCAGCTAGGCGCCGAACCAGTTCGACCTCTTCGTCGGCCGAAAGAGTTAGTGGCCCGGGGGTTTCTTGCGCGATGCTGTCCCAGATGTCCTCCACCAGTTGGATGCGTTCAGAGATCGGTAAAGCCTTGAAATTGAGCGTTGCTGTATTCATGGAACAAGAATAACGCAGTCATCAGTCAAAGTACAGCGACAGCCTAGGCCAACTTATCGGTGAGATTACCTCAGCGCCCTAGCACTGGGAACAGCTTGACCAGCCCGTCCGACATCACCTCCACGGCCAGTGCCGCCAGGATCAGGCCCATCAGCCGGGTCATCACGTTGATGCCGGTCTTGCCCAGAAAACGGGCAATCGGCTCGGCCAGTGCAAAGCACAGCGCGGTGGCCAGGGCAATTACCACGCCGTAGCCCACCAGCGCGCCGGTCTGCCAGAAGGTTTTGGCCTTTTCGGCGTAAATCACCACCGTGGACATCGTGGCTGGGCCGGTCAGGAGCGGAATGGTCAGCGGCACCACCGCAATGCTGGCGCGGGCGGCGGCGTCGTGCATTTCTTCGGCGTTGGATTTGGCCTCGGCCGGCTGGGCGTTGAGCATGGCCAGCGCCGAGGTCAGCAGCAGCATGCCGCCACCCACCTGAAAACTCGCCAGCGAAATACCAAAAAACGCCAGAATGTGCAGCCCCATCAGCGCGCTGAGGGCAATCACCACAAAGGCGCTGAACGAGGCAATCAGAATGGTGCGCTTGCGCTGCGCCGGGGTGAAATCGTGCGTGTAGTGGATGAAAAACGGCACGATCGCCAGCGGGTTGACGATGGCCAGCAACGTCACCAGGGGTTTGAAATCCATGGCGCCGTTCCTAGCGGCCGCCGGCTACGTCAATCAGGGCGCCGGTGGTGTAGCTGGCCTCGTCTGACAGCAGCCAGACG
>JBEGOC010000140.1:0-4399 GCA_041182225.1 Pseudomonadota bacterium | reverse complement strand
CTGCAAGGCCGCATCGGGTTGTGACCAAATCTCTGGCTCCCCCACATAGATGCAGCGCACGGCGCCCTGCTGCGCCGCCGCCGCAAGCGCGGCATGGTCTTGCCAACGCAAGTCACGTTTGAACCAAACCAGCGAATAGCGCATGAAAGTGTGTGGCGAAACAGCCCAATCTACCGGCGCCTATTGTTACCGCCAATGGGGATTGGCGGCCCTTTGGGCCAGCACATACAAGCGAAAACTCAGCTCGTAGATTCCTTGAACGGGTCCGCCAAGCGAGGCCGGCGTCGTCATTCTGGTCACTCCCGCCTTACTTGCCGGTGAAATTGGCAGCGATGAAGTTGCCGCTCAGGGTGTAGAACAGGTACAGCGTCTGCTTGGAAGCATCCTTCTCCTTGGGGTTTTTGAAGGTAAATTTCCATTCCTTCGTTTTTTTATCCTCCACGGTCTCAGCTTTGTCCAGCTTCACGCCCTTCCATGATGGGTCGATCTTGCCCTGGCTTGCCAAGCCATCTTTGTATTCGCTCGCACAGCCAACAAGAATGGCTTCTTTGATGGGTGCGTTGCCGTGGAAATGGCAACTCCTGCCGGTGTCCGCAAAGGCGGACGGTGCAAAGGCGAGTGTGACGGCCAGAAAGGCGACGGATACGAAATGTTTCATGATGATGGACTGTATTGAAAATGTGTAAGTAGAAAAGGTGTCAAAGAGTGTTGCGGCTGGGGTCAACCGCCTTGTCAATGTCCATATCTTCATGGATGTGCTTGTGCTCCAGCACCGGGAAGCGGAAGCTGTCCGGATGGGCATCATGCTGGTAGCCATGCAGTTGCACGAACAACAAATACACGCCGGCATAGATCAAGCCCAGATTGGCCGCCAAACTGAACCGCTTGAAGGATGGGCGATGCCGCCAGAACGCGAGCAAACCCACCATCACGGCAAGTGCCGCAATTTGGCCAATTTCCACGCCCACATTGAAGCTCAGGATGCGCAGCAGCATGGCGGTGCTGTCATCGCCGAGCGGCAGCTGTTGCAGGCGGGTTGAAAGTCCAAACCCATGCAGCAAGCCAAAGCCAAAGACGGCCGCCAGCAGGTTGGGCGACTTCATGTCAAAGACTCGCTGGAACCCTCCGTTGTTGTCAAAACCCTTGTAGATGACGCTGATGGCGATGATGGCGTCCACCAGGTAGTAGTTCCAGGTGATCTGGTAGTAGGTGGCGAAGATCAGCGTGATGCAGTGCCCTAGCGTAAAGACCGTGACGAACTTGGTCACATCCTTGAAACTGGTCAGAAAAAACACCACACCAAACAGGAAAAGCAAGTGGTCGTAACCGGTAAGCATGTGGCTGGCGCCCAGTCCGATGTAGCGGAGGTAGCCGCCGTCCAGCATGCTTTGCTTGTCCGCCTCGGAGATGCCATGCGCGAATGCCACCAGCGGGAGTGCCATCAGCAAAATGGCCATCAATCGGCCCACAAAGAGTTTTGTCATCGATCAGTCAATTCATAGGGTTGGCGCAAACGCGCGGAGCGGCTCCCGGACAAGAGGCCCGAGAACAAATGGGGAGAGTTTTGCCAGGGCGACGGCCCGTCTCAGGACCAGGCCGCGCCTCTGCTAGGCGCGCTGCGTGGGCGGCCGCAGTGGCCTGTCAACCGTGGCTGAAATCCACAAAGTGGTCGCTGCCTCGGCGAGTGAAGAAGACCCGGAATCCACGAGCGCAGGACAGTCTGCATTCATGAGCGCGGCGGTGCTGCTGCTGTAGTCTGGGTGCGAGTGCTGCACGCCGACGCCATCCTCTATGTGCAGGCTGCTGTCTGCATGATGGTGGTGATCGGCATCCTGGCTATGCACGAGCATGTGTTCGATATCACCCGCCCGCTGTGCCACCGGTGCCGGGCCAAATGCCGCTGCGGCTTGCAACAACAGGGCAGCCAAGAGAACAAAGGCGAGTAGACGTTGCGTCATCTGGGCATTTTAGGGCTGCTGCTAATGCCTTGGGCGCAGCGTGCCTTCGTCGTTCAGCCAGGCCAGCTACTACAACCACCGCCAGACCGTGCGCCACACCGCCGCGGTCGCAGACCGTAAGCGGTGCAAGCGCTGCTGGTTGCGCGGGGACAGCCGGTTGCCAGTTCTGCCGAAGTGCGCCGCATCGCGCAGCAAATAGGCCTGTGGCAGCCCGCGCTTGCCGGCGGTCATCGGTGTGGCATGTCGGTAGGGTATCGGTGTGTTCATGGTGTGTGTCCTGGTCCAGCTATTATTTGGACCCGGTGGCTCAAGAGGTGAGCCACTGACATCGGAATAGCGACACATGGACCGGACCGAGCGATTTTACAAAATCGACAACCTGCTGCATCTGAACGCGGCGGTGCCCATCGCCCGCTTCCTGCGCGAGCTGGAGGTGTCGCGGGCCACTTTCAAGCGCGACATCGAGTACATGCGCGACCGGCTCAATGCACCCATTGAATGGGACCGCAGTGAAGGCGGCTACCGCTACGCCTCTGGTGTCACCGGCCAGCAGCAGTCGCTGCCCGGGCTGTGGTTCAACGCCAGCGAGGCCTACGCCCTGCTGATGATGCAGGCCCTGCTGGCCGAGATGCAGCCGGGCCTGCTGGGCCCGCACATCGCGCCACTCAAGGCACGCCTGCGCGCCGTGATCGAGTCGGGCCACCACCCGGCCGGCGATGTGGAGAGCCGCGTCAAGCTGCTCAATGTGGCTGCCCGACCGGTGGCGGACAAGCATTTCGAGGTGGTTGCGGCCGCCCTGCTGGGACGGCAGCGCCTGCAGATTCGCTATTACAGCCGGGTGCGTAATGAGGCCAGCGCGCGCGAGGTGTCACCGCAGCTGCTGATTCACCACCGGGGCAACTGGTACCTGGGCGCCTTTTGTCACCAGCAGGAGGCCATGCGCTCGTTCGCGATGGACGCCATCGAACAGGCCACCGTGTTGAACCGCAGCAGCAAGGCGCTGTCCAAGAAATCGCTGGACGGCTTTGTGGGCCAGGGCTACGGCATTTTTGCGGGCAGCCAGGTGCAATGGGCCTGCTTGCGCTTTACCGAGGAGCGGGCGCGCTGGGTGTCTCGCGAGCTCTGGCACCCGCAGCAGCGGCTGACCCCGCAGGACGATGGGCGTCTGATTATGGAACTGCCGTTTACCGATGGGCGGGAGCTGGCCATGGACATCCTGCGCCAGGGGCGCCATGTGGAGGTGCTGGCGCCACCCGAACTCCGAGCCCAGGTGGCGCAGGAACTCAGGGAGACGCTGGGCCAGTATGCGGATTCAGACATTGGCGTTGGCCAAACGTGAATCGTACAGTCGAAGAAATTGTAAATTAACTATGCAAATGAACCATTAGATGGTAAATTTGCATGGATGTTTGATCGAAAAGTTGAAAAATTCATCAAGCAAGCACTGTCGCGACAAGCGGCTGTTGCCCTGCTTGGGCCGCGGCAGGTTGGCAAGACCACGCTTGCACAAACGATCGGCGCCCAGCTGAACGCCTTGTACCTGGACCTGGAAGACCCTCAGGACAGGGCCAAGCTCAGCGAGCCCGCCAGCTTTCTTGGCGCCTATGAAGACCGGCTGGTGATCCTCGACGAGATCCACCGAACCCCCGATCTGTTCCAGACATTGCGTGGCGAAATCGATCGCGGACGGCGCAAAGGCCACCGAACCGGACGTTTTCTGTTGCTAGGTTCTGCCTCCATCGACCTGATGCAGCAAAGTGGCGAGAGCCTGGCCGGACGTATCAGCTACATCGACATGGCACCTTTGGCCGTTGACGAATTGCCAGCCCACGCGCAGGACACTTTGTGGCTGCGCGGCGGATTTCCAGACAGTTTCCTGGCACAGGACGACACCTCCAGCATGGCGTGGCGCCGGGATCTGGTGCGGACCTATCTGGAGCGTGACGTGCCGATGTTCGGTTCGCGCGTGCCCGCCGAAACACTGCGTCGATTCTGGACCATGCTCGCCCACAACCAGGGCGCGTTGCTGAACGCCTCACGGCTCGCACAAGGACTGGAAGTGAAGAGCCAGACGGTGAGCCGCTACATTGACCTGCTGGTCGACCTGCTGCTGGTCCGTCGCTTGCAGCCCTACCAGTCCAACGTCGGCAAGCGGCTGGTCAAATCACCCAAGGTTTACATACGCGACACGGGCCTGCTGCACGCACTGCTCAATATCGCCGACCACCCTATGTTGTTCGGTCACCCCGTCGTGGGCGCCAGTTGGGAAGGGTTTGTGATCGAGAACTTGGTTGGAGCCGCCCCTCCGCTCACCGTGCCAGGTTTCTACCGTACGGCTGGCGGCGCCGAAATCGATCTGGTGCTGGAGCTGCCCGGGGGCGAACGCTGGGCAATCGAGGTCAAACGCAGCCACGCGGCCAGACCGGCGCGGGGGTTTCATG
>JBEGOC010000139.1:0-14771 GCA_041182225.1 Pseudomonadota bacterium | reverse complement strand
GGCGGTCATCTTTGAGGGCACGGCGCGTGAGGCCGCACGCCTGTACCCGCGCAACGCCAATGTGGCGGCCACCGTGTCGCTGGCTGGGCTGGGCTTGGACGCCACACAGATGCGCCTGGTGGCTGACCCGGGGGTGAGCGACAACATCCACGAGCTGAGCGCGCGCGGCGCCTTTGGCGAGCTTCAGCTCACGCTGCGCGGTCGCCCGCTGCCCGACAACCCCAAGACCTCGGCCCTGACGGTGCTGTCGGCGCTGCGCTTCTTGCACAACCGCGTGTCGGGGCTGACCCTATGACTTCCCGGCTGCAAACCCTGATTGGCGGGCGCTGGTGCGACGGCAGTGGCCCGCTGTACAGCACCGAGTACCCGGCCGACGGCTCGGTGGTGGCTGAACTGCACGCCGCCAGCGTGGCCGACGTCGACGAAGCGGTGCAGACCGCCGAGGCTGCCCGGCACCGCCCCAACTGGGCCGGCCTCAAGCCGCACCAGCGCGCCTTACTGCTGCACCGCATGGCCGCTGGTATCCGCGACCGGGCAGAGGAACTGGCCCAGCTGCAGCGGATGGACAATGGCAAACCCATCAGCGAAACCCGCGCCCTGGTGGCCAGCGCCGCCGGCACTTTTCAGTACTTTGCCGCTGCCTGCGAGACGCTGGAAGACCAGGTGACGCCGGCGCGCGGTGATTACCTGACGATGAGCCTGCACGAGCCCATCGGCGTGGTGGCCGCCATCACACCCTGGAACTCGCCGATTGCCAGTGAGGCGCAAAAAATGGCGCCCGCGCTGGCGGCCGGCTGCCCGGTGGTGATCAAACCGGCCGAGATCACGCCGCGCATGGCGATCGAGCTGGCCCGTATTGGCGAGGCCGCTGGTATCCCGCCCGGCATCCTGAGTGTTTTGCCGGGCAAGGGCGCGTTGCTGGGCGACGCGCTGGTGCGCCACCCGCTGGTCAAGCGCGCGGCCTTTACTGGCGGGACCAGCGTGGGCCTGGGCATTGCCCGCATCGCCGCAGAGAGACTGATGGGCGTGTCACTGGAGTTGGGCGGTAAGTCACCCACCATCGTCTGCGCCGATGCCGACCTGGACCACGCGGTGGCTGGCGTGCTGTTTGGCATCTTCAGCTCCTCGGGCGAATCCTGCATCGCCGGCTCACGCGCCTTTGTGCACCGCAGCGTCTATGCCGAGTTCAGGCAACGGCTGCTGGCCGGCGCCCGCGCGCTGCGCGTGGGCGACCCGGCGCTGGAGGCCACCCAAATGGGCCCCTTGGTCAGCGGTGCCCACCGCGAGTCGGTAGAGCGCTATGTGGCGCTGGGGCTGGCCGACGGGG
The DNA here is from genome assembly GCA_041182225.1 of Pseudomonadota bacterium. GTDB lineage: Bacteria > Pseudomonadota > Gammaproteobacteria > Burkholderiales > Burkholderiaceae_C > Rhodoferax. Next base: position 13,444 of record JBEGOC010000139.1, on the reverse strand, counting down.
GCCAGCTGCTGACCGGTGGCGCGCGCCTGGCCGGCAGCCTGTACCAGCGGGGCTATTACTACCCGCCCACGGTGATTGAGGGCCTGCCCAACGGCGCGCGCATGGTGCAAGAGGAGATCTTTGGCCCGGTGCTGGCGCTGCTGCCCTGGGACAACGAGGCCGAGCTGATCGCCCAGTGCAACGACAACCCCTATGGTTTGGCCTGTGGCATCTGGACACGCGACTACCGCAGCGCCTGGCGGTTGGGCGCTGCACTGCAGACCGGCACGGTATGGGTCAACACCTACAAACAGTTCTCCAGCAGCACGCCCTTTGGCGGCGTCAAGATGAGCGGCACCGGGCGCGAGAAAGGCCGGCTCGGCATCCTGGAATACACCACCCAAAAAAGCTATTACTGGGGGCTCAACGAGGCACCCCTGCCCTGGAGTGCAGCATGACAGACCCTAACCCCAGCGCCCACATCCCCCACAGCCCCTTGGGCATCGAAGGCATAGCCGCCATCACCTACGCCACCGACCGCTGGGACGAGGCGCGGCGCTTTCTGGCCGACTGGGGCCTGACGCCGCTGGCCGACACCCCGGAGCAGCAGTTGTGGGAGACGCAGAACGGCGCCCAGGTGCTGGTGCGTCGCATCGACGACCCCAGCCTGCCGCCGCCCATGGAGCCCGGCCCCACGCTGCGCGAAGTGGTGTGGGGCGTGCACGACGACGCCACGCTGAATTTATTGGCCAAAACACTCTCTAGCCAGCGTGGTTATTGGGTTGAAAGCTATGAAAATAATAGCATTGGTGCAAATACCCGCATTAGCGCGCTGGACCCGCAAGGCCTGCGCGTGGTGTTTCGCCAGAGTACCAAGCGGGCGCTGGCGCTGCAGGGTTCGCCCAGCAACCCCTGGGGTCAGATACAGCGGGTGGACACGCCCTCGCCGGTGTACGAACGGGCGCAGCCGGTGGAGATTGGGCACGTGGTGTTTTTCACCGACCGCCTGGCCGAGATGGAGGCTTTTTACGCTACGCTGGGTTTTGTCACTTCGGACCGCTACCCTGGCCGGGGCGTGTTCATGCGTTGCGCCGCGCAAGGCGGCCACCATGACCTGTTTTTACTGCAGCTGCCAACTGGCCAGGTGGGCCTGAACCACGTGGCCTTTACCGTGCGTGACATTCACGAGGTGTTTGGCGGCGGCCTGCACATGAGCCGCTGCGGCTGGAAAACCCAGCTCGGCCCCGGCCGCCACCCCATCTCTTCGGCCTATTTTTGGTATTTTGAAAACCCCTGCGGCGGCCTGATCGAGTACAACGCCGACGAAGACCACCTGACCGACGCCTGGCAGGCACGCGAGTTCCAGCCCGGGCCTACCGTGTTTGCCGAGTGGGCGATCGACGGCGGCATCGACGGCCACACCCGGCGCCAGCCTCAGGTGGCGACCTCGGGCGGCTTTTTGACCGAAAAACGCTGACGATGCCGCTACCGGTCATCGTCACCCCCGTCATCCTCGCGAACGCGGGGATCTATGCCCCCTCACTTCCATGCACCAGGAGGTCCCCACCATGAATGCCATCCCCATCCAGACCCTGCCCGAGCGCTACCTGCAGCCGCACCAGGCGCGCCAGCGCCCGCCCACCAGCTTTGAAGACCTGCTGGGTGACGCGATCGAGCGCGCATTTGGCCAGGGCCACTGGGAGTTGGACGCACTGGTGGCCTACCTGAACAAAAGCGGCCCGGCCGGGCCCAATGGCCAACCTTGGACGGCCGAGTCGTTCCAGCAACTCATGACCACCCTTGGAGCCTGACATGAGCACCGCAACTGCGACCCCCAATGTCAGCCCCACCGTTGCTGCCGCTGACACTGTTGATGCCCTGCTGGCGCGCGGTCTGTACGACCTGTGGTACCCCATCTGCCCCTCGGGCTTTGTGCAAGACCGCCCGGTCTCGCTGCGCCGCTTGGGCTACAAGCTGGCCCTGTGGCGCGATGCCGCTGGCCTGCCCCACGCGCTGGAAGACCACTGCCCGCACCGCGGCGCGCCGCTGTCCATGGGCGTGAACCTGGGTGACCGCCTGGCCTGCCCCTACCACGGCATCGAGGTGCGCTGCGACGGTCTGGTGACCAAGGTGCCCGCCAGCCCTGGCTGCACGCTGGAGGGTAGCCGCGCCGCGCACAGCTTTCATGTGCAGGACGCCCATGGCGCGCTCTGGCTTTACAACAGCCGCAGCCATGTGGATGCCCCGCCGCCGCTGCAACTGCCCGACGAGCTGGCTCACCCTGAGTGGAGCCAGTTCTTGTGCTACGTGGAGTGGCGCGGCGACTACCGCTATGTAGCCGACAACGTGATGGACCCCATGCACGGCAGCTTTGTGCACAAGCAGTCGCACTCCATGTCCGAGGGCGACATCAGCGCCAAATTCAGGCTGCGCAAGACCGAGCACGGCTTCATGTTCGAGAAAGACGGCCAGCGCGACATCAACTTTGACTGGACCGAGTGGGGCGACACCGGCACCCACTGGATGCGCCTGGCCATCCCCTATCCCAAGACCGGCGGCCCGGGCGGCAGCTTCACCATCATCGGCAGTTACACGCCCATCGGCCCCAACCTGAGCGCCGTGTTCTTCTGGCGCTGCCGCCGGGTGCAGGGCTGGCAGCGCAAGGTGTGGCGCTTTTTGTACCGCAACCGCCTGGAAGCCCGGCACTGGGTGGTGCTGGAGCAAGACCGCGTGATGCTGGAGAGCATGGAGCCCGACGCCAACCAGCGCGAGCACTTGTACGAGCACGACGTGGGCCTGTCGCGCCTGCGCAAGATCATGCAGAGTCTGGCGCAGCGCCAGTTGGGGTAGTGGCAGCGTTTAGGCTGAGAGCGGGGTTTTGGCGTCGCTGGCGCCGGCAGGCAGCCCAACGCTGCCCAGGGTCAGCCGGTCGCCCTCACTGTCGGCAAACAGCTCAACGAAGCGTTCCCGCAGCCACAGGTTGGCCGGGTCGCGGTTGAACTTGGCATGCCAGAAGAGATTGATGGCGATGTCGGGCAGGCGGGCGGGGTGTGGTGAGGTGGTAAGGCCAAACGGCAGCTCGCAGCGCTGTGCAAACCGCTCCGGCAAAGTGGCGATGAGGTCGGTGGACTGGAGGATGTGGCCGACCGCAATGAAATGCGGCACCACCAGCTTCATCTTGCGATGAATGCCCGCGCGCTCCAGCAGCCCATCGACTTCGTTGTGACCGGTGTTGGCGGCGATCACGCCCACGTGGTCCAGCTCGGTAAATTGCGCCAGCGTCATGGGTGATTGGGCCGTCGGGTGTCCTTTGCGAAAAACGCACATGTATTGATGGCGAAACAGCCGGCGCTGAAAGAACCCGGTTGTCAGATCGGGCAACAGGCCCAGCGCCAGGTCGACCGTGCCAGAGGCCATGTCGTCCTTCAGCTTGCCCGAGTTGGGCCGCACCGTGCTCACGCGCACGTGGGGCGCCACCTTGGACAGCGCCACCATCAATGTCGGCATGAAATACATCTCGCCAATGTCGGTCATGGCGAGCTGGAAATTACGCGTGCTGGTGAGCGGGTCGAAGGAGTCGCGTGTGGTGAATGCCGTCTGCAGCGCATTGAGCGCATAGACCACCGGTTCCGCCAGGTGCAGGGCATAAGGCGTGGGTTCCATGGCGCGGGAGGTCCGCAAAAACAGATCGTCCTTGAGCACGGTGCGCAGCCGCTTGAGCGCATTGCTGACGGCGGGTTGCGTCAAGCCCAGTTTTTCTGCGGCCGTGGTAACGCTGCGGTCCAGCAACAGCTGGTTGAAAACCAGCAGCAGGTTCAGATCCAACTCTCGCAGTTCCATGACAACTCCCGATATTCACATTGGTGATTTTATCTATGGGTTTTGCGTTATCGACTTATAGTGCCCGTCTCATCAAAATCGGGACCCAACGCAGACATGGGCAGTCGCCCAAACCACATGGAACTCGTCATAGAACCCCTCAAGCTGCGGCTGAACGTCGCAGACGGCAGCAATCTGCTGGAGGTACTCCGGGCCCATCAGTTGCCCGTGTCGTACAGCTGCATGTCCGGGCGATGTGGAACCTGCCGTTGCCGGATGCTGTCGGGCCAAGTGCGGCACGACGGCCCGGCGTCCGGCAGGCCGGGCCAGGGGCCGGACGACCAGGTGTTGGCCTGCCAGGCGGTGCTCACCGACGATTGCGCGATCGAACTGCCCGAAGTGGACGAGGTGGTGGTGCATCCCGCGCGGATCGTGAAAGCGACGGTGACCGCGTTGGAGCAGGCCACCCACGACATCCTCCGCCTGCGCGTCAAGCTGGCCAAACCATGGACCTTCAGTCCGGGGCAATATGCCATGCTGCAGTTCACGCCGGAGCACAGCCGGCCCTACTCCATGACGGGCCTGAGCGATGACGCCGACATGGAATTCCAAATTCGCCGGGTACCGGATGGCCGGGTCACCGAATTCATTTTTAAGACGCTGCAGGTGGGCGCCTCGCTTCGCCTCAGCGGCCCGCTGGGCACCGCCTACCTGCGGCAAAAGCACACCGGCCCCATGCTGTGCGTGGGCGGTGGCACGGGCCTGGCGCCGGTGTTGTCGATTGTCCGTGGCGCCCTGGCGGCCGGCATGCCCAACCCCATCCACCTCTACTTCGGTGTGCGCAGCGGCGTGGATGTCTACGACGCCGAGCGACTGAAGGCCTTGGCGGCAGCCCATCCCCAGGTCACCGTTCACATCGTGGTGGCCACCGGACCGGCCGCTGCCGGGCAGCGCAGCGGCCTGGTGACGGATGCGATTGCACAAGACCTAACGAGCCTGGCAGGCTGGCGGGCCTATCTGTGCGGCGCGCCCGCCATGGTGGAGGCTTTGAGCGTACTCGTCACCCGAATGGGTGTCGAGCCCGGGCATGTGCACGCCGATGCCTTCTACCCCAGTGGCGTCTGATGCGCGCCCGCCGCACCCACACCCAAACGACGCAAGGAGTTCCGTCATGACTGACAGCCAGACCGTATTTCCAGAGAACCCCAAATGGGCGGGGCCAGGCACCAGCCGCGTGCCTTTTTGGGCCTACACCCGTGAGGACCTGTACAAAAAGGAACTCGACCGCCTGTTTTATGCCGGCCACTGGTGCTATGTCGGCCTGGAGGCCGAGATCCCCAAGGCGGGTGACTTCCGGCGCACGGTGGTGGGCGAACGTTCGGTCATCATGGTGCGAGACGCCGACGGCGGCGTCAACGTGGTGGAAAACGTGTGCGCCCACCGCGGTATGCGTTTTTGCCGCGAACGCCATGGGCAGGCCAAGGACTTCTTGTGCCCCTACCACCAGTGGAATTACAGCCTCAAGGGCGACCTGCAGGGCGTGCCTTTCCTACGCGGCGTCAAGCAGGAGGGCAAGGTCAATGGCGGCATGCCCAAGGACTTCAAGGTGTCGGACCATGGACTGACCAAACTCAAGGTGGCGGTGCGAGGCGGTGTGGTGTTTGCATCGTTTGACCATGAGGTTGAGTCCCTGGAGGAATTTCTGGGCCCGACCATTCTGAAATACTTTGACCGCGTCTTTGACGGCCGCAAGCTGAAAATCCTGGGCTACCGCCGCCAGCGCATTCCGGGCAACTGGAAGCTGATGCAGGAAAACATCAAAGACCCCTACCACCCTGGCCTGCTGCACACCTGGTTTTCCACCTTTGGACTCTGGCGCGCGGACAACAAGTCTGAATTGAAGATGGACAGCCATTTTCGCCACGCTGCCATGATTTCCACCCGGGGTCAGGGCGGCAAAAACGCCGATGTGGTCGCTGGTGTGGACAGCTTCAAAGACCACATGACGCTCAACGATCCGCGACTGCTCGACATCGTGCCGGAGGCCTGGTGGGGCGGCCCCACGGCGGTGATGACCACCATTTTCCCGAGCGTGATCATCCAGCAGCAGGTCAACAGCGTCTCCACCCGCCATATCCAGCCCAACGGCCATGGCTCATTTGATTTTGTCTGGACCCACTTCGGTTTCGAAGAGGACAGCCCCGAGATGACCGAGCGCCGCCTGATCCAGGCCAACCTGTTCGGCCCTGCGGGCTTTGTATCGGCCGACGACGGCGAGGTCATTGAATGGTCGCAGCAGGGTTTCGAGCAAAAGCCGGCGCACCGCACCGTCGTCGAGATGGGCGGCTATGACGTGGCGGACGCGGATCACATGGTCACCGAAACCCTGATTCGCGGCATGTACAACTACTGGCGCAAGGTGATGGGGGAATGAGCATGATCGAGTTCAAGACCTACTACGAGCTGCTAAGCCTCTACAGCGATTACGCCATGGTGTGCGATTCCGCCGAATGGGAGAAGTGGCCCGACTTCTTTGTGGAGGAGGGCACCTACCGGCTGCAGCCGCGCGAAAATTTCGACCAGGGCTTGCCGCTGTGCCTGTTGGCGCTGGAAAGCAAGAACATGATTCGCGACCGCGTCTACGGCGTCAAGGAGACGCTGTACCACGACCCCTATTACCAGCGCCACATTGTGGGGACGCCACGGGTGTTGTCGGTGGCGCACAGCGCCGAGGGTGAGCAGATCCGCTCCGAGGCCAATTACGTGGTGATCCGCACCAAGTTTGACGGCGACTCCACCGTGTTGAGCGTGGGCTACTACCGCGACCTGATTGTCAGAACCCCGCAGGGGCTCAAGTTTCAGTCGCGTCTGTGCGTGTACGACAGCGAAATGATCGCCAACTCCATCATCTACCCCATTTAAGGACCAACCATGGCAGAACACTGGTTAGACGCAGGCGCGGTGGCCGATATCCCGCAAGGCGATGTGATCGGCGTGCAGCTGGCCGGCAAGGAGATTGCCCTGTACGAGGTTGAAGGCGAGGTCTTTGCCACCGACAATTTTTGCACCCACGGTCACGCGCGCATGAGCGACGGCTTTTTGGAGGGCCGCGAAATCGAGTGCCCGCTGCACCAGGGCAAGTTTGATGTTTGCACCGGCCAAGCCCTGTGCGCACCGCTGACCGAGAACATCAAAACCTACGCGGTGCGCATTGATAACCTGCGCGTGATGCTGAAGCTGGGCGCGACGGGCCAATGAACTCAAACACGGACCACGACATGGACGACAACAACCGCTTTGACACGCTGGGGCGCCTCGAAGACCTGCCCCAGAGCTACCGCGACCAACTCACCCAGCGCAACCTGGTCCCCTTGTGGCCCAGTCTGCGTGGCGTGTTGCCCCCGAACATCCCGACGCGCAAGACCCAGACCACCCACTGGCCTTACAGCGAGATTCGGGAGCTGCTGCTTCAGGCTGGCGAACTCACACCGATTGAGAAGGCCGAGCGCCGCGTGCTGGTGTTGGCCAACCCGGGCCACGGTCTGACCAACATGCAGGCCAGCGCGGCCATGTACCTGGGCATGCAACTGCTGTTGCCCGGGGAACTCGCACCCGCGCACCGCCATACACCGAATGCCGTGCGCATGGTGGTGGAAGGTGAAGGCGCCTGGACCCTGGTGGGCGGCGAAAAATGCCTGATGCAGCGCGGTGATTTGATCCTCACCCCGACCGGGCTGTGGCATGAGCACGGCCATGACGGCAAAGACCCGGTGATCTGGCTCGATGTGCTGGATTTGCCCTTGGTTTACTACACCGAGACCTCTTACCACCTGGAAGGGTCCAGCCAAAGCGTCACCAGAGGGCAGGGCTTCAAGGCCTATGCCCGTGGTGGCGTGGTGCCGACCAGGGTGTTTCAGCACGCGGAAAAGGCCTACCCCATGCTGCGCTACCCCTGGGCGGATGCCAGGGCGGCGCTGCTGTCGCTTGCCGACGAGCAAGCCGGCACCGATGCGGTGCAGGTGACCTACGTCAACCCTGAGACCGGCGCTGATGTGGAGAACATCCTGGGGTTTTATGCACTGATGCTGCGCCCCGGTGAGACCTTGCGTCTGCCGGCGCGCTCACCGGCCCAGGTGTTTCACCAGATCGAAGGCCAGACCGACGTGCAGGTGGAAGCGACCGCCTTCACCCTGGTTGAGGCAGACACCTGCTGCGCGCCCGGCTACACGGCTGTGACACTGAAAAACCGCTCCGCCACTACGCCCGCCTTCCTGTTCATGGCCGATGAAGCGCCGCTGCACCGCAAGCTCGGCGTCTACGAAAGCCGGGGTTGAACCCCCAACAACGACTGCCCATCCTGGAAAACACACCGATGACCCCTTACCTGTTCGCGCCCGCCCCCGTGCCGTCGTTGCCAGTCCGCGGCCTGGAGGCCCGCTTTCCCGTTCACCGCCTGTTCTTTGTCGGTCGCAACTACCACGCCCATGCGGTGGAAATGGGCCGTCCGGTTGACAAGTCGGTCGAGCGCCCGTTTTACTTCACCAAGGCGCCGCAGACCCTGACCTTGTCTGGCGCCACCGTAGCGTACCCCCCTGAGACCAGCAACTACCACTTCGAGATGGAGATGGTGGTAGCCATCGGCCAGGCGGGTTTTCGCGTCAAGGCCGACGACGCCCACACCCTGATCTACGGCTACGCCGCCGGCCTGGACATGACACGCCGTGACCTGCAACTGGCGGCGCGCGACAAGGGCCGCCCCTGGGATTTGGGCAAGGATGTGGAGCAGTCGTCCGTGTGCTCGGACATCGTGCCCATGCAAGGTGTGGTCATTGACAGCGGCGCTATTGCCCTGGAAGTCAACGGCCAGACCAAGCAGTCGTCCAACGTGGACAAGCTGATCTGGAATGTGCGCGAACTGATTGCTGACCTCTCGCTCTTCTACCACCTGCAAGCCGGCGACCTGATTTACACCGGTACGCCAGAGGGCGTGGGTCCGGTGGTGGCCGGCGACCAGATTACCGGTCGTGTCGAAGGTGTGGCTGAAGTGGCGTTGACGGTGGGAGCGCCTGAGTAGGCAATGGCCCCTCGCTCCGCGCTGAACTGGGGCCATTGATTCCTCGAATTCGGTCAACCACGGCTGGCTATCATCGACAGCGCTGTCCTCTGGCGGGTATGAGCCGCCAGGCGATGCCCCTGTTTTTTGCGAGTTCCCGAATGCCGCTGCACCTTGATCTGTCTGTTTTGGCCTCCTTCACGTTGTTCTGGTTGGCGGTCGTGCCGACGCCGGGTCCGAATGTGCTGATGGTGACGCATGTGGCGGTGACGCGGCGGCCGGCACATGTGGTTTTTGCCATCTTGGGCAACCTGGCCGGTATTGCGCTGCTGGCCAGCCTGGCACTGGTCGGTTGGGCGGCGATGCTGGCGGCTTTCCCGTGGCTGCGCTTGGGTGTCAATCTTTTTGGCGGGCTGTACCTGATGTGGGTCGGCTCGACGCTGCTGCGTCGGGCGCGCAAGGGCGGCGCCCTGATGGCGTCCATGGCCACCGAGGCCGGTGACACGCCGGCGCATTACCGGCGTACCGCCGCCCTCGGCTTTGTCACCGCCTTGTCCAACGCGCAGGCGATCCTGTTCATCACCTCCATCTATGCGGCAACCGGGGTGCTCAATGCCAACGTGGCCACTGGCTTCGCCACCATCGCCATCATGCTCAGCTGCAATGCCACTTACCTGGCCGCGCTCGGCTGGCTGTTCCAGCGCGAAAAGGTCCGCGCTGGTTACACCCGCTTCCGTGGTGTGCTGGATGCAACCATAGGCACGCTGTTCGTGTTGTTTGGCGGCCGGCTGCTCTGGCGCGCGCTGGCGATGCTTTCACAAGCTTGACACCTCGCGAAGCCACTGTCCGGAGGCGGGACACACCTGTGCCCGCGCGCCCCCGCGCCACACCTGTGCCTCCTGCAAGCTCGACGCAGTCAGCGGGATGCGGTGCTCGGTAGCGGCAAAGTGCAGGGTGCTACCTCGGTCTTCACTCAAAAACAGGTTGCAGAAGGCCTTGCCGCCGTAGTGATCGCCATCGTCGGTGGGTTGGTTGTGGGTGGTTGCCGTGGTCGCTTGGCTCGGCCAGGCCTGATGCTATCCTGACTGTTCCAACGTATGCGGGAACGGTCATCATGAAACATCCGGTCCTTGTGATCGTCACGGCCCAGTTGTTCGGCACCTCGCTCTGGTTTTCTGCCAACAGCGCCGCCGATGACTTGGTGCGCGGCTGGGGCCTCGCGCCCGGCGACATCGGCACGCTGACCAATGGCGTGCAGCTGGGCTTCATTGTCGGCACCCTGTTGTTTGCCCTGACCGGGCTGGCCGACCGCTTTGCGGCCAGCCGCATCTTTGCCGTGAGTGCCACGCTCGGCGCCTGCTTCAATGCCGCTTTTGCCTGGCTGGCGACCGACTTGGCCAGTGGGCTGGCGTTGCGCGCAGCGGTCGGCGTGTGCCTGGCCGGCGTTTACCCCCTGGGCATGAAGCTGGTGGTCAGCTGGGTGCCGGCACGGGCCGGCTCGGCACTGGCCTGGCTGGTGGGCATGTTGACGCTGGGCACGGCGCTGCCGCACGGCACCCGCTGGCTGGGTGGCTTGGCCGCCTGGCAGGTCACCCTGAGCGCATCCTCCCTGCTCGCGCTGGCGGCGGCGGGGCTGGTGCTATGGCTGGGCGACGGCCCGCACCTCAAGCGCCGGCCCCATGCGCCGCGGCTGCAACCGGGTCAACTGTTGGCCACGTTTCAGATGCCGGCGTTTCGTGCCTCGGCCTGGGGTTACTTTGGCCACATGTGGGAGCTGTACGCCTTCTGGACGCTGGTGCCGGCGCTGGTCGTGCTGTCCGGCCTGGCAACAGCGGGTACGCCCCAGGTGTCGGGTCTGACCTTTCTGGTGATCGGCATCGGCGCACTGGGCTGTGTGCTGGGGGGCTGGTGGAGCCGGCGCATTGGCAGTGCCCGTGTGGCGGCGACGGCACTGGCCCTGTCGGCGTTGTGCTGCGTGCTCTACCCCATCTCTGGCGCCTGGCCGGCCTGGGCGGGCATGGGCTTGCTCCTGCTCTGGGGCGCGGCGGCGGTGGCCGACTCCCCGCAGTTTTCAGCGCTGTCGGCCGCTGCCTGCCCGCCCGAGGTGGTGGGCAGTGCCCTGGCCTTGCAAACGGCCCTGGGTTTTGCCATCACCATGGTCTCCATCCAGCTCGGCACCTACTGGCTGGCCAACTGGGGTGCCGCCGTGGCCTGGCTGCTGCTGCCCGGCCCGTTGCTGGGGCTGCTGGGTTTGCGGCGGCTGTGGTGGCGCCGGGCAGCTTGAGCCTCCGTGTGTTGTGCGTGAGGGGGTGAGGCCAAGCCACGCTGGCCCGTGGTTGCCCCTAACCCGCCAAGCCTGAAAGCACATGCTCAGCCGCGATCAGGTCCAGCGCGGCGAACCCCACCGACTTGAAGACCGTGATGTCCGCATCCGTGCGGGGGCCGTCGACCAGACGGGGCACTGTCACCAGTTCCGACAGTTCGGCCAGCACATCTTGCTCTGAAATCAGGCCCGCGCGCAGGGCTTGAACGACTTCACCGCCTTTTTCCAGCACCGCAGCGCGACTGTCGGCAAAAAGTCTGGTTCTTGCCAGGAGCTGGGGTTCTGCCTCCGCCATGCTAGCGGTGAAGGCGCCGATCAGTCCCAGGTGGGTGCCGGCCTGGACCCAGGCGCTGGGTATGAAGGCGGTACTGGCTGTGGTGGCTGCGGCAACGATGTCGGTGTTGGCCAGTGCGTGCTGCAGATCGACGGTGGCACGCGCAGCGATGCCAGCCCGGGCCAGAGTCGCCACGACGTTCTGCGCCTTGTCCAATTGGCGGCCCCAGATCATGATCTCTGACAGGTCCAGCACGCTGTGGTGCGCCATGGCCATGTGCGCCGACAGCGCGCCGGTACCCACAACCACCAGCCGCGTGCTCTTGGGCCGGGCCAGGATACGCGCTGCCAATGCGGCTGCGGCGGCGGTGCGGCGCAGGGTCAGTTCAGTGCCGTCGATCACCGCGAGCGGGGTGCCGTCCTTGCACGAGGTGACGACGTAAATCGCCGACACCGCAGATTGGCCGCGCGCGTTGTTCTCGGGCCAAATCGACACAATCTTGGTGCCCATGACCTGATGCGGTTTCCAGGCCGGCATGATCAGTACCGCACTGGCATCGTGGTTGGGGTTGAAATGGCTGCGTGGCGGGGACTCGATCGGTTCGCGCAGGCCTTTGGCGAGTGCATCAATCAAGGGGCCGTAAGCGGCAAGGCGTTCGACGTCTTCTTTTGTGAGCAACTGCATGACGGGTCTCTGCGGTGAAAGGCGTCGTGGCGTGGGCCCCGGGGACGCCGGTTTGGATGGAAAGGTCAGAACGCAGCCTGGATAATACGGGCCCATGAAGTATGCGGATGTGGTCATCGTCGGCGGTGCGGTTATCGGCAGTGCAGCCGCGTTCTTTTTGCGCTCACAGGCCAGCTTCAAGGGGTCGGTGCTGGTGGTCGAAAAGGACTTCAGCTACGAGAAATCTGCGACCGCGCGCTCAGCAGCGTCCATACGCCACCAGTTTTCCACGCCCGAAAATATCCGGATATCGCAGTTTGGTACCCAGTTCATCCAGAACATCGGTGACCACCTGACGGTGGATGGCGAGGCGCCCGAGGTGGGGTTTCATGAAGGCGGCTACCTGTTCCTGGCCACGCCGGCCGGGCGCGATGGCCTGGAGGCGAACCATCGCGTGCAGCGCAGCTTGGGCGTTGACGTGGTGTTGTTGCAGCCTGAGCAATTGCGCGAGCGATTTCCCTGGCTGGCAACCGCCGATCTGAGCGCTGGCTCTCTCGGTTTGTCGGGCGAGGGCTGGCTCGATGCTCATGGGCTGATGTGGGCCTTTCGGCGCAAGGCTGCCTCCTTGGGCGCGGAGTACCAGCAGGCGCATGTGGTGGGGGTGCAGCGGGCTGGCCGATCGATTTCTTCGGTCACCCTGTCCGACGGCACCACCGTGAACTGTGGTCTGGTCATCAATGCGGCGGGCACCGGCGCGGCAGCGCTGGCCCGCAGCGCCGGCATTGCCTTGCCCGTGCAGTCACGCAAACGCTGTGTGTTTTTCTTTTCCACGCCGGCACGACTTGGCCGCTGTCCTTTGGTGATCGATCCGGGCGGCGCCTATTTCAGGCCGGAGGGCAGTGGTTTCATTTGCGGTATTTCGCCGCCGGCCGAGCAGGATCCGGAGTGCTTCGACTTAGAGGTGCAACACGCACTGTTCGATGACATTCTGTGGCCCACTCTGGCTGCCCGTGTGCCGGCTTTCGAGGCGGCCCGCGTCGAAAACGCCTGGGCCGGACACTACGACGTGAACACCCTGGACCACAACGTGATCCTGGGCCCGCACCCCGAGGTGGACAACCTGTTGTTTGCCAACGGTTTCAGCGGCCATGGCATGCAGCAGTCTGCCGCCGTGGGCCGGGCCCTGTCTGAACTGGTCGCCTTTGGTGCCTACCGCACGCTCGATCTTTCCGCGCTGGGTTGGGCACGGGTGCTCGCGAACCAACCCTTGCTGGAAGTCAACGTGGTCTAAAGCCCCGCCCAGGCGTCAGCGGATCTCGTCAATGGGCGTCGA
>JBEGOC010000138.1:0-4310 GCA_041182225.1 Pseudomonadota bacterium | reverse complement strand
TGCTGCAGGTGCTGTTGGTGGGCCTGACGATCGGCATGACCCGCACCGTGGTGCCGGCCCTGGCCGAATCTGACTTTGGTGTCCCCAAAAACTCCTTTGTGCTGCTGAGTGCCTTTGTAGTGGCCTTTGGCCTGGTCAAGGGCGTGATGAATTTTGTGGCGGGCCGCCTGTCGGAGCGGCTGGGGCGCCAGCGCGTGCTGCTGTGGGGCTGGCTGGTAGCGCTGCCGATTCCGGTGATGATTGCCTACGCCCCGAGCTGGGGCTGGGTGGTGGCCGCCACGGTGTTGCTGGGCGTGAACCAGGGGCTGACCTGGTCCATGACGCAGACCGCCCAGCTCGACATCACCCGGCTGGAGGAGCGTGGCCTGACCCTGGGGCTGAACGAGTTTGCCGGCTACCTGGGGGTGGCGCTGGCGGGGATCGTCACAGCCTACCTGGCCGCCCGCTGGGGGCCGCGCCAGGGGCTGCTGGGGTTTGGCCTGGTGGTAATCGGCCTGGCCCTGCTGCTGGCCCGTTTTGGCGTCAAGGAGACCCTGCCCTGGGCCCGGGCCGAAGGGGCCAAGCATGCGCTTGGCAAACCCCAGACGATGCGCCCGCGCTACGCCACGCTGCTGAGCCCCCAGCCGAGCACCAAGGATGTTTTCCGGCTGGTGAGCTGGGGCGACAAGCGCCTGATGGCCTTGAGCCAGGCCGGCCTGGTCGAGAAATTTGTCGATGCCCTGGTGTGGGTCTTGTACCCGGTGTTTCTGTACCAAAAGGGCCTGAGCCTGCCGCAGGTGGGCTGGGTGATCGGCTGCTATGGCCTGGTGTGGGGCGGCGCGCAGCTGCTGACTGGCCGGCTGTCCGACCGCATCGGTCGCCATGGCCCCAATGTCTGGGGCATGGCCATTTGCGGCATTGGCGTGGCCGCCATGGTGTTGCAGGACGGCCTGCTCTGGTGGGCCGTCTGGGCCGGCATCACCGGCTTTGGCATGGCCCTGCTCTACCCCAACCTGTCGGCAGCCGTGGCCGACATCTCGCACCCGGCCTGGCGCGGCTCGGCCATCGGCATCTACCGCTTTTGGCGCGACCTGGGCTACGGCATCGGCGCGCTCGGCCTGGGCCTGGTGGCGCACTTCACCGGCCAGATGGCGGCGGCCTTCTGGTTTGTGGCGCTGTGCATGCTGCTGTCGGCCGGGGCGCTGCTGCGCTGGGGCGCAGAAACCCACCCGCGGCTGAACCCGGCGCCGGCGTAGCACAATGCGGTATCACCCGCCGCACAGGACACCCCATGAAAGCCATCTGGAACAACACCGTCATTGCCGACAGCGAGGACACCGTGATGGTGGAAGGCAACCACTACTTCCCCGACCACGCCGTGAACAAGGCCTACCTGCAGTTCAGTAACCACAAGACCAGCTGCGCCTGGAAAGGCCAGGCCAGTTACTACTCGCTGCTGGTCAACGGCGACATGAATGTGGATGCCGCCTGGGTCTACCTCGAGCCCAAGCCCGAGGCCGAGGCGATCCGCAACCGCATCGCTTTCTGGAAGGGTGTGACGATCACGCCTTGAGGCGCGGCTGCACCAGAAACAGGCCCAACAGCATCACCGCCAGCGCGGCCCAGACCCAGCCGCTGAAACGCTCGCCCAGCAGCAGCATGGCCCACAGCACGCCCGAGCCGGTCACCACGTAGGCGACCTGCGTGGCAAACACGGCGCCAGCCCGGGCCGCCAGCCAGACATAGGCCGCATAGACCAGGGCATGCACACAGGACGAGGCGATCAGCGCCAGCTCCGGCACGCCATAGGGTGGCAGCGGGCTGATCCACTGGCCGGTCAGCAGCATCAGTGGCAGCGCGATCAGGGCGCCCACCGACGACGCCCAGAACATGGCCTGCACCGCATCCAGGCCGGCCGTGCCCCACTTGGCCACGTAATTGCCCTCCAGCGCATAAAACAGCGGCCCGACCATGGCCACCGGCAGCCAGACCGCCATGTCTGGCGAGGGCAGGCTGGCCTGGGGCAGGGCAATCAGCGCCACCCCCACCAGACCGCAGCACAGGCCCAGCAGGCGCAGTGCGCTGAAGCGGTCCATGCCCAGCGCCAATGCCAACGGAAACGACAGCAAGGGCACGGTGGAGATCAGGATCGACATCACCCCGCCCGGCAAATGCGCCACCGACATGAAAAAGGTGGAGTTGGGGATCAAGGTGCCGATCAGGGCAATCACTGCGGCAAAGCGCAGGCCGGCGCCATTGATGGCGAACGATTGGCGCCGCAGCAGGTTGATGGCGCCGAGCAAGACCGCGCCGATCACCAGTTGCCAGAAAATCAGCCCGAAATGCTGGTGCCCGGTGGACACCGCCAGCTTGCCCAGCGACTGGGTGCTGCCCCAACCGATGCCCAACAAGAGCAGCACACCCACCAAAGCCAAGCGGCCGCTGGGACGCAGCGTGTCGGTCATGGCCATACACTCAAACTCATCGCTTTGAGTATCGCACCATGCCTCACCCTGCCCCGGCCGTCCCGGCAACCCCCACTCGTACCAGCGGCTTGCCAGCGACGCTGCTGGCCCTGGGCGCGATTGCGATGTGGGGTTCGCTCGCCGCCCTGGGCGTGGCCCTGGCCCATGTGCCGCCGTTTTTGCTGACCGGGCTGGCGCTGGGCGTGGGTGGCCTGCTGGCGCTGCCGCTGTCGCGCTTTCAGTTGGGCCAATGGCGCGTGCCGCTGCCCACGCTGGCGCTCGGCGTGGGTGGCCTGTTCGGCTTTCACTTTTTGTTGTTTGTGGCGCTGCGGCTGGCGCCGCCGGTGCAGGCCAACCTGATCAACTACCTGTGGCCGCTGTTCATGGTGCTGCTGTCGCCGCTGCTGCTGCCAGGCCTGCGTTTGCGCACGGTGCATGTGCTGGCGGCGCTGCTGGGTTTTGCCGGCGCCGCGCTGGTGATCCTGGGCAACCCGGCCCATCAGGGGGCGCAGCAGGCCACAGGCTGGCACTGGGGCTACCTGCTGGCGCTGTTGTCGGCGCTGGTCTGGGCCGGCTACTCATTGTTGACCCGGCGCGTGCCGCATTTCCCCACCGCCGCCATTGGCGGCTTTGCCCTGCTGTCGGGCCTGCTGTCACTGCTGTGCCACGCCCTGCTGGAGCCGGCAGTGTCCTTGAGCGGGCGCGATCTGCTGCTGATCGGCGCGCTCGGGCTGGGCCCCATGGGCGCGGCGTTTTTCTTGTGGGACATGGCGCTCAAGCGCGGCGACACGCGTCACATCGGCATCCTCAGCTACCTGACGCCGCTGACCTCCACCGCCGTGCTGGTGCTGGTGGGCGGCCGCGCCTTCACTTGGAACATCGCGCTGGCGGCGCTGCTGATCGTTGGCGCGGCACTGCTCGGCACGCGTGGCGATTGAACCTGGTCAATACCGATGATTGAACTGCAGCAAATTCAAGCCGCCGCCGCCCGCTTGCAGGGTCAGTTGCTGCGCACGCCCTGCGTGGCCTCGCGCACCCTGTCCGAGCTGACCGGCGCCCAGGTTTTCCTCAAGTTTGAAAACCTGCAGTTCACCGCCTCGTTCAAGGAGCGCGGCGCTTGCAACAAGCTGGCCCAGCTCAGTGCGGCCGAGCGCGAGCGCGGGGTGATCGCCATGAGTGCCGGCAACCCCGCCCAGGGCGTGGCCTACCACGCGCAGCAACTGGGCCTGCGCGCCGTGATCGTGATGCCACGCTTCACGCCGGGCGTCAAGGTGGAGCGCACGCGCGGCTTTGGTGCCGAGGTGCTGTTACACGGGGACTCACTGGACGAAGCCCACCGGCACGCGCTGGCGCTGGCGGCCGCGCAGGGGCTGGTGTTTGTCCACCCCTATGACGACGCTGACGTCATCGCCGGCCAAGGCACGGTGGCCCTGGAGATGCTGCAAGACCTGCCCGAGCTCGACACACTGGTGGTGGCGGTGGGCGGTGGCGGCCTGCTGGCCGGCATGGCCACCGCCGCCCGGGCACTGCGGCCCGGCATCGAGCTGATCGGGGTGCAGACCACCCGCTTTCCGGCCATGGTCAATGCCATCCAGGGCACCCATTACCCCCAGGGCAGCAGCAGCATTGCCGAAGGCATTGCGGTCGGCACGCCGGGGATGCTGACGCAGGCCATCATTGCGCGGCTGGTGGACGACCTGCTGTTGGTCGACGAGGGTGATATCGAACAGGCCATCGTGATGCTGCTGGAGGTGGAAAAGACGCTGGTGGAAGGCGCGGGCGCGGCCGGCCTGGCCGCGCTGCTGCGTCACCCTCAGCGCTTTAAGGGCAAGCGGGTCGGGCTGGTGCTGTGCGGCGGCAACATCG
>JBEGOC010000137.1:0-5108 GCA_041182225.1 Pseudomonadota bacterium | reverse complement strand
CGCGGGTCCACCCCGTCATCGAAGCCGAGCAGGTGGTTGGTGACAAAGGCGAAGCCCAGGCCGCGTGCCGGGTCGGCGAAGGCGACTGAGCCGCCCCAGCCGGTGTGACCGAAATTACCGGCGCTGACATGCGGGCCAAAGCCCACGGCGTCGCGCCGAAACCCAGCGCCAAACACCGTGGGGGCCAAAAAGCAGGCGTCGACGCCGTCAAAACGCACGGCCACGGCGGCCGCCAGCCCTTGCGGTGAGACCAGGCGCACGCCGTCAAGCTCACCGCCGCGCGCCAAGGCGCCGTACAGGCGGGCCAGTGAGCGGGCGTCAGAGTGGGCATTGGCGCCAGGAATCTCTGCCGCGCGCCAGGCCCTTTGGTTGGGTGCGGTGGCGTCCAGGCTGGGGTTGCGGAAGGCATGGGGGTAGGCGCTTTGCTCGCCCTGCCGCACCCAGTCGTAGGCCTTGGCGCCCACCGACATCTGCGCCGCACGCGGGTCATCCGTTGCGGCCAGGCCCACATGCAGGTCCAGCTTGAGTGGCTTGGCAATGTCTTCGGCAATGAAGCGGCCGGCTGAGCGCCCGTCGATGCGCCGGATCAGTTCGCCGGCCAGGAAGCCATAGGTCAGCGGGTGGTAGACGCAGCGGCTGCCGGGTGGCCAGAGCGGCGCCATGGCGGCCAGCGCATCAACCACGGGCTGCCACTGGTAGAGCGCTTCATCCGACAGGGGCACGCTCAGCCCGTCCAGCCCGGCCTGGTGGGACATCACCTGGTTCACCGTGATGGCGCCTTTGCCGTTAGCCGCAAACTCCGGCCAGTAGGTGGCCACGGGCGCGCTGTAGTCCAGTTGGCCGCGATCGGCCAGCATGGCAATCGCCAGCGCCATCACACCCTTACCCACTGACCAGACGTTGACCAAAGTGTCGGCCTGCCACGCCGCGCTGCGGTCCAGCGTGCGGTGGCCACCCCAGAGGTCGACCACCGTCTCGCCGTCCACCACCACGGTCACTGCCGCGCCCAGCTCCAGCCCGTCGGCAAAGCTGCGGGCAAAGGCCTCGCGCACGGCGGCAAAACGGGGGCTGGTGCTGCCGCCGATCGTGGGGGCCGGTGCGTTCATGGTGTCATCCAGTGGGTGTGGCTTGGCCGGCCGGCCAAATGCAAGGTGCCGGTGGCTGCCGGCGTGGTGGCAATCAGCCGGCCGCGCCGGAACACCTTGAGCCGGGTGGCGCGCAGGCGCAGCGCCTCCACCGGGTCGCGCGCCTGCAGCAGCACAAAGTCCGCGCGGCAGCCGGGCTGCAGCCCGTAGCCTTCCAGGCCCAGGATGCGGGCCGGGTTCACGGTCACCGCCTCAAAGCACTGGCGCATGGCGGCCCGGCTGGTCATTTGCGCCACGTGCAGGCCCATGTGGGCGACTTCAAGCATGTCGCCGCTGCCCAGCGCGTACCAGGGGTCCATCACGCAATCCTGGCCAAAGCCCACATTGATGCCGGCCGCCAGCAGCTCGGGCACCCGGGTCATGCCGCGCCGCTTGGGGTAGCTGTCGTGCCGGCCCTGGATGGTGATGTTGATCAGCGGGTTGGCCACCGCCGACAGGCCGGCTTCGGCCATCAGCGGCAGCAGCTTGCTCACGTAGTAGTTGTCCATGCTGTGCATGGAGGTCAGGTGAGAGCCATTGACCCGGCCCTGCAGGCCCAGGCGATGCGCGTGGTCGGCCAGGGTTTCGATATGGCGCGACAGTGGGTCATCGGTCTCGTCGCAGTGCATGTCCACGCGCAGGCCGCGCGCGGCGGCGATCTCCATCAGCAGCCGCACGCTCTCGGCGCCGTCGGCCATGGTGCGCTCAAAGTGCGGAATGCCGCCCACCACGTCCACCCCCAGGTCGAGCGCGCGCTCCAGCTGCGCCAGGGCGCCCGGGCTGCGCAGCACGCCGTCCTGCGGAAAGGCCACCAGTTGCAAGTCGAGGTAGGGCGCCACCCGGCGTTTGACCTCCAGCAGCGCCTCCACCGCCAGCAGGCGCGGGTCGCAGATGTCGACATGGCTGCGGATCGCCAGCAGGCCCTTGGCCACCGCCCAGTCGCAGTAGGCCAGCGCACGCTCGATCAGCGCCTCCTGGGTTAGCCGCGGTTTGAGCTCGCCCCACAGTGCAATGCCTTCGAGCAGCGTGCCCGACTGGTTGACGCGTGGCAGGCCGTAGCTGAGTGTGGCGTCCATGTGAAAGTGGGCATCGACAAAGGGCGGGCTCAGCAGCAGGCCCTGCGCGTCCAGCGCCTCGGCCGCCGGGGCCTGCAGGCCGGGGGTGACTTCGACGATCTGGCCGTCCTGCACCGCGACGGACATATGGGTGCGGCCATCGGGCAGCGTGGCGTTGTGAATCAGCAGGTCCAGCATTCAGCGTTCTCCCTTGCGGTAAGGTTTCATCAGGGCCTGCGGGTAGCTGGCCCGGCGGGCCACCAGCACCAGCGCCACGATTGACAGCACATAGGGCAGCATCAGGTACATCTGGTAGGGCAGCACGGCGTCGCCGGCCTGTTGCAGGCGCAGCTGCAGCGCGTCAAAAAAAGCGAACAGCAGCGCGCCCAAGAGCGCCTTGCCCGGGCGCCAGGAGGCAAACACCACCAGCGCCACGCAGATCCAGCCACGGCCGTTGACCATGTTGAAGAAGAAGGCATTGAAGGCCGACAGCGTGAGAAACGCGCCCGCCACCCCCATCAGCGCCGAGCCGGCCACGATGGCGCCGCTGCGCACCGCCGCCACCGACACGCCCTGCCCCTCGGCGGCCTGCGGGTTTTCGCCGACCATGCGCACCGCCAGCCCGACCGGGGTGCGGTACAGCAGGTAGCCGATCAGCGGTACCAGCAGCAGTGCCAGCAGGGTCAGCGGTGTTTGCTGCGCCAGCACGGGAACGCCCAGCCAGCCCATCTCCTGGAACGGTTGAACCGTGGGCGGGGTGTTGACTTTGGGAAAACTCACGCGGTAGCCGTAGTAGCTCAGCGCCGTGGCCAGCAGTGTGATGCCCAGCCCCGCGACGTGCTGCGACAGTGCCAGCGTCACGGTCAGCAGGGCGTGCAGCCCGCCCAGCAGGGCGCCGGTCAGCGCTGCCACCGCCACCCCGCCCCACAGTGGCGCGCCGCTGTACACCGCCAGCCAGCCAGTAAAGGCGCCAGCCACCATGATGCCCTCGATGCCCAGGTTCAGCACCCCGGCGCGTTCGCACAGCAATACCCCCAGCGTGCCCAGAATCAGCGGCGTGGCAATGCGCAGCACCGCCACCCAGAACGCTGGGTTGGCCAGGATGTCGAAGAACTCAGTCACAGGCAGCCCCCGCCGCATAAGACATGGATTCCCGCCTGCACGGGAATGACGGTTTGTGGCTTCATTTCCAGCGCACCCGGTACTGCGTCAGCAGGGTGGCCACCAGCACCGAGATCAGTGAGGCGGCGACGATCACGTCGGCGATGTAGGTGGGCACGCCGATGGCGCGGCTCATGCTGTCGGCGCCGACCAGCACCCCGGCCACGAACACGCTGGCCGCCACCACGCCCAGCGGATGCAGGCCGGCCAGCATGGCGATGACGATGCCTGAGTAACCGTAGCCGGGTGACATGTCCAGCGTCAGGTAGCTGGTGCGGCCGGCCACCTCAATGGCGCCAGCCAGCCCGGCCAGTGCGCCCGACAGCAGCGCCACCAGCACCACAGTGCGTGTGACCGGCACCCCGGCGAAGGCGGCGGCGCGGGCGTTGGCACCCACCGCGCGAATATCAAAACCGAGCACGGTGTACTTCATCAGCAGCCAAACCGCCACCGCCAGCGCGGCGGCGATCAGCAAGCCGCTGTGCACCCGGGTCTGTTCGATCAGTTTAGACAGCTCCAGCTCGCCCATCAGCGCCACGCTCTGTGGCCAGCCCATGGCGGTTGGGTCTTTCATCGGGCCGTCCAGCATCAGCGACACCAGCAGCAGCACAATGAAGTTCAGTAGCAGGGTGGTGACCACCTCATCAACCCCCAGCCGGGCTTTGAGCAGCGCCGGCCCCAGCAGCAGCAGCGCGCCGGCCAGCGCAGCGGCCAGCAGCATCAGCCCAAAAAGCAGGGGCGCGGGCAGGTCGAAGCCGGTGCCGCCATGCAGGCCACCCACCGCCACCGCCGCCAGCGCGCCCATGTACAGCTGGCCCTCGGCGCCAATGTTGAACAACCGGGCGCGGAACGCCACTGCCGCCGCCAGCCCGGTCAGCATCAGCGGAATGGCGCGGGTGAAGGTCTCGCTCAAGGCAAATACCGAGCCAAAACCGCCGCGCAGCAACAGGCCGTAGGTCTGCGTCACGCCAGCGCCGGCCCACCACACCAGCAGCGCGCTGACCAGCAGCGTGAACAGCACCGCCCCCACCGGCGCCAGCAGCAGCGCCAGGCGCGAGCTCTGGCTGCGCTTTTCCAGCCTCATGCGTGGGCCTCCTCTTTGGCGTCGGCAATGCTGGTGATACCAGCCATGGCCAGCCCGATCGCCTCACGGCCCCAGTCGGTCGCCGGCCGCGCCGGCCCTAGCCGGCCGGCATGGATCACCGCCACCCGGTCGCCCAGGGTCAGCACCTCGTCCAGGTCGTCCGAGATCAGCAGCACCGCGGCGCCAGCGTCGCGGGCGGCGATCAACTGCGCCTGCACATAGGCCACGGCGCCGATGTCCAGGCCCCAGGTCGGCTGGTGCGCCACGATCAGGCGTGGCACTGCGGCTGCGTCATTTGCTATTGTTTTTGTAGTTGCATCGCCAGGCTGGGTCAGGGCCCGGCCCAGAATCAGCTTCTGCATATTGCCGCCCGACAGCGACCGCGCCGGCACCGCTGGGCCACCGCCACGGACGTCAAAGGCGCGCAGGATGCGATCGGCATAGGCCCGGGCCGCTTTACGGCGCACCCAGCCCCAGCGTGAAAACGCCGGGCTGCGCAGCCGCTCGGACACCGCGTTCTCCCACACCGGCAAGTCCCCCACCACACCCACGGCGTGGCGGTCTTCCGGAATGCGGGCCACACCCAGCGGCACCAGGCGCGCTGGCTGGGGCAGCAGCGCCCGGCCCAGCAGTTGCACCTGACCCGCGCTGGCGGCGCGGGTGCCGCACAGCAGTTCGGCCCGC
>JBEGOC010000136.1:0-8870 GCA_041182225.1 Pseudomonadota bacterium | reverse complement strand
GGCTCCTCCTTTACCTCGCTGCGACACGCAGCCGGCCCCCGCAGCCGCGAATTTGGTTTGCGCACTTGCAACCACGCCCGACCCGGCTGCCGTCATCCCCGACTCGATCGGGGATCCATGGATTCCCGTTTTGACGGTAATGACGGACAACCATGAGCATGCCCCGCCGCCCCGATCCCACACACCATGCGGCCAGTCCCCATCAATCCGCGCCAGGTGCGCCGTAAAGGCAGGCCGGTGTCACGGCCGACATGGCGGCAACGCCGATTTGTGCCAGCGCGGTGTCAAGCTCACCTTTGAAGCAGTCGAACATGCGTTCGGCGCCCTCAGGCCCCACCGCCGCCAGCGCATACAGAAAAGGCCGACCTACCAGCACCAGGTCGGCGCCCAGCGCCCGGGCCTTGACCATGTCGTCACCGGTGCGTATGCCGCTGTCAAACAGCAGCGGGAAGGTAGGTCCTACGGCCTGGCGAATCCCCGGCAGCGCTGCGATCGCCGCGGGCGCGCTGTCGAGCTGCCGTCCGCCGTGGTTGGAGACGCAGATGGCGTCAACACCTTCGGCTTTCATCCGCACGGCGTCCTCGGCCGACAGCACGCCTTTGATGATCAGCTTGCCGCGCCAGGCCACCCGCAGTTCCTGCAGAAACGCCCAGTTGGCACCGGTTCGGGGGGCATTGCGGTCGTAGCCCTTGGCATTGGCGCCCGAAAAATTGGCCATGGCCGGCAGGCCGCTGGCCAGGGTTTTGAGCGACCAATGAGGGTGTGTTGCAAAGTCCAAGAAGTGCCGGGCGGTCATGCGAAACGGCGTGGCGAAGCCGTTGCGCACGTCACGCGGCCGCTTGCCCAGGCGCGGCACATCCACCGTCAGGATCAGGGTGTCGTAGCCGGCCTTCGCGGCGCGGCTGCTCAGCGCCAGGGCGTCCTGCGTGCTGCCGGTCACGTACAACTGGAACCAGGCCCGCCCGCCGCTGAGCCGGTGCAGCGCTTCAAGGGACGTGGACGAGGCGGTCGACACGCCCAGAGGCAGGTTGTGGCGCTGGCTCAGGGTGGCCAGGGCGCGGTCGGTACCGGGCCAGGCCAAATCGCACATGCCCATCGGGGCGATGCCGAAGGGCACATCCCAGTCCTGACCCAGGAAGGAGGTCGCGAGCGAAATGGTGTTGACCTCGGCCAGGCTGCGCGGCTGCAGCCGCACGCGCTGCAGGTCGCTGAGGTTGCTGGCCAGGCCCAGCTCATCGCCGGCGCCGCCGTCGATGAAGTCATAAATCAGGCGCGGCAGCCTCTTCGCGGCCAGGGCGCGGGCATCCCGGGTCGTCGGTAGCGACCGGCTGGGCTTGAACGGCGGCGCAGCGCCCCGGTCGGCGGAGAGCGGGTGGGAGGACATCATTGGCCGAATGATAAATGGCGATGGCCGTGAAACCACAGTACCATGCGGCCCTTGTCAATGTCACATTCTGGAGTCGCCCATGCTCGGTCTGATGCAAAACCACCCCCTGTTGATTTCGTCATTGATCGACTTTGCGGAGCGCCACCATGGCGAGGCCGAGATCGTATCGCGGCGGGTCGAGGGCGATATTCACCGCTACACCTACAAGGCGCTGGCGGCGCGCTCGCGTCAGGTGGCCAATGCGCTCGACGGCCTGAAGCTAGGCTTCAGCGACCGGGTGGCCACCTTGGCCTGGAACGGTTACCGCCATTTGGAGCTGTACTTTGGCGTCAGCGGCTCCGGCCGGGTGCTGCACACGCTCAACCCGCGCCTGCACCCCGACCAGATCACCTGGATCGCCAACCACGCCGAAGACTCGGTGCTGTGCTTCGACCTGAGCTTTTTGCCCATCGTCAAGGCCATTGCGGGCCGCTGCGTCACCATCAAACACTATGTGGCGCTGTGTGACGCCGACAAGCTGCCAGCGGACAGCGGGATTCCCGGCCTGCTCAGCTATGAGGCCTGGATGGGAGCGCAGTCCACGACCTATGTGTGGCCGATTTTTGATGAAAATTCGGCCTCCAGCATGTGCTACACCAGCGGCACCACCGGCAATCCCAAGGCTGCCCTGTACAGTCACCGCTCCACCATGCTGCATGCGCTGGCCGGCGCTTTGCCCGACGCCCTGTCGATGAGCGCGCGCGATGCGGTGCTGCCGGTGGTGCCCATGTTCCACGTCAATGCCTGGGGCCTGCCGTACTCGGCCGCCATGACCGGCGCCAAGCTGGTGTTTCCCGGCCCGGCGATGGACGGCAAGTCGATTTTCGAGCTGATTGAGACCGAAAAAGTCTCGTTTGCCGCTGGCGTGCCCACCGTATGGCAGATGATGCTGGGCCACATGCAGGCCGGCGGTTTGCGGTTCTCGACCCTCAAACGCACCGTGATTGGCGGCTCGGCCTGCCCGCCGGCCATGATCACCGCCTTCAATGACCACTATGGCGTGGAAGTGCTGCACGCCTGGGGCATGACCGAGATGTCGCCGCTGGGTACGGTCTGCACCCTGAAAAACAAGCACCTGGAGCTGGCGCCGCAAGACAAGATGAAGGTCCGGCTCAAGCAGGGCCGCGGTATTTTTGGTGTTGACATGAAGATTGTCGACCCCGAGGGCCGGGAATTGCCCTGGGACGGCAAGGCGTTTGGCGACCTGCTGGTGCGCGGGCCCTGGATCATCAGCGCCTATTTCAAGGGGGAGGGCGGCAGCCCCTTGGTCGACGGCTGGTTTCCCACCGGCGACGTGGCCACCATTGACCCCGACGGCTACATGCAGATCACCGACCGCAGCAAGGACGTGATCAAGTCCGGTGGCGAGTGGATCAGCTCGATCGACGTGGAAAACATCGCCATGGCGCACCCGGCGGTGGCCATGGCGGCCTGCATCGGCATGAAGCATCCCAAGTGGGATGAGCGGCCCATCATTGCGGTGGTCAAAAAGCCGGGTGCCACGGTCAGCCGCGACGAATTGATTGCGTTCTACGAGGGCAAGACCGCCAAGTGGCAGATTCCCGATGACGTGGTGTTTCTGGACGCAATCCCCTTGGGCGGTACCGGCAAGATGCAAAAAACCAAGCTGCGCGAGGTGCTCGCCGATTACCGCCTGCCCGGTCTCTGAGCATCGCCGGTTCGACGGTCTATCGCCGAGGCGACTGGCCCTAGGGAGAACCCCATGTCTGGCATCGCTCAAAACCTGTACGCTCGCGCTCAACCCATCTAAGGAGTTTTTCTCATCATGAAGTTCGCAGTCAAATTTCTGTCCGCTGCTGTTGCACTGTGCTGCGCTGGCGCGGCCATGGCCCAAAAGGGCGAGACCGTCAAGATGGTCCGGATCGACCCCTTGACCGGCCTGCTCGGACCGGTCGGCGTTAGCCAGATGAAGGGCTACCAGTTTTTTGCTGAAAAATTCAGCGGGGCCGGCAACCCGGCCGGGGTCAAGTTCGAGATCACCGCGATCGACAACAAGCTCAGCCCGGCTGAGAGCCTGAACGCGCTCAAGGCCGCCATTGACCAGGGCGTGCGCTACATCGTGCAGGGTAACGGCTCGTCGGTGGCGCTGGCCTTGAGCGATGCGGTGGCCAAGCACAACGAGCGCAACCCTGGCAAAGAGGTGATCTACCTCAATGACTCGGCGGTGGACCCAGACCTGACCAACAGCAAGTGCAATTACTGGCACTTCCGCTTCGACGCTGACACCTCCATGAAGATGGAGGCGATGTCGAGCTTCATGGTCGACCAGAAAGACATCAAGAAAATCTACATCCTGGGTCAGAACTACTCGCACGGCGTGCAAGTGGCCAGGTACACCAAGGAAACCCTGGCTCGCAAGCGGCCGGACATCCAGATCGTGGGTGAAGACCTGCACCCTCTGGCGCAGGTGCGGGATTTTGCGCCCTACATCGCCAAGATCAAGGCCTCCGGTGCTGACACGGTGGTCACCGGCAACTGGGGCTCCGACCTGTCGCTGCTGATCAAGGCCGCCAACGAAAACGGCTACACCGGCAAGTTCTTCACCTATTACGCCGGCGTTACCGGCACGCCCACTGCCTTGGGTACCAACGGCGCCGGTCGCGTCTATCAGATTGCCTACAACCACTACAACATGGGCGGCCAGATGGACAAGTGGATGAACGAGTTCAAGGCCAAGTACAACGACGATTTCTACACCGGCTCCACCATCCGCATCTACGAGATGCTGGGCGCGGCCATGGCCAAGGCCAAGTCGACCGACCCGGTCAAGGTGGCGGCGGCCATGGAAGGCCTGCAGGTCAAGAGCTTCAACGGCGAGGTCGAGATGCGCAAGTTCGACCACCAGCTGCAGCAGCCCTTGTACATGACGGTCTGGCAGAAGGCTGACAAGAAGTACCCCTACAGCCCCGAGAACACCGGCATGACCCTGGTGCCGCTCAAGGAGTACCCCAACTACGTGTCGAGCACGCCCACAAGCTGCCAGATGAAGCGTCCCTGAGCCCGTCCGGTTTGGCACAGAGCCCGAGGCGGTTGACCGCCCCGGGCTTTTGTTGGTGGTTGTCATGAAGCAGGGCGCCTGACATGGAGTTTTTCATCATCTCGACGCTCAACGGCGTCAGTTACGGCTTGCTGCTGTTCATGCTGAGTTCGGGCTTGACCCTGATTTTCAGCATGATGGGCGTGCTCAATTTCGCGCACGCCAGCTTTTACATGCTGGGTGCTTACGTTGGCTACACCGTGTCGCGCTGGATCGGGTTTTGGCCTGCGCTGGTGCTGGCGCCGCTGGTGGTGGGCGCTTTAGGCGCGCTGTTTGAGCGGCTGTGCCTGCGCCGCGTCCACAAGTTCGGCCACGTGCCGGAGTTGCTGGTCACCTTTGGGCTGACCTATGTGGTGCTGGAGCTGGTGCAACTGGTCTGGGGCCGCATTGCGCTCGACTTTAAGCCGCCTCCATCGCTGCAGGGCCCGGCGTTCACGCTGATCAACCACTCGGTCAACGGCCTGCGGATGGTCTGGGGTGCAGCGCCGGCCGAGTGGTGCAGCGCCGCTGACGCTGCGGTGCGGGTGGTGTGCTCGCCGTTCCCGGCCACCCGCGGCTTCATGATGCTGGTGGCCCTGACGATGCTGGTGGCGATTTGGCTCTTGCTGACCCGCACCCGGGTCGGGCTGGTGATCCAGGCTGCACTCACGCACCCCGATGCGGTGGAGGCGCTGGGCCACAATGTGCCACGCGTGTTCATGCTGGTGTTCGGCGCCGGCGCGGCGCTGGCCGGCCTGGCCGGCGTGATTGGCGGCAGCACCTTTTTGACCGAGCCGTCCATGGCGGCCACGGTCGGCTCCATCATCTTTGTGGTGGTGGTGGTGGGGGGCATGGGCTCGCTGTCGGGGGCCTTCATGGCCTCACTGCTGATCGGCACCGTGCAAACCTTTGCGGTAGCGTTTGACTATTCGCTGCTGTCGGTGTTGCAACAGCTGAACCTGCCGGTCGCTGCCGGGCTGCGCGACAACTCCTTGTCCCGGCTGACCATTGCCCAGGTAGCGCCCATCCTGCCGTATCTGCTGCTGGTGCTGATCCTGATCTTCCGGCCCCGGGGCCTGCTTGGAAACCGCGAGGGCTGATGGTCATGTCACGCCTGTCAGCCCGTGTGGGCGCCCCCTGGATCTGGGCCCTGTTTGCGCTGGTGATGCTGGCCGCACCTCAGCTGTTCACCAGCGGGTTGTCGGTCACCATGCTGTCGCAAATGGGCATCGCCATCATTGCCTGCCTGTCCTACAACATGCTGCTGGGGCAGGGCGGCATGCTGAGTTTTGGCCATGCGGTCTACACCGGCCTGGGTGCGTTCGTAGCCATCCACGCGCTCAACAGTTACGGTGGTGGTGCGCTGCCGGTGTCGCTGGTGCCGCTGGTGGGCGGCTTTGCCGGCATGGGTTTTGCCGTGCTGTTTGGTTATGTGACCACGCGCAAATCGGGCACCACCTTCGCCATGATCACACTCGGCCTGGCCGAACTGGTGTTTGCCATGTCGTTGATGATCCCGGAGTTTTTTGGTGGTGAAGGCGGCGTCTCGGGCAACCGGGTGATGGGCCGCGCGGTGTTGGGCATCACCTTTGGCCCGGCCACACAGGTCTATTACCTGATTGCGGCCTACACCCTGGTGTCCATGATCCTGATGTACGCCTTTACCCAGACGCCGCTGGGACGCATGCTCAACGCGGTGCGCGACAACCCGGAGCGGGTGGAATTCATTGGCTACAACCCGCAGCGGGTGCGTTACACCGCCTTCATCATTGCCGGCTTTTTTGCCGGCATCTCGGGCG
Organism: Pseudomonadota bacterium; assembly: GCA_041182225.1. GTDB lineage: Bacteria > Pseudomonadota > Gammaproteobacteria > Burkholderiales > Burkholderiaceae_C > Rhodoferax. The sequence goes on along the minus strand of JBEGOC010000136.1, from coordinate 2,608 downwards.
GCCTGGGCGCGCTCACCTTCGAGATCGTCACGGCCGAGGTGGTGGGCGCAGCCCGCTCGGGCGCCTACCTGCTGTTCACCTTCCTGGGCGGTGCCACTTTCTTTTTTGGCCCCATCATCGGCGCGGTGCTGATGGTGCTGGCGTTTGTGCTGCTGAGTGAGTTCACCAAGGCCTGGCTGCTGTACCTGGGGCTGCTGTTCCTGTTCATGGTGATGTATGCGCCCGGCGGTATTGCCAGCCTGATCATGATGAACCTGCGCCTGGCGCTGCACCGCAAGCTGGCGCGCCTGGCGCCGGTCTATGCGGGCCTGTTTGGCACGGCGCTGCTGGCGCTGCTGGGTGGCGCCGCCCTGATTGAAATGGTGTATCACCTGCAACTGAGTTCGGCCTCGGGGTCGGTGGTGCCCTTCCTGGGGGTACCGCTGGATACAGCGGCGGCGCCCAGCTGGCTGGGTGCGGTGCTGCTGCTGGGCGTGGGTGTGGCCGCGTTCCGGCCCTTGCAGCGGCGCTTTGCGCTGCAATGGGACGCCGTCCAGGCCGAAATTGAACTCGAGTTGCAGTCGAAAGGCGGTGCCTGATGGCCACCAGCACGACGTCCCATGCCCTTGAACTGCGGGACCTGCGCAAAAGTTTTGGCAAGACCGAGATCATCCGGGGCGCCAACCTGGCAGTGCAGCCGGGCGAGCGGGTGGCCATCATCGGCCCCAACGGCGCCGGCAAGTCCACCCTGTTCAACCTGATCAGCGGCCGCTTTGAGGCCAGCAGCGGCGACGTGCTGCTGCACGGCCAGCGCATCAACGGCAAGAAGCCCTTTGAGATCAACCGGCTGGGCCTGTCGCGCAGTTTTCAGATCACCAACATCTTTCCCAAGCTCAGCGTGTTCGAAAACCTGCGCTGTGGCGTGCTCTGGAGCCTGGGCTACCGCTACAGCTTCCTCAAGTTTCTGGTCGATCTGGACGACGCCAACGCCCGCGCGCAGCAGCTGATGGCCATGATCGGGCTGGCGCGCAAACGCGATGTGCTGGCGATGAACCTGACCTACGCCGAGCAGCGCGCGCTGGAAATCGGTATCACCATCGGTGGTGGTGCCAGTGTCATCCTGCTCGATGAGCCTACCGCTGGTATGAGCCGCAGCGAAACCGGGCGCTTCATCGAGCTGATCAAGCAGGTGACTGAGGGCAAGACTTTGTTGACCGTGGAGCACGACATGGGTGTGGTGTTTGGACTGGCCGACAAGATCGCGGTGCTGGTGTACGGCGAGGTGATCGCCTTCGACACCCCCGACGCGGTGCGTGCCGACGCCCGCGTGCAGGAGGCCTACCTCGGGTCCGCGGTGGCCGATGCGCAAGTCAGTGCCCATGGCGGGGGCGGCTGACCATGCTGCAAGTCACACAACTTCAGGCCTACTACGGCAAAAGCCATGTGCTGCATGGCGTGGACCTGTCGGTCGGGGAGGGCGAGATCGTGGCCCTGCTGGGCCGCAATGGCTCCGGCCGTTCCACCACCGCCAAGGCCATCATGGGCATGGTGGCCTGCGAGGGCTCGGTGCGCTGGCAAGGCGTGGAGACGCTGGGTCGCAAACCCTACGAGATCGCCAACCTCGGGTTGGGCTATGTGCCCGAAAACCGCGATATCTTCCCCAAGCTTACCGTGCACCAGAACCTGCTGCTGGGGCAAAAACGCGGCAATGCCAGTCCGCGCTGGTCGTTTGACGACATGTACCGCCTGTTTCCCCGCCTGAAGGAGCGCGAGCACACCGAGGCCGGCGTGCTCTCGGGCGGTGAGCAGCAGATGCTGACCCTGTGCCGCACCCTGATGGGCGACCCCGACCTGATCATCATTGACGAGCCGACCGAGGGCCTGGCGCCCAAGATCGTGGAGCTGGTGGCGGAATTTCTGCAGACCCTGCGCCAGCGCGGCCTGTCGGTCTTGCTGATCGAGCAAAAGCTCACCATTGCCATGAGCATCTCCGACCGCTGCCTGGTGATGGGTCACGGCAGCATCGTGTTCGATGGCGCGCCCGAGGCCTTGCGGGCGGATGCCGCCATCCGCAAGGAGTGGCTGGAGGTCTAGCCGGCGCTGTCCCAATCGCGACAAAACCCCCGGGATTGGCTCGCTGTGTTGGCCTACAATTTAAAAAAGAACGATCGTTCTATTTTTGATCATAAGGAAAAGACCCATGACCGCTCAATACCAAGTGCAGGGCGACATCGCCGTCATCACGCTCAGCAATCCGCCCGTCAACGGCCTGGGTTTTGCCACCCGCCTGGGCATCACCGACGGTCTGGGTCGGGCCAACGCTGACCCTGCCGTCAAAGCGATCGTGCTCACAGGCGCGGGTAAGGCCTTTTCGGGTGGCGCCGATATCAAGGAATTCGGCAGCCCCAAAGCCTTGCAAGAGCCCAATTTGCTGAGCGTGATTCTGGCGCTGGAGCACTCCACCAAACCTGTGGTGGCCGCGATCCACAGCGTTTGCATGGGGGGCGGGCTGGAACTGGCGCTGGGTTGTCATTACCGCATCGCCGCACCCGGCTGCAACGTGGCACTGCCCGAGGTCAAGTTGGGCCTGATTCCCGGTGCTGGCGGCACGCAGCGCCTGCCGCGTGTC
>JBEGOC010000135.1:0-3491 GCA_041182225.1 Pseudomonadota bacterium | reverse complement strand
GTCATGGAAAACAGTTCGTAGCGCGGCCCGCTCAGGGCCATGGGGTCGGACACGCCGGCGGCGTCAAACCACTGGCGCCAAGCGGTGGGGCGGGTGCTTTGCTGCAGCAGTGGCAGCCCGGCAAGCGCCTGGGGCGTCAGCGGGGCGGATTGCCCAAGGCCGGCAGCCAGGGCCGGGCTGCACACCGGCACCATGTCTTCGGGGAGCCGGCGCACCGCTTGGGTGCCGGCCCAGTTGGCCACCTGCTCGGCGGTACCGGCGTACAGCGCGGCGTCAAAGGGCGTGTCGGCAAACAAAAAAGGGCGGGTGCGGGTTTCGATGTGAACGGTGAGCTCGGGATGGACGGCGGCCAGGGCAGGCAGCCGCGGAATCAGCCACCGCGTGGCAAAGGTGGGCACCGCGGCCAGCTGAACGCTGCCGCCGGGCCCCGAGCCGGCCATGACTTCCAAGGTGTCCTGTTCCAGCCCCTGCAGCCGGCCTGCCACCTGCAGCGCGTATTCGGCGCCGCGCTCGGTCAGGGCCACGCCATGGCGGGTGCGCTGGAACAGCGCCACACCGACAAAAGCCTCCAGCGCGCCGATCTGTCGCGACACCGCGCCCTGCGTCAGCGCCAGCTCCTGCGCGGCGCGGGTGTAGCTCTGGTGCCGGGCGGCGGCATCAAAGCAGGCCAGGGCTTGCAGGCTGGGGATTTTGCGGCGCATGGGGCCTTGCGGGAGGGGGTGGTTTCAAGCCGCCTCAGGGCGCCGCGTATTCCTTCAGTTGCTCCAACGTGACGACCTCCAGCGCCTTGGCGTGGGTGCTGGCCAGCACCACCTCGGGCGCCAGCCCGGCCGAAAACGCCTCTTTCCAGCGCAGTGCGCACAGGCACCAGCGGTCGCCGTCTTTCAGGCCGGCAAAGCGGTATTCGGGGCGCGGCGTGGAGAGGTCATTGCCGCGCAGCCGGGAGAACGCCAAAAATTCGTCGGTGATCACGGCGCACACCACATGGGTGCCGTGGTCTTCCAGGTCGGTGTTACAGCAGCCATCGCGGTAAAAGCCGGTCAGCGGGTCAAAGGAGCAGGGCACCAGCGCGGTGCCCAGCACGTTCAGAGCTTGTTGGGTCATGGTGGTGGGCGTTGGGTCAGGGGGCGGGCAGTTCCAGCATGATCTCGTTGCGTCGCCACATCGGCAGCGTCCAGGGTGGGTCATAGCGGGCGAGTTGTGGCGCGCCGATGGGACTCAGGTTTTTGGCTTTGGCCCAGGCCAGCAGTTCGGCCGTGCGCTGCTGCACCCGTGACTCGGTGTTGAACCCCGAGTAGACCAGTACCGCATAGTGTTTGGCCGGCACTTCCCGAATCGTTACCGCGGTGTTTTTGGGCTTGGGCAGGGTGGCCAGGGTGTAGGCGCTGGGCATCACAAAGTGCACGCGCCAGCGCTTGCCGGCCATCGGGCTGGCCTCCACGTCCGCCGGGGCAACGGTCACCGGCGCGGTCATGGCTATTTTTTGCGACGGTGCGTCGGGCACCACGGTCACCGGCGCCGTCATGGCGATCTTGGCCGAGCTGCCAGGGTTATCGGGCGCCTGGTTGTTGCCAAAAATGAAGTCGGCAATCAGCCGAAACCCCCGGTTGGAGGCCTCGTCCATGTCGCCCTCCACCACGGTTTCAGCGATCAGAAAGGGCGCGTATTGGCGCAGTTCGATCGCCCCCTCCTTGGCCAGCACGGTGAACTTGGGTTCTTCAATCGCCATCGCATTCAGTCCGGTCAAAAGCAGGGCGGCACTGAGCAGCCAGCGCAGGGTTGTGGTCATAAGGTGCCCAATTAACATAACAATGAAATTCGATACACTGCCAATTGCTATAAATAATATAGCTATATCATCAATTAGTACATGGAATAGTGCTTAATTTGCCTTATAAATTCTCCGGCCCTCAGTCGAGTTACTCCTGACAACAAGTGCAAAACAATCATATCTGGATGCCAATAACTCGTTTGCCTGGCGGGCCAATCCTCCACTACCATGAGGTTCCTGCCGTTTTGGCACCCGCACCCCGTTGCATTATCTGGAGAATCACATGGCCCACGCTGCTTTCAACTGGCAAGACCCTTTTCTGCTCGAGAGCCAGCTCAGCGACGAGGAGCGCATGCTGCGCGATGCCGCCGCCGCCTACTGCCAGAACAAGCTGCTGCCGCGTGTGACCGAGGCCTTTCGCGCCGAAAAGACCGACGTGGCCATCTTCCGCGAGATGGGTGAGCTCGGCCTGCTCGGCCCCACCATCCCCGAGACCTATGGCGGCCCTGGGTTGAACTACGTAGCCTACGGCCTGATCGCCCGGGAGGTAGAGCGGGTGGATTCCGGCTACCGCTCGATGATGAGCGTGCAGAGCTCGCTGGTGATGCTGCCGATTTTTGAGTTTGGCACCGAAGGCCAGCGCCAAAAATACCTGCCCAAGCTGGCCACCGGCGAGTGGATCGGCTGCTTTGGCCTGACCGAGCCCGACCACGGCTCCGACCCGAACTCCATGGCCACCCGCGCGCACAAGGTACCTGGTGGCTACAAGCTGTCGGGCAGCAAGATGTGGATCTCCAACAGCCCGATCGCCGACGTGTTTGTGGTCTGGGCCAAAGAGGTGTCCGAGGGCGGCCAGGTCGGCCCGATTCGCGGCTTTGTGCTGGAGAAAGGTATGGCCGGCCTGTCGGCCCCGGCCATTCACGGCAAGGTGGGCCTGCGCGCCAGCATCACCGGCGAGATCGTGATGGAGGGTGTGTTTTGCCCTGAGGAAAACGCCTTCCCCGAGGTGCAGGGCCTCAAGGGCCCGTTCACCTGTCTGAATTCGGCGCGCTACGGCATCGCCTGGGGTGCCTTGGGCGCGGCGGAAGACTGCTGGCTGCGTTCGCGCCAGTACACATTGGACCGCAAACAATTTGGCCGGCCCCTGGCCGCCAACCAGCTGATCCAGAAGAAGCTGGCCGACATGCAGACCGAGATCGCACTGGGCCTGCAGGGCTGCCTGCGCCTGGGTCGCATGAAAGACGAGGGCACGGCCGCGGTGGAGATCACCTCCATCCTCAAGCGCAACAGCTGCGGCAAGGCGCTGGACATCGCCCGCCTGGCGCGCGACATGATGGGCGGCAACGGTATTTCTGACTCGTACGGCGTGGCGCGCCACCTGGTGAACCTGGAGGTGGTCAACACCTACGAGGGCACGCACGACATCCACGCCCTGATTCTGGGCCGGGCGCAGACCGGGATTGCGGCGTTTGCCAACTGACGTTTTGATGTTTTCTTGCGCCCGTGCGTTGGTGTGGGTGGCGCTACGGGGAGTATCAGGCCCGCCTCATACTGCCAAATGCGCAGAAATCGGCGGGCCTGACACTCCCCGCAGCGCTTCGAGCGGGTGGGTGGGGCTGATGAAAAAGCCAAAACCCTGTAGACATCCAGCTGGCACGCAAAGGGTCTGCGCTTTGTTCTGGCGCGCAAACCGTCTCGCACTCGCCGGGGAGGGAGGGGC
>JBEGOC010000134.1:0-4926 GCA_041182225.1 Pseudomonadota bacterium | reverse complement strand
GGCAGGGTCGGTTCCGTCAGCACCCGCCAGTGCCCGGGCTGGCGTTGTGGCGCGATGGCGATCGACAGGCGACGGTGCTGCAGGTGTTCACCAAGCCGGCCGACGCGCCGGTGTCCGCCATCCTGCCGGCGCTGCGGGCGGGCGGCCATATCCCCGACGATGCGGACTGCCAGCCGGTGCCAGCGAGCCCGGCGCGGGCGGCCCCGGACACGCAGACCCGCTACGACATCCGCCCGTTCGGGGCGCGTCTGCGCGCCCTGCAAGCCACTCCCGCCGACCAGGTGCCCGACCCGCCCTGTGGCGCCTACGGCTGGTCCACCCACGGGGTGCGCTACCTGCTGCTGGATCAGCGCCGGCCCGACCGGGTGCTGTATCTGGACGAGGGGCAAGACGGCACGCTGATCCGCCCCACGACCCTGCGATGGGATTGAGTTTGGACTAATGCTATGCTAAAGATAGCGTCTTGATCAATACCCACAAGGTCTGCGGGCGGAATCACCCTAATCAAACGACCACAGCGGCCGGCAGCAAGGCCCACAGCGGCACGACTTCGACACGATCGCTCAGCCGATAGCGGTGGCGGCCTGGGTAGACCACGTAGAGCGCGTCGAGTTTCAGGTCGTCCAGGGCAATGCGCATGCTCGTGGTGATACGGGGCGCATCGGCACGCTTGAATTCGACCCCGATGCGCTGTTGGCCGCGCAGCATCAGCAAGTCCAGCTCCGCGCCCTGGTGGGTGGCCCAGAAAAACGCCTCGTCGGGTCGGGCAAGGCGCAGCACCTGCTCCAGCGCAAACCCCTCCCAGCTCGCGCCGTGGTGCGGGTGCGCCAGCAAGTCGTCACCGGTGCGGACCCCCATCAGTGCGTGCAGGAGTCCGGTGTCGCGAAAGTAAATTTTGGGCGCCTTGACCTGGCGCTTGCCCAGGTTCTCGTGCCAGGGCTGGAGCTGGCGCACCATCAGGGTCTGGGTCAGCGTGTCAAGGTAGCGGCGGATGGTGGGCTCCGACACCCCCATCGACTGGGCAAACGGCGCGGCCGACCACACTTGCCCGTGGTAATGGGCCAGCATGGTCCAGAACCGCAACATCGCCGGTGCAGCGATGTTGATGCCAAATTGGGGCATGTCTACCCGCACATGATCGGCCACAGCATTCACACGCCAAACATAACTGTCCTGGTCATTGGCGGCCAGATAGGCCCGTGGGAAGCCACCGCGCAGCCAGAGTTGCTGCACCAATGCATCGCTGCAGCCACCCTGGGCATCGCTCAACTCGGCCAAGTCAAAGCCCGCGACTTCGAGCGTTTCAACCCGTCCCAGCAGGGACTCGCCCGCCTGTCGTATCAGGGCCGGGGCTGCACTGCCCAGCAGCAGAAACTGCCCCGGCCTATCCGAACGGTCCATCAAGGTTCGCAACAAGGGAAACAGACCGGGCCGCAACTGCACCTCATCGATGACCACCAGCCCGGCCAGCGACTCCAGCGTTTGCGTGGCCTGCTCGAGCCGCTGCGCGTGGGGCGGGTATTCCAGGTCGAAATAGTTGGCGCTATCGCGGGGCAGGATCTGCTGGGCCAGGGTGGTTTTACCGGATTGGCGAGGGCCCAGCAAGACCACGCCACGCGAGCGGCCCAATGCCGTGCGCAGGGCCGTTTCAAGTGAGTGGCGTTGGATCATGCCCGGATGATACGAGATTTACCATGAAATTCCAACATGACGTGTTCGAATTTCATGGCAACGTCTGGTTCGGCAGGGGCTGATCCGGCTCAGCGCATCTGCGCGCCTTCCTGCGGATCGAGCCGCACAAACCACCACAGTGACAGCACATTGACCAGGCCGATGACGATGAACGCGGGCGAAAAGTCCCCGGGCCGCAGGTCTATGCCATTGCCGCCATGCCAAAAGGAGCTTGCTGCCAGCAAGGAGGCCCCCAGCACCACGCCCAGGCTCACTGACACCTGCTGCGCCATGGTGGACAGCGCGGTGGCATGGCTCATGCGGGGGGCCGGGATTTCCGAGAAGCCCAGCGTGCCCAGGCAGACCATGCACATCGAGGTGACCAGTCCGCCCATCATCAGCACCACAAACAGCAGCAGGTGCGGCGTGGCTGGGGTGAACTGGCTGTAGCCCAGATAAAACAGGCTGCTAAGCGCCGTCGCGCCAATGAGCAGCTTGCGAAAGCCCAGGCGCCGAATGGCCTGAGTCATGACCACTCGAGTGCCCAGGGCGCCCACTGACGTGGCCACCGTCAGCAGACCTGACGTCAGAGGCGACAGGCCAAAGCCGAGTTGCAACATCAGCGGCAGCAAAAAAGGCGCAGCGCCAATGCCAATGCGCAGCGGCAGGCCGCCAAACACCGACAGGCGGAAGGTCCGGTGACGCAAGATGGCCAGATCAATCAGCGGATTGGCACGCTGACGGCCGTGGCGTGTGTACAGCCACAGCAGGAGCGCACCCAGCAGCGCCGCCAGCCAGGACACCAGCGCGGGCACCATGGTGCGCCCAGCAGTTTCCAGCGCGCCGAGCAGCAAACTGAGCCCCAGGGCCAGCAGGGCGAAACCGCCAAAGTCAAAAGGAACGGGTTCGGTCACCGGCGGGTCGTCATGGACAAACGCCAACGTGAGTGCGATGGCCAGCAACCCAAACGGGACGTTGACCAGAAAGATCCAGCGCCAACTGGCGTAGGTCACGATGGCCCCGCCAAATAACGGGCCCATCATGCGGCCAATGACGGCCGGCACCGTGAACCAGACCATGGCGGCGACCATGCCCTCCGGCGGCACGGCCCGCAGCAGAATGAGCCGGCCCAGCGGCACCATCATGGCGCCACCCATGCCCTGCACAATGCGAAACACCACCAGCTCAGGCAGGCTGCCAGCCACGCCGCACAAGGCAGAGCCCAGCGAAAACAAGGCAATCGCCAGGCAAAACACGCGCCGCGCCCCGAGCCGCTCGGCCAGCCAGCCGCTGACCGGCAAAAACACCGCCAGGCTGAGCAGGTAGGCGGTGATGGCCAGGTTCAGGTGCAGCGGCGGCACCGCCAGCGAGGCGGCAATGCTGGGCAGCGCCGTGACCATCACCGAGGCATCAAGGTTTTGCAGAAAGAGCGGGCTGGCAACGATGGCAGGGATCAGGCGGTCACGGTGCAGCAGCATCGCCTCATTTTAGGGAGGGCTTTTAGAATGGCTCGCATGACCTTCAAACACATCAAAATCCGCACCCGCTTCCTGCTCCTGCTGGCACTGTTTTTAACGGGCTTTTTGCTTTACGGCGGCTGGTCGTTCCGCACGCTCGATGCGCTCAAGGTCAACGGCCCGCTGTACCAGCGTATCGTGCAAAGCAAGGACCTGATTGCCGATGTGCTGCCGCCGCCCAAATACATCATCGAGTCTTACCTGGTGAGCCTGCAGCTGGTCGGCGCCAGCGACAAGGCCGAGCAGGACCGGTTTGTAGAGCGGCTTAGGGCACTCAAAAAGGACTACGACGAGCGCCATGCCTTTTGGTCACGCGAAGCGCTGGAGCCGGAACTGGCTGAGCTGTTGCTCAAGACATCGTACGAGCCGGCCATGGCGTTCTACCGCCTGGCCTTTGACGAGCTGATTCCGGCGGTCCAGGCCGGCAACCAGGAAGCCATCAGCGCCACCACCCTGCGCATCAACCAGGCGTACGAGCGCCATCGCGCCGCCATTGACAAAGTGGTGGCCATGTCCACGCAGCGCGCCGCCAGGGATGAGGCCGGTGCCAAGGACAGCATCCGCTCCGCCATGATCTTGCTGCTGCTGATCCTGGGGGGCTCGGTCGGCGTTTGCCTGGGTGTGGCCTGGCTCATCACCCGCAGCATCCTGGGCCCGCTGAATCAGGCTGTCGGCGTCGTCAAAACCTTTGCCGCGGGCGACCTGCGCACCCGGTTCAATGCCGATGGCCGGGACGAGTTTGCGCAGTTGCTGCAGGCCCTTCAGGCGATGCAGGTCAATTTGGTCAAGCTGGTGTCGGGCGTGCGAGAGGGGTCGAGCCAGGTGGCGGTGGCCTCGGCGGAGATCGCCCAGGGCAACCAGGACCTGAGCAATCGAACCGAGAGTCAGGCCAGCGCATTGGAGCAGACGGCAGCCTCGATGGAGGAACTGGGCTCGGTCATGAACCAGAATGCCGATACCGCACGCCAGGCCAACCTGCTGGCGCAAAAAGCCAGCGACACCGCCATGCAGGGCGGCCAGGTGGTGGCGCAGGTGGTGAACACCATGCGCGGCATCAATGACGCCTCACGCAAGATCGCGGACATCATCAGCGTGATAGACGGGATTGCGTTCCAGACCAACATCCTCGCGCTCAACGCCGCGGTGGAGGCGGCCCGCGCGGGTGAGCAGGGCCGCGGTTTTGCCGTGGTCGCCAGCGAGGTGCGCAGCCTGGCCGGACGGAGCGCCGAGGCGGCCCGGGAAATCAAGGCCCTGATCACCGCCAGCGTCGAGCGCGTGGCCCAGGGCTCGCAGCTGGTTGACCAGGCCGGTGCCACCATGACCGAGGTGGTCGCCAGCATCCGGCAGGTGACCGACCTGATTGGCGAGATCAGCTCGGCCAGCGCGGAGCAGACCGCCGGGGTGAACCAGATCACCGAGGCGGTGACCCACATGGACCAGGCCACTCAGCAAAACGCCGCCCTGGTCGAGCAGATGGCTGCGGCCGCACAGAGCCTCAAAGCCTTGTCCCAGCAGCTGGTGGACCGGGTGGCCATGTTTGGCGTCGACCACGCGGCGGCAGCCAACATGACGCCACTTACGCCAACGCCCATTGGGCGCGCTGCGGGCACCCCGTTGGCCCTGCCGTCGGCCACCACCGCCAAAACCGAGGCGGCCTGGGAATCTTTTTAGCCGGGCAGGGCTGCCAGCACGCGCTGGCTCGCCACCAGGCAGGACGCGGCCCCGGGCTGGGCCGGGA
>JBEGOC010000133.1:0-12360 GCA_041182225.1 Pseudomonadota bacterium | reverse complement strand
CCAACGCCGACCCGTTGGTGCAGGCAGACGCCGCTCCCACTTTCACCATGAGTTTCGGCGCCGATGGCAGCTTGAGCTCGCCCACCACCATGCCCACCATCGTCGTGCCGACCACGACAGGGGTGACCGGAGACATCAACGCCACACTGGATATCAGCAATGTGACCCAGTACGGCGCCAATTTTGCAGTGTCCAACCTGACCCAAAACGGCTACGCCCCGGGCGAGCTGGTGAGCCTGAAAATTGGTGAAAAGGGCGTAATCACCGCACGCTACTCCAACGGACAGACCCAGGCCGCCGGTCAGGTGGCGCTTGCCAATTTCCGCAATGTGCAGGGGCTCGCGCCCTCGGGCGGTGGCAACTGGCGCGAAACCGCCAACTCCGGGCAGCCGGTGCTGGGTGCACCCGGCCAGGGCAAACTGGGGATGCTGAATGCCGGCGCCGTTGAGGAGTCCAATGTGGACCTGACCGCCGAATTGGTGAACATGATGACCGCCCAGCGCGCCTACCAGGCCAATGCCCAGACCATCAAGACGCAGGACCAGGTGATGTCGACGCTGGTCAATCTGCGCTGATGACCTGAGCCGGGCCTGACCCACCAACCGAGGAACGCCAATGGACCGCCTGATTTACACCGCCATGACCGGTGCCAATGCCGCCGCCCAGCGGCAGGCGGTGCTCTCCAACAACCTGGCCAACGCGTCCACCAACGGCTTTCGCGCCGAGCTGTCCACCTTTCGGGCGGTGCCGGTGCGTGGCGACGGCGCCAGCACGCGGGTGATGGCGCTGGAGGCCACCGCGGGCGAACTCGACACGCCCGGCACACCGCAACGCACCGGTCGCAATCTGGACGCGATGGCCGTGGGCAAAGCCTGGTTTGGTGTGCAGGGTCTGGACGGCACCGAGGCCTACACCCGCAACGGCGCCTGTGATGTGTCGCCCGATGGCACGCTGGTGACCAGCAACGGCCTGACCGTGCTGTCCGACGGCGGTGCGCCGATCACGGCGCCGGCCAACGCCGAAGTGACCATCGGCTTTGACGGCACGCTCAGCGCCAAGGTGGGCAACCAGCCAGCCACCACCATCGGCCGGCTCAAGCTGGTAACGCCCACGCCGGAAGACCGGCTGCGCCGCGGCACCGACGGCCTGTTTCGCGCCGCCTCGGGCGATGTACTGCCCAACGATGCCACCGCGCGGGTGCAGACCGGCGTGCTGGAGGGCTCCAATGTCAACCCGATCGAGGCCATGGTCGGCATGATCCAGGCGGCGCGCCAATTTGAAACCCAGATGCGGCTGTTGCAGACCGCCGAATCCAACGATCGCACGGCCGGCAAACTGCTCGGCCTGCAAGGCTGATGCAGCCGCCTGACCCCACTTCCCAGACCCCAAGGACACCCCCATGATCAACTCCCTCTGGATCTCCAAGACCGGCATGGAAGCCCAGCAAATGCAACTGGACGTCATCTCCAACAACCTGGCCAATGTGTCGACCAACGGCTTCAAGCGCGCCAATGCGGTGTTCGAAGACCTGATGTACCAGAATCTGCGCCAGGTCGGTGCCAGCAGCTCGGAACAGTCGCAGCTGCCCACCGGCCTGCAACTCGGCCTGGGGGTGCGTACCGTGGCCACCAGCCGCTCGTTTGCGCAGGGCAATCTGCAGCAGTCGGGCAACAAGCTCGATGTGGCGATCCAGGGCAACGGCTTCTTCCAGGTCACCATGCCCGACGGCACCACCAACTACACCCGTGACGGCGCCTTTCAGGTGGACTCGCAAGGGCGCCTGGTCACCGCCACCGGCCTGCCGGTGGCCAACGGGGTGACCGTCCCGGTCAATGCCACCAGCATCGCCATCGCCGCCGACGGCGTGGTCACCGCGCAGATTCCTGGCAGCACCGCACCGCAATCCATCGGCACGATTGCCCTGGCCAGTTTTCTGAATCCGGCCGGCCTGGAGCCCAAAGGGCAGAACCTGTACGCCGAAAGCACCGCCTCGGGCCAGCCCGCCAGCGGCACGCCCGGTGCCAACGGTCTGGGCGCGCTGATGCAGGGCTTTGTGGAAACCTCCAACGTGAATGTGGTGCAGGAGCTGGTGACGATGATCCAGACCCAGCGCGCTTACGAGATGAATTCCAAAGCGATTCAGACCTCTGACCAGATGCTGCAAAAGCTGGGGCAGCTGTGAGGCGCCGCCCTGCCCTGATGCCAGGCCTGCTCAGCAGCCTGGCCTTGCTCTGCAGCGGCTGCGTGACCATGCCGCAGCCGGTCAAAGTGGACTTTGCCGAAGCCCTGCCGGCCCCGGTGGCGCCCGCCCCGGTGGCGCGCGCCAACACCGGCAGCCTGTTTCAGGCGGTCAGCTACCGGCCGGCCTTCGAGGATGCCCGCGCCCGGACCGTGGGCGACACCATCACCATCCAGATTGTGGAGAACGTGTCGGCCAGCCAGGTGTCCAAGTCCACCTCGAACCGCACCAGCAGCACCGATGCCAGCATTTCGGCCGCACCGCTGATCTCGGCCATGGACATCGCCAACCTCAAGGTCGGCGCAGCGTCGACCAACGACTTCTCCGGCAAGGGCGGCACCGAAAGCGCCAACACCTTTTCCGGCACCATCACCGCCACCGTGGTCGAGGTGCTGGCCAACGGCCACATGGTGGTCACCGGCGAGAAGCAGATCGGCGTGAACCAGAATGTTGACGTGCTGCGCTTCTCGGGCACGATCGACCCCAAGGCAGTGCAGCCGGGCAATGTGGTGAGCTCCAACAAAGTGGCCAATGCCCGCATGGAATCGCGCGGGCGCGGCGCGCAGGCCGAAGCGCAGACAGTTGGCCTGTTAACCCGGTTCTTTTTCAGCTTTTTACCGTTCTAAAGTTGATGAGAATAGTGCCGAGGGGTCACTATTCATGCAACTTTTTCTCTGCGCTTCTGTTCACCACGGTGTGTGCCGTTTCAGCCGCCGGCTGGTCTGGGCACTGCTCGCCGGGCTGCTGAGCGCGGGGCTGGCGCAGGCCGGCCGCATCAAGGAAGTGGCCGCGGTGGAAGGCGTGCGCAGCAACCAGCTGACTGGCTTTGGCTTGGTGGTGGGCTTGGACGGTACCGGTGACCAGACCACCCAGATGCCATACACGGCGCAGGGCATGACCAACTACCTGCAGCAGCTCGGCATCACCCTGCCGGCCGCGTCCGTGGCGCAACTGCAGCTGAAAAACGTGGCGGCGGTGCTGGTCACCGCGCAGCTACCCGCGTTTGCCCGGCCGGGCCAGTTGCTCGACGTCAACGTGTCGTCCATGGGCAACTCCAAGTCGCTCAAAGGTGGCATGCTGATCACCACCCCGCTCAAAGGTGCCGACGGCGAGGTGTATGCGTTGGCCCAGGGCAACCTGGTGGTGGCCGGCGCCGGCGCTGCCGCCGGCGGCAGCAAGGTGCAGATCAACCACCTGAGTGCCGGCCGGATTCCCGGCGGCGCCCAGGTGGAGCGGGCCGTGCCGACGCCGCTACTCGAAGGCAGCAGCATCACGCTCGGGCTGGAGGCCTCCGATTTTCAGACCGCGCGCCGGGTGGCGCAGGCCATCAACCGCCGCTTTGGCGAAGGGGCGGCCCGCGCACTGGATGGCCGCACGGTGCGGGTCAACGCACCGACTGATTCGGACGCGCGGGTGTCATTCATCGCCGAGATGGAAGAGCTGGCGCTGGAGGACTCGGTGCGCGCCGCCAAGGTGGTGATCAATTCGCGCACCGGCTCCATCGTGCTGAGCCAGGCGGTCACGCTGGGCGCCTGCGCCATTGCGCACGGCAACCTGTCGATCACGGTCAGCAGCACGCCAGTGATCAGCCAGCCCAACGCCCTGTCGACCGGCGGCCAGACCGTGGTGGCCGAAAAGAGCAATATTGAAATTAAGCAGGAAGCCGGCAACCTGATCATGGTACCGGCCTCGCCGCAACTGTCCGACGTGGTGCGGGCGCTCAATGCCTTGGGTGCGACGCCGCAGGATCTGCTGGCCATCCTGCAGGCCATCAAGGCGGCCGGCGCCCTGAACGCCGAGCTGGAGGTGATCTGACATGGGCCTGAGCCGGCTGCCGACTGCCTCTGACGCGCTGGCTTCGGATGCCCGCTCGCTCGGTAATCTGAAAGCGCAAACCGCCCACAACACGCCTGAGAGCATCAAGGAGGCGGCCAAACAGTTTGAGTCGCTGTTCATGCGCGAATTGCTTAAGAGCATGCGCGAGGCCACCGTCAAGTCCGGTCTGATGGACAGCCCCGGCGGTGACCTGGGTGCCGACCTGCTGGACCAGCAGTTCGCGGTACAGATGTCGGGCCAGCCCGGAGGTTTGTCGGAACTGATCGCCAAGCAGCTGTCGCGGCAGATGGGCCAGCCGGATCCTGGCAACGGCACGACGGCCAAGGGCATGGGCTCCGCCACGGTCCCGGCGGCCGTGCCAATCACGTCGAAGGCCAGCCGGCCAGTCTCGGCAGTGGCGCCGAACCCGGCGACAGTCACGCCAGCGCCCAACCTGGCGCAAAGCCAGTTCGTCAAGCGCCACACCGACGCGGCCGACCGCATCGCCAAAGCCACCGGTCTGCCCGCCG
This sequence comes from Pseudomonadota bacterium, assembly GCA_041182225.1. Taxonomy (GTDB): domain Bacteria; phylum Pseudomonadota; class Gammaproteobacteria; order Burkholderiales; family Burkholderiaceae_C; genus Rhodoferax. The sequence continues at coordinate 7,776 of JBEGOC010000133.1, read as the reverse complement.
GCTTCATGCTGGGCCAGGCCGGCCATGAAACCGGCTGGGGCCGGCAGGAGATCAAACACAAGGACGGCACGCCCTCGTTCAACCTGTTCGGGATCAAGGCCGGCCCGGGTTGGACCGGCAAGGTGGCCGAGATCACCACCACCGAATATGTCAATGGTGTCGCCAAAAAGACCATCGCCAAGTTCCGCGCCTATGACTCTTACGATGAGTCGTTCAGGGACTATGCGCGCCTGATCACGCGCTCGCCGCGCTACGCCCAGGCCAGCCAGCAAACCAGTTCACCACTGGCTTTTGCCGCCGGGCTGCAGCGGGCCGGCTATGCCACCGATCCGGACTACGCCGCCAAGCTGAGTCGCGCCATCAACACCACGCTGCGCCTGCAGCGGGCCCAGGCCTGAGAGGCTGAAGCATGAGCGGCATTTTCAACATCGGCGTCCGGGCGCTGCAGGCCAACCAGGCAGCGTTGCAAACCACGGGCAACAACATCGCCAACGTCAACACGCCGGGCTATTCGCGCCAGTCGGTGGTGCTGCAAAGTGTGGCCGGGCAGTTTTCGGGCAGCGGCTACTACGGCAAGGGCGTCGACGTCCTGACCGTGCAGCGCCAGCACAGTGAGTTTCTGACGCGGCAGGCCACCCTGGCGGGCTCGGTGGCAGCAGGCGACACGCGGCGCCTGGAGCAGCTCAAACAGCTGGAGGATATTTTTCAGGGTGGCGAAAGCGGGCTGGGCGCCTCGGTCAGCAATATGCTCAACGCCTTCGGCTCGGTGGTCAGCGCCCCGACCGACCTCACCGCGCGTGCCGTGGTCCTGACGCGGGTGGACGAAGCGACTGCGCGGTTCCGCTCTGCCTATAGCCGCATGAACGATTTACGGCAGGGTGTCACGAGTGAATTGAACAGCGCGGTGGCCACCGTCAACAGCCTGGCCACTCAGATCGCGGCCATGAACGAAGAAGTTGCCCGCGCCAAGGGCACGGGCCAGACGCCCAATGACCTGCTCGACCAACGCGATAAGCTCGTGAATGAACTCAACCAGTATGTGCAGACGACCAGCCTCGAGGCCGACGACGGCTCGCTGACGCTGTTTGTCGCCGGCAGCCAACCACTGGTGCTGGGTGTAACCGTGACCCCCTTGAGCCTGGGTTCAGACCAATTTGGCGACCCCTTGCAAGCCAAGCTGAGCATCCGCAGCGGCGGCGTCACTGTGGCGATGGACGAAGCCACCTTGGGCGGCGGCAAGATCGCCGGCCTGCTGCGCTTTCAAAATGCCGACCTGGTCGAGGCCGGCAATCTGCTGGGACGGATGGCTCTGGCGATTGGCACTGCCATCAACGACCAGCACCACCTCGGGTTCGACCTGGACGGCCTCGCGGGTGGCGACCTGATACAACTCGCCGCCATCCCGGACGGCCTGGCGGCGAGCGGCAACACCGGCACTGCCACTGTGCAGCTGGCCCTGCAAAGCGGCTTGACAGCTGGTGCCGGGGCACTGGTTGCCTCCAACTACCAAATCAGTTTCACAGGCGCCAACAGCGGCAGCATCACCCGGCTGTCGGACAACACAGTGACGGCCTTCACCAGCGTGCCGGTCCTGATCGACGGCCTCAGCCTCAGCGTCAGCGCGGGTGCCGTGAATGGCGACAGTTTTCTGCTGAAACCTTTTGCCGCAGCAGCTTCCACGATTGCCACCGCCTTTTCCTCACCGCGCGCCCTGGCCATGAGCAGCCCGGTCGCGGCCAGCGCCGCCACCACCAACACCGGCACCCTGGCGGTGAACAGCTTGTTCGCGAGATCGGTGCCAGCACCGGCTGCCGTGACCCTGACTTTCACCGGGCCAGGCAGCTACACCCGCTCCGACACCGGCGCCACACCCTACACCTACACGCCAGGCACGGCGATCGAGTTCGACACGACGCCACCAGCGACCACCGGTTGGTCGCTGACCCTCAAGGGCAATGCCCTGGCTGGAGATAGTTTCACGGTCGGCAGCATGGCCGCCGTGCAACCCAATGCGAACCCCAAGCTCAACGCTGGCAACGGTCAGGCCATGATGACCCTGCGCGATGTCAATCTGTTTGACGGCGGGCCGCTGACCGATGGCTATGCCGGCCTGATGGCCCAGGTGGGCGTGACCGTCCAAGGAGCCACCTACACCGCCGAGGTGTCAGCATCGATCGCTGCCAATATTGAGATGGACCGCGCCAGTGTGTCCGGGGTCAACCTGGATGAAGAAGCCGCCAAGCTGCTGCAGTACCAGCAAGCCTATCAGGCCTCGGCCAAGATGCTGCAGGTGGCGCAGGGCGTGTTCGACTCCCTGCTTCAAAGCCTGAGCCGCTGAACCGACCACCGATCAGGAGACATGTGAGATGCGACTCGGTTCCGCCAACCTTTTTGACAGGGCACTGCAAAACCTGTACACGCGCCAGACCGACCTGGCCAGCCAGCAGGAGAAGCTGACTTCGGGCAAAAACGTCAACCGGGCCAGTGATGACCCAACCGGCGTTGCGCAGGCTGAGCGTGCCCTGACACGCATCACGCGGATCGCCAGCGACCAGCGTGCGCTGGACTTGCAGCGCAACGCCGTGTCATTGGCGGAATCCAGTCTGGGGGATGCCACGGGGCTGGTGCAAAGGCTGCGCGAACTGGTGGTCAGCGCCGGCAATGGCGGCTACACCGCCGCCAACCGCAATAGCATCGCCCAGGAGATCAGCGGGCTGCGGGACCAGCTGCTGGCGCTGGCCAACAGCACCGACACCAATGGCATCCCGCTGTTTGGCGGCTTGGGCAGCGCCAGCGCACCGTTCACCGACACCGCAACCGGGGTGGTGTTCAACGGCATCCCAGGCCAGCAGGCGGCTGGCACCGACAGCGTGCCCAGCGCCATGGACGGTCAGGCCGTCTGGATGAACGTGGCAACCGGCAACGGCACGTTCAACACCTCGCTCGGCGCCGCCAACACCGGCACGGCCTGGACCGAAACCGGCCAGGTGGTAACCCCCGGCCTGGTCACGGGCGACACCTACAGCATCACCTTCAGCGTCGCGGGAGGGCTCACCACCTACAGTGTGGTGAATACCACCAGCGGGGCCACGGTGGCCACCGCCCAGCCCTACAAGGCCGGCCAGGCCATCACCTTTGATGGACTCGCGATCACGGCGCATGGCGCGCCGGCCCAGGGTGACACACTGACCATCACCCCCAGCACGACCACCAACCTGTTCAAGGTGATTGACGACGCCATTACCGGCATTGGCAGCAGCACGACCAACAACAAGGTGAGCCAGGCCGTGACACTGGCGCTGGCCCAAATCGACACCGGCATGGTTCATCTGCAGGCCGCGCGCAGCCAGGCTGGCGAATGGCTGAACCGAGCCGACAACATCCAAAATGCCCAGGAAGGTCGCTCCGTGCAACTTGCGGCGGATAAATCAAGGGCGGAAGAGCTCGACATGGTCAAAGGCATTTCCGACTTCACGCGGCTGCAAACCGGCTACCAGGCAGCGCTGCAGTCCTACGCCCAGGTGCAGAAGCTGTCGCTGTTCAACTACATCAATTGATCCCATGGCGGTAGACGTGTTGGACCAGGTGTCGCTGGGCTACCAGCTGTTCTGGAACGGCCTGCGTGAGCCGGCTGCGGTGGCCCTGTCCGTGGGGGCGCACGGCCGCACGGCGGTCAACGCCCCGGCGCTGCTGCAGGCGCTGCGCCGGCACTGGCCGGCGGACGCTGTGCCCTTGTTGCTGGCCGTGCCGGCGGGCGCCTTGCTGAGCCAAATGCTGGACCACGCACCGACCGACAGCCCTGGTCTGATCGTGGACGAGGCCCAGCTGCAGGACGCCGCACTGGCGCGCCGGGTGCACCAGGCGCATCAACGGGGGCTGACCCTGCTCTGGCGCGGCGAACCCGGCACGCGTCCGGTGGCTGCCCTGGCGCCCTGCTTCAAGCGCCTGATCGTGACCATGACGGCAACGCAGGCGCTGAACGGTCTGCGCGCAGCCCGGCTCAAGGTGCGGGCCGGGATCGCCGCCGCCGAGCCACAGCCGCGCGGCAGCGCCGCCACCGGCCATATTTATGCCGAAGTGGCCAGCCGGGTGCTGGCCGATCATTGTCTGGACGAGCTCGATGGCTGGGCGGTGGCGGGCTGGCCCACCGAGGAGGTGCTGGACGGCTACCGGCGCAGGTTGGTGCAGCCGGGCCGGGGCGTGGTGACGCGCTTGCTGGAAGCCATCGACGCGGACGACCCGCCGGACACCCTATTGGCCCTGTTGCAAAGCGAAGCGATTCTGGCCTACCGGCTGCTGCGCTTCACCAATTCCGCCGGCCTGGGACTGCGGGTACCAGTCGAATCCCTGCCGCAGGCCATCCAGTTGCTGGGCTACGCCGAGTTACGCGGCTGGCTGCGCGAGCAGTTGCCACGCGCCAGCACTGACCTGGATCTGCAGCCCATCAGCACCGCACTGGCCCTGCGCGCCCGTCTGATGGCGCAGTTGCACGCCAGCCGCAGCGGTGCCGCCAGCGCCGATGTGCAGCTGTGCGGCCTGCTCTCGCAGATGGACCTGCTGCTGGGCGAACCGCTGCCCCAGGCGCTGGCCCGGCTGCCGCTGTCGGCGCCCTTGAAGGCAGCGCTGCTGACCCAGGGCGGGCCCTATCAGGCTGCGCTGGAAATCGCGCTGGCCGTGGAGTCACCGCACACCGACCGCACCCGGCTGCTGTGCGAGCATCACGAGGTCGACCACCTCAGCGTCAACCAGACCCTGCTGCAGACCCTGGCCCAAACACGCTATCAGCCAGCCAAGAGCCTGCTGCTGGTTTAGTCCACCACCGGCTGAGCAGGCGCCCGGCCCGCCGCCGGACCACCGGCCAGCTCGGTCCGGATGGTCTCGAACACCTGCCAGAACTGCGCCTCCTGCGTGGTGGCAAAGTTGATGCGCATCAGCGTGCCCGGCTGGCGCCGGGCGTGGAACAGCGCGCCGGGCGCGAGCAGGTAACCCAGATCGAGCATGCGCTGCGCCAGTCGGTCGGTGTCCACCCCGGTATCGACCCAACCAAACAGGCCAGCTGGTGGCGCAGCAAAGCGGCAGCCATGGTCCAGCGCCAACTGGACGCTGCGGGCACGGGCCTGGTCCAGCCGGACCCGGATGCGCGCGGCGTGCCGGCGCAGCAGCCCCTGCTCGATGCACCAGGCGATCGCTTTCTCCAGCAGCGCGGGCGTGGTCAGCGTGGCCAGCAGCTTGGTGTCGAGCAGGCGCTCGAACAGGCCTTGAGGCGCGGCCAGAAAACCCACGCGCCAGCCCGGCGCCAGAATCTTGGCAAAGCCGCTGACGTAAATGGTGCGCTGCAGACCGTCGAGCGCGCTGAGCCGGGTGGCATGCTCGGGCGCAATGTGGCTGTAGGTGTCGTCCTCCACCACGTAAAAGCCGTGGCGGTTGGCCAGTTGCAGCACCTGGTGCGCGCTGCCGGGCGTCAGGCAGTAACCGGTGGGGTTGTGAAACACACTGACGCTGACAAACAGCTTGGGCTGGTGCAGCTCGCAGTAGCGCGCCATGGTCGCCAGGTCGGGCCCGTCCGGGCCGCGCGGCACCGGCAAAATCCGCATGCCCAAAGCGTCCAGGCGCGCAAACTCAATCGCCCAGCCCGGTTCTTCCACCATCACGCAGTCGCCGGCGCGCAGCAGGGTGCGGCTCACAATATCGAGCGCATGGGTGGCGCCGACAGTGGTGATGATCTGCTGCGGTTTGGCCGGCACATTCAGGCCCATCAGTTTTTGCGACAGGGCCTGGCGCAGGCCGACGTCGCCCGCCGGCTCGCCGTACTGCAGCGACAGCGCCTGCAGGCTTGGCGCGTTGGTGGCCCGCCGCAGCGCCGCCGGCAAAAAGGCGTTGTCCAGCCAATCCGGCGGAAACACGCCCATGCCGGGCTGGGGCCGGTCGCTGTGGCCGTGGAACATGCCGCGAATCAGGGCCGTGGCACTGACCGGCACATGCTCGGCATGAAAGCCGCCGGCGCGCGCGGCATCCGCTCCTGAATCAATAGCTAAAGACCCATGGCCATCAAGGGCTGAGGCCCGATTTCTCACATAAAAACCACGGTTCCTGCGGGCCTCGACCAGGCCTTGCGCCAGCAACTGGTCGTAGGCCGCCACCACGGTGGAGGGGCTCACGCCCTGCTGCACCGCGCACTGGCGAATCGACGGCAGCCGGGTGCCGGGCGCCAGCAGCCGGCTGTGGATGCGCTCGGCAAAGCGGGCGCCAAGTTGCTCGGTCAGCGATTGCGAGGCGGCTTTCATCAGCATCAGGGGCTCCCCAGGGTCAGGGCTGTGCTGCCGGACAGGGCAGTACAGCAGCGGGCTGTGTGGCGCAAAGTGTACTGCCGGTGTGCTGCTATCGGCGTTACAGTGCAGGCCATGAACAGCGTCGAACTCACGGCCCTGCTGGTGCTGGCCACGGTGGCCAGCTTCAGCCCCGGCCCCAACACCACCTTGTCCACCGCGCTGGCGGCCAACCTGGGTCTGCGCCGCGCCATGCGCTTTGTGCTGGCGGTGCCGGTCGGCTGGGGCCTGTTGCTGAGCCTGTGTGCCGGCGGTCTGGGCGCGCTGGTGGTGGCGCTGCCGCCGCTGCGCTGGGGCATCCAGGCCTGCGGCGTGGCCTACCTGCTCTGGCTGGCCGTCAAATTGGCGCGCAGCAGCACGCTGCAGCAGGCCTCGGCCGCCCAATTGCGGGTGACGTTCTGGCAGGGCGTGATGCTGCAGTTTCTCAACATCAAGGCCTGGATGCTGGCGCTGACCGTGGTGGCGGGCTGGCTGGCTGGCCGGCCCGACGCGGCAGCGCGCTTTGCCATCGTGTTGCCGCTGATGCTGGCCTTCGGCTTCTTCAGCAACCTCAGCTACGCCTTGGTCGGCTCGCTGCTGCGCGACTGGCTCAGCGGGCCGGCCCAGAGCGGCCAGCGCCTGCGCTGGTTCAACCGTCTGATGGCCGGGGTGCTGGTGCTGACCGCCGGCTGGATGGCCACGCTGTGAGCATGCCGCAGGAGACCCGCGGCATGTGGCTGGGCCTGCTGGGCGTGGCGATGTTTGCCGTGACCCTGCCGATGACCCGGCTGGCCACCGGCACCGCCGAGGCACCCCAACTGTCGCCCTGGTTTGTCACCTTTGGCCGCGCGTGCCTGGCCGGCGCCCTGTCCATCGTGCTTTTGCTGTTGACGCGCGCGCCCTGGCCGACGCGGGCACAGCGCCGGCCACTGGCGCTGGCGGTGCTGGGCAATGTGCTCGGCTTTCCGCTGCTACTCGGCTTTGCGCTGCGGCTGGTCAATTCAAGCCACGCGGCGGTGGTGATCGCCCTGCTGCCGCTGGTCACCGCCGCGACCGCCGCCTGGGTCATGGGCCAGCGCGCCCGCTGGGGCTTCTGGCTCAGCGCTGCGGTGGGCGCCGGCCTGGTGCTGCTGTATTCGCTGGTCCGGGCCCGGCAGCACAGCGGCGGCTTTGCCCTGCAATGGGCCGACCTGCTGCTCTTGGGCGCGGTGCTGCTGGCGGCGCTGGGCTATGTGTACGGTGCCCAGGTCACGCCCAGCCTGGGCGCCGAGCGGGTGATCTGCTGGATCTGCGTCATGGCGCTGCCGGTCACGCTGCCCGGGGCGCTGCTGACCTGGCCGCAACACCCGATCGGGCTGCCGGCCTGGCTCGGACTGCTGTACGTAGGGGTGTTTTCCATGTGGGCCGGCTTCTTTGCCTGGTTTCGCGGTTTGGCCCTGGGCGGCGCGCTCAGAGTGAGCCAAGTCCAGCT
>JBEGOC010000132.1:0-3230 GCA_041182225.1 Pseudomonadota bacterium | reverse complement strand
TCAGGCGAAATTGGCCTCAGCAAAGCCCCAGTTCACCAGTTTGTCCAGGAAGGTCTCGACAAACTTCGGCCGCATATTGCGGTAGTCGATGTAATAGGCGTGCTCCCAGACATCCACGGTCAGCAGTGCTTTGTCACCGGTGGTCAGCGGCGTGCCGGCGGCGCCCATGTTGACGATGTCCACCGAGCCGTCGGCTTTCTTCACCAGCCAGGTCCAGCCCGAGCCGAAATTGCCCACGGCCGATTTGACAAAGGCTTCCTTAAAGGCGGCGTAGGAGCCCCACTTGGCGTTAATCGCCGCGGCCAGCGCGCCGCTGGGCTCACCGCCGCCGTTGGGCTTCATGCAGTTCCAGAAGAAGGTGTGGTTCCAGATCTGGGCCGAGTTGTTGTAGATGCCGCCACTGGACTTGCGGACGATGTCTTCCAGCGCCATCGATTCGAATTCAGTGCCCTTTTGCAGGTTGTTCAGATTGACCACATAGGCGTTGTGGTGCTTGCCGTGATGAAACTCCAGCGTTTCGCGGGAATAGTTGGGGGCCAGGGCGTCAATCGCGTACGGCAGCGGGGGCAGGGTGTGTTCCATGGTGTCCTCGTGAGTTGCTGTGAAAAAACATGATTGTAGAAACTTTGCTCAGACCGGCGTTGACACGGTTAAATCAACCGCGCCGTCGGCAAGGGTGGCGCGCACCGCCTGGCCGGGGGCCAAGTGATGCACGCTGCTGACCGTGTGCCCTTGCGCGTCGCTGAGCCAGGCGTAGCCCCGGCGCAGCACCAGCGAGGGGTCGAGCAGGCCCAGCCGCAGGGTGGCACGGGCAAGCCGCTCCTGGCGCTGGCCCAGGTCGCGCTGCAGCCGTTCTGGCAAACGGTGTTGCACGACCAGCAGGGTCTGTGCTTTGCGCTGCAGCGCCTGGTGCGACTGAGCCTGCAAGCGTTGCGCCAGCGAGGCCAGCTGCAAGCGCTGGCGCGCCGCCAGCGCCGAGGGACGCCCAAGCCGCGTCGCCGTCACATCCAGCCGCTGGCCCTGCTGATCGAGTTGGCGCAGGGCGCCAGTCTGCAGCCGGCGCGCCAGCAGGTCCAGCGCGCCGAGCAAGACCTCGCGCGGCGGCGCCACCAGCTCAGCCGCAGCGGTCGGTGTCGGGGCGCGCACATCGGCCACAAAATCGGCAATGCAGAAATCAGTTTCGTGGCCGACACCACTGACCACCGGCACCGGGCTGCGCGCCAGCGTGCGCGCCAACTGCTCGTCATTGAAGGCCCACAAATCCTCGATCGAGCCGCCGCCGCGCACCAGCACAATGACATCGATCACGGGCGCAGCGTCAAACTCTGCCAGGGACACCAAATCAGCCGGAGAGCCTTGTCCTGATTGGGTCAGTCGATACAAATTTGATAGTGCAGCGACCAGTTCCGCCGGGGCCCCGGCGCCCTGGACTGCGGCCGGCGCCACCACCACCGGAATGTGCGGCACGCGCCGGCGCAGCGCGGTCACCACGTCGTGCAGGGCCGCTGCGCCGAGGGAGGTCACCACCCCGATGGCGCGCGGCATCGGCGGCAGAGGGCGCTTGCGCGCGGGCTCGAACAGCCCCTCGGCTTCCAGCCGGGCGCGCAGTTTCAGAAACTGCTCATACAGCGCGCCCTGCCCGGCCCGGCTCAGGCTCTCCACCACCAGTTGCAGGTCGCCACGGGCTTCGTACACCCCCAGCCGGCCGCGCAACTCCACCAGTTCGCCGTCGCGTGGCGAAAAGTTCAACAGGCTGGCGGCGCGGCGGAACATGGCGCAGCGGATCTGACCGCTGTCGTCCTTGATCGAAAAGTAACAATGGCCGCTGGCCGCGCGCGAAAAACCGGTGATCTCCCCCCGCACCGTCACCGGGTTGAAGCGTGCCTCCAGCGCATCGGCCACGGCGCGGCACAGCGCGCCCACCTCCCAGACCCGCCCCGGCAGACCGGCCGGTTCAAGCATGCCTAAATCCGGTCCAGGCCGTCCGCAGCCAGCGCGGGGCCGCCGTCGCCATCGGGCGCGGCAGCGGGCCATCAGGCCGCATCAGGGCGCGGTCAGCGGCACAGGGCTTGGTCCATAATCGGCGCGGCATTTCAATCGAGCGGAGAGTTCATTTGTTTTCCATCATACAAGCTGCCGGCTGGCCGATCTGGCCCCTGCTAGCCTGTTCCGTGCTGGCGCTGGCGCTGGTGATCGAACGCTTCATCAGCCTGCGCCCGAGCAAAGTGGCGCCGCCACGGCTGCTGGGTGAGGTGCTCAGCGTGACCCGGGGCTCGGTACCGCCGCCGGACGTGGTCACCAGCCTGGAACAAAACTCAGCTTTGGGCGAGGTGCTGGCCAGCGGGCTGCGGGCCCTCAACAGCAACCCACGCTGCAGCGAGCAGGATCTGCGGGCGGTGATGGAAGGTACCGGACGCCTGGTGGCGCATCGGCTGGAGCGTTACCTGAGCGCGCTGGCCACCATCGCCTCGGCCGCGCCACTGCTGGGCCTGTTCGGCACGGTGGTCGGCATGATCGAGATTTTCGGGGCGCAGGCGCCGACCGGCGGCGCCACGGGTGGTAACCCCGCGCAACTGGCGCATGGCATCTCGATTGCGCTCTACAACACGGCCTTCGGCCTGATCGTGGCGATTCCCTCGCTGATTTTCTGGCGTTACTTCCGGGCCCGGGTCGACGGCTACCTGCTGACCTTGGAGCTGGCGGCCGAACGTCTGATGCGCCAGCTCAACACCCTGCGCAAATGAACCTCGGGCCATGATGAATTTCCGCCCACGCGACCGAGAGGCGCCCGAGATCAACCTGATACCGTTCATCGATGTGCTGCTGGTGGTGCTGATTTTCCTGATGCTGTCCACCACCTACAGCCGATTCGCCGAACTGCAGCTGACGCTGCCGGTGGCCGATGCCGAGGCGCCGCGCGACCGGGCCAAGGAAGTGCTGATCGGCATCAGCAGCGACGGCGCCTACACCGTCAACAAGGCCGCCGTGGCCGGCCGTAACGTGGAGTCGCTGGCGCGCGCCCTGACGGAGGGCGTCGCGCTCGGGCCGGACACGGTGCTGCTGATCAGTGCCGATGCCAGTGCCCGCCATCAGGCCGTGGTCACGGTGATGGAGGCGGCGCGCCGCGCTGGCCTGGTGCACATCACCTTCGCCACCCAGACCTCGAACGCCGCGGCCAACCCCTGAGCCGATGGCCCCCGCCGCCCATCGCGCCGCCCTGGAACACGGCC
>JBEGOC010000131.1:0-5384 GCA_041182225.1 Pseudomonadota bacterium | reverse complement strand
TGACGTCGTCGGTCGGTTCATAGCCTTGCGCTGCACCGAGCACATCGGCCATCTTGTCCGAGTCATACTCGTTCATCTGGCAGCCGAAGGTTTTGATGAAGACTTTTTTGCTCATGGCGGGGGCACAGCGCGGGGACGCGCGAAAAAATGGGGTGTCGTGCAAGCGCCTGTGATGGCAGCCCTATTATCGGCGTCGAACCGTCACCGTGTCTGTCTCACTTGAACGACCACTGCGCCGTCACCGCTTGCGGACTCACGCTCAGCCGCACGCCCGCCCGGTCGTGCTTTTGGTCGGTCAGCAGCGAGCCAATGGCATACCCAATCATGGCACCGGCCACGGTGTCGGACAGCCAGTGCTCCCGTTGCTGCACACGCCCTAGGGCCGTGCTGGCTGCCAACGCATACAACCAGGGCATGTTGTGTTCCTGGGCAAATGGCGTCGCCAAGGCAAAGGCGATGGCGACATGGTTGGAGGCGAAGCCCGACTGCACCGCGTCGGGGCCAAAGCCATTGAAGCTGCTCGTGCCCTTTTCTTCAAAAGGTCGTGCCCGGCCGATGGCGAAGCGAGTGAACAGGTTGGTACCTAGCGTCAGGGCTGCGGCCCTGAGCGAAACGTCTGCCGTTTCGGCTGCGGGTTCGCCGCCAAGGCCGGTATACAGCAGCGCCGTACCCAGGCCGAGGGCCAGTGGAATGGCCGTGGTCGCCTTGCTCAGGCGTTCGAGCGTCCCGCCCTTATTCGCCTGGGCCCAGCTATCAACTTTGGCGTCAAGTAGGCTGGAAGCCATGATGGCACCAGCCCCCCAGGCCCAGGTGCTGCCCGGGATGTCGCCGACCTGTCGGCCCAGCATCCATGTACTGTCGGCCAGCCGCTCAAGGGCATTGGCGGCCGGCTCGGAGCGCACTTGGTTCAGGTCTTCCGCCGTGCGCCGGCCAGCTTGCTCGGCGGGACGCCAAGTCAGGGTTCGCGGGTCGCGCAGCTGCGTCACGTCGTACAGCGCAACGCTTCGGCCCAAGCGGGCCCCGCCATCGCGGGTCAGCGGGTTCCAGGCCAGTAGACCGGTTAGTGACGTTGATTTTGGCAGGATGGCATCGAATGGGAAGGCGATATAGAGGCCCTTGTCGAAACTGCCTTCCCCGAACTTCTCGGCGGAAACATCAGTTTTGGTGGCCCAGCCGCCCATCGTCACGCCGTTGGCGAAGGTCCGGTTGACCGCCAGGGTGACGCCCCAATCACCGGCCAGGTAGCGGCCTGCGCTGAGGTTGAGTTGAACCCCGTTCCAGCCAGTATCCCAATACAGGGTGGCGTGGCCGGTATCGACGGTGTAATCGCGGAATGCCAGGTTTTGTTTGAAGTCGCGTTGGCGCACACGGTTGACATCGACCCCGACCGCAACCCGGCTGTGCCAAGGCCGGTACAACCACTCGGCACCAACACCGCCGTACATGGACTCGAGCATCCCGGCATAGGCACTGGCATAGTGCCCGCCGCCCAAATCATGCACATGGGTCAGTTGGAGCAGGGGCAAGGTGAGCCGCGATGAGGTGGCATATTCGCGTTGGTAGGTCCGAACACGCTCCAAATCACTTGGGGCGTCGTATTTGAAGTTGTCATAGTTATCGAACAATCGCAGGTTGAGTCTGCTGCTGATCCAGGTCGCATCCGAAAGACGGTACTCCTGAAAGGATTGAACACCCAATTGGTACAGCAAAAAGCCATCGGGTCCGCCCAGGATCTGGCTGAAGCTTGGCCCCCACTGTTGGCTGAATTTGTTTGGTGAGCTGATCCAGGACGATGCATCAGCCGGGTCTCGGCTAAGGGTATCCTCGATTCCGCTGAGGCTTGTCGCTCGCTGGTCTGGCATCGACAGAGAGGGTGGCTCGGCCAAGCGCCGCTGTGCTACCCACGCCGACCGATCCACCTCAATCTGTGTCATGGGCAGACCGTGATCCCGAAGCTGCAGATTAAATCGACCTACGCTGACCGGCGCATCCCGGTTCAGGATACGGACGGCGCGTTCGATCCGCTCTTGCAGATAGGTTGCGGCATCGGCATCGGCCAGTACTGTGACGCTGTCACCGGATTGCTGCACGCTGTGCACCCGCCAACCCGTGAAAAGCTCGATGCTTGCCGCTGCATCCTCCCATTTTGCGGGCTTTGGGACCGTGCTGATCGTCTGCACCGGTGGTAGTTTTGGATCCAGCACTTTGGGTGAATGCAACTGGTGCAGGCCGCCGTGCAGCGTCAGTCCAACCATGAGGCGGTTGCCACGCTCGATGCCCAGGTTGAGGTCGATGTAGGGCGAGTAACGGTACACCGCGCCAACATTGAAGGGGCTGCTCGTGGCCTGCCGGTTGCCCTGCGGTTCACTTTGGTAGTCATTGCCGTCCAGCTCAAATTTGAGCAGCAAGGGATCGTGGGGCGCGTGCCATTGCAACCCGCCGAAGATGGCCGCCGGGCCATGAAACCAGGTTTGCAGGCTGGGTGTACCGCCTTGGCCGATCTCGGCGATAGGGCGGGTCTTGAACGACGACGACAGCCACCCCAGCGGGTTGGCCAGATGACCACGTGCGCCCAAATAACCCCAGCCCAGCCCCAGGCTGGCATCCCAGTTACCCCAGCGTTTACTGGCTACGAGGTATTCCCCCGAAAACAGGCCGGTGCCGCCCAGGTCGCGCACCCCCAATGCCAGTTGCGGCCAGCGGTCACTCTCTTCCAGCAAGCGCAGCTTGAAGTCAATCGATTTGTCCTTGTAACTTTGGCTGCCGGCGATCTCCGGCCCGTACAGGCGGTTAGAGACGTCGGTGTAGCGGAAGCCGCCTTCCAGCCAGTCCAGCGGCTGCAGCATCACATTACCCCGCGTGTACGGTTCCACCTGACTGAAGTGCAGGCGCACCGAGCCGGCCGGGGCCATGCGCGCCGTTGGGGTCTGCAGTAGACCGATCTCGCCCCAATCACTGGCGCTGAGCTGGCCCGGCCGGGGGACTGGCTGGACGAGCGGCGCCACCGATCGGCCCTGCGACCAGCCAGACGATGCCAAAAATTCTGCGGGTGCCTGGGTGGCCAGAAAGCGAGCCAGGTTGTCGGACAGGCTGTGGGGCAGGGTGGCCTGCCGAGCTGGCGCCCAAATCCAGGCCCCTGCGCTCGGTTCGTCCTGCGCCTCCAGGTTCCAGGCGGCGACACCGACGCGCGCGGTGCGGCCGTCGGCCTGCGCCAGCCAGGCCCAATCCGCCTGGTTGCGTGACCCGACCTGGCGGCAAGCTTGCAGGTAATCCGGCACGCGCGCGCCGACACGGTGGCTCACAAGGCAGGGCAAGCCGTCGTCGGTGACCACTGCCACCTGACTCGGGCGTGGGTACAGCGCCACCTCATGCCCAGCCTGCAGGATCGGGTCCTGGCTGGGTGCGCCTTGCAACCAGCGCGCGTCGGGCAGTGCGACAGTCAAGCGGCCGGTCAGCGGCAGTGCCAGCAGCCAGTCGGCCAGGGTGTCGCGTTGGGCTGGCATAAGGCGGACGCCAGGGTCGTGCTGTAAGGCCTGAACTGCCGCGCGTCGCAGCTGGTCTTGGGCGGTGCGTTCCGCCGGTACGCGCCAGTGCAGGGCGCTGGTGTCGGCATCCGGGCCGACCTGACGCAGCAGCCAGTCACTGAGGCGCTCGCCCGGCACAACATCAGTCTGCGTGGGAATGCCCTGCGCTTGGGCGGGCGCGACAACTGCCAACAACAGGCTCATTGCCACTGCGGCGAGCGCTGGCTGGGGGCTCATGAGGGCGCGTCCTGCGGCGGCCAACGTTGCAGGCTCAGGCAGAACGTGGCCGATAGACACTGTTGCGAATAGACAACAGAGACTTGTCCGCCGTAAGAACCCACGGCAAACCAGGCAGGGGGCAGCGCAGCTTGGCCATTGCTGATGTCATCTTCGCGAAACCATTGGTAACGTCGGGCGCGGTCTGACGCTAAAGATGCAGCCAGCGCCACGTTGGGCAGCCCAGGCCAGGGCGCAACCGAGACGTCACTCACGATGTTTTGGCGATAGCCGGGCATTTCGTCGCGCCAGCGGCGGTAGCGCTGGCCCGATGCTGCCACTGCAGCCCAGTTTGGCGCCGCCGGCGACACGACCACGCGGCGCCAGTCAAGCTCCAGCCCGGCGGTGCCGACAATGCGTCCGTGACGGGTCTTGAGGACCTCGCCCACACTGGAATACCAGACTTCGACCTCACCCTGGGGATGCGGATCAAGGTAACCCAGCACCAGCAACGCGGGGGGTCGTCCCTGCACATCGACTCTGAGGTAGCGCAGCCGCGGGTCGAGCACGGTGGGCAGCGTGTCGGCGTTTTGTGACAGTGTGGCTTTGGCCAAACCGGCAAAGACATCGGCCAAGGGCACAGCGCTTGAGGCGCAGCCCTTCAAGCACGCGACGGCACCGGCAGCGCACAGCCACCACCACACCCGGTAGACGGTTCGAAGCAGCAAAGCGGATTTACAAAAAAATAGCGCCCGAAGGCGCTATGTCCATCAGCCGCAGCTGATCAATTGGTGGTGCCCGTGGTGCCTGTGGTGCCCGTGGTGCCCGTGGTGCCCGTGGTGCCCGTGGTGCCCGTTTTGGTGGAATCAGCAATCACCGACGCTACCGCAGCCACAACAACCGCACCCACGATGAGGCCGGTTGTCCCGACCGCAGCGATGGCGCCGCCGATAGCTGTGGTGGCGCCGGCAGCACCACCTGCGGCGGCTGTGCCGGCAGCAGTCGTTCCCGTGGCGGCACCTGTGCCCGTGGCTGCACCAGTGCTTGTTCCTGTTGTTGTCGGTGCGGCAGTTTGAGCCAGCACCGGTTGCGCGACCAGGGTGGCGGCAGCCAGCAATGCGATAAGAAGTTGGGTGGTTTTCATGTTAGTCCCTTGCGATGAGTTAAAAGATGCCCTGTGAGCCGTCACTGTAATAGACTGCTTGTGACTTGGCAAGAACAATTTGGTGGCGCTTCACGGATTCGAACCGCGGACCTGTGGATTATGATTCCATCGCTCTAACCGACTGAGCTAAAGCGCCGTTGATTGATGTCGCTGACCCAGTGGCAAGCGACAGGCGGCTAGTATAGCGCAGGGTGGCGGGTTACTTCACGGATCATAGCGTGGCGCGCAGCCGCAGTTCTGGTTGCGGACGGAGGTCGAAGGGTTGGACGACGCCGGATTCCTCCAGGCTCGCCTCCAGCTGGGTCAGGGCCAGTTCCACGTTGCAGAGCGCCTGCGCTTGGGTGGCGGTCAGGGCAAACTGGCAGGCGTCCGGGGCGGCGCTGAGCGATGGGTCGAACGCGTTGATCAACCCGCCCAGGGGCTGGCTGTGCGGGGCGTGTCGGGCCGACTGGGTAAACCCTTCCATCTTGGCTTGCATG
>JBEGOC010000130.1:0-3910 GCA_041182225.1 Pseudomonadota bacterium | reverse complement strand
CGGACGTGGCGCAGCACATGATGGACTTCAACCACTGGTACAACCCGCGCAACCCCAAGGCGCAGGAAATGCGCCGCCAGGTCGAGGCCAAGGGCGGCCTGTTCACCTTCGAGGTGTACTGCACCTACAACTCGGTCAAGCTCTACGCCAGCGCGCTGGAGGCGGCCAAGTCAGCCGACAAGGCGGCCGTGATCGCCGCGCTGGAGGCCAGCACCTGGTCCGACCACTTCATGCCCTACGGCCCGACCAAGTTCGTCAACGGCCAGAACCAGGGCGGCCGCGCGGCACTGCTGCAGGCCTCCAAGACCGACATCGATGTGGTCTGGCCCAATGAGTTCGCCGGCGTCAAGCCGGTGTTCCCGCGGCCCAAGTTCGGCTGATCCTGCTGCCCCTCTGACCCGGAACGCCCCTGCCAAGGGGGCGCGCCGGGCCCCGTCTTTGCCTGGAGAAAAGCCTTGGACCCAACCATCCTCGCCGCAGCCACCATCAACGGCCTGCTGCTCGGCGGCATGTACACGCTGGTGGCCAGCGGCCTGACGCTGATCTACGGCGTGCTGCACATCATCAATTTCGCCCACGGCAGCATGCTGATGCTGGCCATGTTCGGCGTGTTTTACCTGCTGACCAAGTTAGGCGTGGACCCCTATCTGGCGATGGTGGTGATGGTGCCGGTGATGTACCTGTTTGGCTACGCGCTGTACAAGGGCGTGATCGGCAAGCTCTCCAACGGCAAGGACGAGAACATCCTGCTGATCACACTGGGCCTGTCCATCCTGATCGAGAACCTGGCGCTGATGCTGTTCAAGGGGGATTCGCGCACCATTGCCGTGAGCTACTCCGACCGCATGATCGAACTCGGACCGACGCTGGTGCCCCTTCCCAAGCTGATCTCGTTTGCCGTGGCCCTGGCACTGTGCGCCGCTTTAGGCCTGTTCATGCAACGCACCGATCTGGGCCGTGCCATCCGCGCCGTGGCCAAGGAGCGCGTTGGCGCCCGACTGGTCGGTATCGACGTCGACCGCATCTTTGCCATCTCCTACGGCATCGGCCTGGCCACGCTGGGCGCGGCCGCCTGCCTGCTGATGCCGATTTTTTACGTTTCGCCGAGCATCGGCCATGTGTTTGTGCTGGTGGCCTTCACCGTGGTGGTACTGGGCGGCATGGGCAGCTTTTTGGGCGCGGTCGTAGGCGGCATGATCGTTGGGCTGACCGAGTCCTTTGGCGGCCTGTACCTGGGCGAAAGCCTGGGCCAGATCGGCATTTCATTGATCTTCATCCTGATTCTGCTGCTGCGGCCGTCGGGCCTGTTCGGAGCGCGCCAATGACCTCCACCCTCAAACCCGTGCCGTGGGCGCTGCACCTGACGGTGCTGGCGATTGCCGTGGCCTTTCCGTTTGTCTTTCCGTCGAGCTTCATGGTGAATTTCGGCGTGATGGCGCTGTTCTATGCCTTCATCGGCCAGTCCTGGAACATCTCGGGCGGTTTTGCCGGGCAGCTGTCGTTCGGCCACGTGGCCTTTTTTGGCGTGGGCGCTTACGCCTCGACCATCATGCAGCTTCGCTTCGGCTGGTCACCCTGGCTCGGCTTGCCAGTTTCGGCGCTGGCCGGCGCCGTGGTTGGTGGCGTGATCGCGGTGCTGTCGTTCCGGGCCGGCCTGAAGGGCTCTTACTTTGCGCTGATCACGCTGGCCTTTGCCGAGGTGCTGCGCATCATCACCAACTCGGTCAGCTTCACCGGCGGCGGGCTGGGCCTGCTGATCCCGATGAAGGCCAGTGCCACCAACTTCCAGTTTGCTGAACGCAGCGGGTTCTATTTTCTGATCCTGCTGCTGGCCGCGCTGTCGGTGGCGCTGGCGGAATGGCTGCGCCGCTCGCGCTTTGGCGCGCAGCTCGCCGCCATCCGCGAGAACGAGGACTCCGCCAAGGCGCTGGGCATCAATGTGTTCCGTGAAAAGGTCAAGGTGATGCTGCTGTCAGGCGCCATCAGCGGCATGGGCGGCTGCTTTTTTGCCCAGTATTTCCTCTACATCGACCCGCTGGTGGTGTTTGGCGTCGACAAGTCGGTCGAGATGCTGCTGGTCAGCATGATCGGCGGCGCAGGCACGGTCTACGGCCCGCTCGTCGGGGCGCTGCTGCTGGCTTCCATCAGCGACATCACCCGCGTGCTGACCCAGGTGCAAGGTCTGTCACTGGTGCTCTATGGCAGCCTGCTGGT
Organism: Pseudomonadota bacterium; assembly: GCA_041182225.1. Classification (GTDB taxonomy): domain Bacteria; phylum Pseudomonadota; class Gammaproteobacteria; order Burkholderiales; family Burkholderiaceae_C; genus Rhodoferax. The sequence goes on along the minus strand of JBEGOC010000130.1, from coordinate 1,696 downwards.
GGTGATCATCGCCTACCTGCCCAACGGCCTAATCGACCTGTTCAAGCGCCGGCGCAAACCGGCCGGGGGGTCGGCATGATGCTGCAAGTCACCGGCCTCACCAAAATTTTCGGCGGTCTGCGCGCGGTCGACAACGCCAGCCTGCAGGTCGACGAGGGCCGCATTGTGGCGCTGATCGGCCCCAATGGCGCGGGCAAGACCACGCTGTTCGCCTGCATCGCCGGCTTTCTGCCGCTCAACGCGGGCCGGGTGGAGTTTCTGGGGCGTGACATCACCGGACTGCCGGTGCACCAGATCGCACGCGCCGGCATGGTGCGCACCTTCCAGATCACCCAGCCCTTTGCCAAGCTCACGGTGCACGAAAACATTGCGGTGGGTGCCTACCAAAAGTTCAGCCACCGGGCGCAGGCCTGGGCCCATGCACAGGCCATCGCCGAGCAGGTCGGCATGGCGCACATGCTGGCGCAGCCAGCCTCCGAACTGACCGTGGCCGGGCGCAAGCGGCTGGAGCTGGCCCGGGCACTGGCCACCTCGCCCCGGCTGCTGCTGCTTGATGAGGTGATGGCCGGGCTCAACCCATCGGAGATCCTGGAGATCATCGCCATCATCCGCCAGATCCGCGACAGCGGCGTCACCGTGCTGCTGATCGAGCATGTGATGCACGCGGTGATGAGCCTGTCGGACCACATCCATGTGCTGTCCTACGGCAAGATCATTGCCGACGGCAGCCCGCAGCAGGTGGTAAACAACCAGGCCGTGGTCGAAGCCTACCTTGGGCGCGGCAGCACTGCCGACACCGACGCCGCAGCAGGAGCGCCCCATGCTTGAAATCCGTCAACTGCGCGCTGGCTACGGCAGCGTGGAAATTTTGCGCGGCATCGACCTCGATGTCGGGCAGGGCGAGATTGTGGCCGTGCTCGGCAGCAACGGGGTGGGCAAGTCCACCCTGAACAATAATATTTCAGCGTTGTACCGGCCGTTTGCCGGGTCGATCCGTTTCAAGGGCCAGGAACTGGTGGGCTTAAGCTCGTCCGACATCGTGCGCCGCGGCGTGATCCACGTGCCCGAAGGCCGCCGCGTGTTTCCCAACCTCAACGTGCTGGAGAACCTGGAGCTGGGCAGCCTGGTGCGCGGCAAGGCCAACCGCGCGCGCAACCTGGAGAAGGTGGTGGGCATCTTCCCGCGGCTCAAAGAGCGCTTTACCCAGTCGGCTGGCACGCTGTCGGGCGGCGAGCAGCAGATGCTGGCGATCGGCCGCGGCCTGATGTCCGAGCCCGAGCTGCTGATCATGGACGAGCCCTCGCTCGGTCTGTCGCCGCTGCTGGTGGAGGAGATGTTTGCCCTGATCCAGCGCATCAACCGCGAAGGCCAGTCGATTCTGCTGATGGAGCAAAACGCGGTGCAGACGCTGGCCATTGCGCACCGGGGCTACATCATCGAAAACGGCCGCGTCGCCATGCAGGGCGTGGCCGCTGACTTGGCGCGCGACCCCGAGCTTCGGAAGAACTACCTGGGGCTGTGACACGCATGGCTGAGCCCCTGGAACTTGCCGGCCGCCGCGCCCTTGTCACTGGCGCGGGTTCAGGCATTGGTCTCGCCACCGCCCAGCTGCTGCACCGACGCGGCGCGCAGGTGGCGGGCGTGGTGCAGAACCAGGCACAGGCTGAGCACTTGAAGCAGCACCTGCCCGACGCGC
>JBEGOC010000129.1:0-15412 GCA_041182225.1 Pseudomonadota bacterium | reverse complement strand
GAGCTCGACCCGGTCGGCGCCGACGGCGCGGGCCGCAGCCATGGCTGAGGCGTCAGCGTCCATGAACAGACTGACCCGTGCTCCGAGGGCCTGGGCCTGGGCAATCAGCGGACGCAGCCGCTCGGCGTCGGCCGGAAAATTCCAGCCGTGGTCGCTGGTGAACTGGCCCTGTGCATCGGGCACGAAGGTCACCTGGTGTACCGGCAGCTGGCGCGCCCGCACCTCGGCCACGACCGCCATCAGGTTGTGGAAGGGGTTGCCCTCAATGTTGTACTCGCGTCCGGGCCACTGCAGCAGCAGGGCGGCGAGTTCGGGCACATCGGTCGCGCGAATATGCCGTTCATCGGGCCGTGGATGCACCGTGATGCCATGGGCGCCAGCCTGCAGGCACAGGGTGGCGGCGCGGGTCAGGCTGGGAATGCCGAGGTGGCGGGTGTTGCGCAGGGTGGCGACTTTGTTGACGTTGACAGACAGCGCGGTGGTGTTCATAGGGATTGCAGGTCGATCATCATTTGCCGGGTACGCAAGGTGCCCACCCCGCAATGGTAATTCAGCAGGGCGCGCAGCTGCGGCTTGAGCTCCGCCATGTGCAGGGCGCAGACCCGCAGCGCGGCACTGAAGGATGCGCTGTCGGCCAGTGCGAGTTGCAACGCCTGCCACTGTGCGCCACTCAGGCTGGCGCGGTCGGCACTGGCCGCCTCGCGCAAGCCGCCCTCGGGCACCAGCACATAGGCCTGCGCCGGGTCGAGCGCGCGCAGCGTCATGGTCTGGGCGTCCAGCAGCGGCAGCAGCCCGATCTCGCGCAGCAGCAGCAGCTCAAAGGCGCGCAGCGTGGCCTGCAGTAGTTCAGGCTGCCCGCTGGCCAGCACCGCGGTGACTTGGGCGTAGATGTCGAACAGCGTCGGGTGCGGGTCGTCGCGCGCCAGCAGGGTCAGCAGCAACTCATTGAGGTAGTAGCCCGCCAGCAGGGCTTCGCCAGTGGGCATGACATGGCCGCCGACCCACTCGGCGCCCTTGAGGGTGCGGATCTCGGCGTCGCCGCCAAAAGCCAAGCGCAAGGGCTGCAGAGGCAACAGGATCGGACGGAAATTGGAGCTGGGCCGCTTGGCGCCCTTGGCCACCAGCGCGATGCGGCCGTGCGCGCGCGTGAACACCTCCAGGATCAGGCTGGACTCGCTCCAGTCGTAGCGGTGCAGCACATAGGCCGGTTCGTCTGAGACACGTTGCTTAGCCACGTCAAGCCGTCAAACCATACGCGGTTTCGCCGCCGGGCCGCCCCAAGGCGAAACAGGCCCCCTCGGGGGGCAGCGCAGCACGCGCAGCGGCAAGCGTGGGGGTCAACGGCTCACTCGTAGCCAAAGCTGCGCACCCGCGCCTCGTCGTCAGCCCAGCCCGAGCGCACCTTGACCCACAGCTCGAGAAACACCTTGGCGTCCATCAGTTTTTCGAGCTCGACCCGGGTCTCGGTGCCGATGCGCTTGATGCGCTCACCCTTGTCGCCAATCACCATCGCCTTGTGGGTGTCGCGCTCGACCACAATGGTGGCGGCGATGCGCACCAAGCGCTTCTGCTTGCCCCGGCCGGGCTCTTCGCCAAACTGATCGATCAGCACGGTCGAGGTGTAGGGCAACTCGTCGCCGGTCAGGCGGAACAGCTTCTCGCGCACGGTCTCGCTGGCGAGAAACTTCTCGCTGCGGTCGGTCAGTTCGTCCTCGGCGTACCACCAGGCCTGCTCGGGCAGGAAGCGTTCGCACAGGCCGAGCAGGCGCAGCACATCCTTGTCATTCTTGGCCGACATCGGCACGAACTCGGCAAACTCGTGCTGGGTCTGCATGTGCTGCAGCCAGGGGGCCAACTCGGCACGCGAGCGCACCTGGTCGAGCTTGTTGGCCACCAGCAGCGTGGGCATCCCCTTGGCCAGAAGCTTGAGCACACGGGCGTCGGCCTGGTTGAACATGCCGGCCTCGACCACGAACAGCACCAGGTCCACGTCGCCCACAGCGCCGAGCACCGCCTTGTTCAGGGCGCGGTTGAGCGCATTGTTGTGCCGGGTCTGGAAGCCGGGCGTGTCCACAAACACGAACTGGGCGGCCCCCTCGGTACGCATGCCAGTGATGCGGTGCCGGGTGGTCTGCGCCTTGCGCGAGGTGATGCTGATCTTCTGGCCCACCAAGGCATTGAGCAGGGTGGACTTGCCAACATTGGGCTTGCCCACGATGGCAACCAGCCCGCAGCGCCGGCCAGGCACATCGGCATCGGCGGGCGCGGCGCGCAGGCCCTTGAGCATGACGGTCAGGTCGGCCTGCGGCTCGTCAAGCCCGGCGGCGCCGGCTCTGACGGGATCGGTGACGGGGGGTAGCGTGGCGGTCATGGTGGGGTCCGGTGTTTGAGGTTGTGCAACATGGCGGCAGCGGCAGCCTGCTCGGCGGCGCGGCGCGAGCCGCCAATGCCCCGCTCGGCCAGGCCGAACTCGGTCACCTCGCACTCCACGTCAAAGGTTTGCCGGTGTGCCACGCCCAACGTGCCGACCACGCGGTACAGCGGCAGCCGCATCTTGCGGCCCTGCAGCCACTCCTGCAGTTCAGTCTTGGGGTCCTTGCCGATGGCGTCCATGGTCGGGTTGATTTCCACCGCGTTGAACAGTCGGTGCACCAGCGCCTGGGCGGCAGCAAAGCCGGCATCGAGGTAGACCGCACCGATCACCGCCTCCAGCGCATCGGCCAGAATGGACGGCCGCTTCTGGCCACCCGAGCGCATCTCGCCTTCGCCCAACAGCAATACCTCGGGCAGCCCCAGCACCACCGCCAGGCGGTGCAGGGTGTCCTGCTTGACCAGATTGGCCCGCACGCGCGAGAGATCGCCCTCGGGCAACTCGGTCAGGCGCGCATAGAGCAGATCGGCCACCGCCAGGTTGAGCACCGAGTCGCCCAGGAACTCCAGGCGTTCGTTGTGGTCGGCCGAGTAACTGCGGTGCGTCAGCGCGAGCTTGAGCAGGCCCGGATTGGCAAACGTATGTTGCAGCCGCTGCTGAAGGGCGGGGAGACCGTCATTCACCCGCCGCTACCTCCTGGCCCGAAGGCCGGCACCAGCCTGGTTCAATTGAAGGACCCAATACGCTTGAGGTTGCTGAAGTTCATCCAGACAAAAAAGGCTCGTCCGACGATGTTCTTGTCGGGCACAAAGCCCCAGTAGCGGCTGTCGAGCGAGTTGTCGCGGTTGTCGCCCATCATGAAGTAATGGCCCGGCGGCACCTTGCAGACCACGCCTTCGACCGTGTAGCGGCACTGGTCCTTGAACGGGAACTCATCGGTGCCCGGGACAAAGGCTGGCCGGTCATCGTCATTGAGCACACGGTGGCGCCGATCGCCAAACGACTCTTCGTACTGCTTGAAGTAGCGCATGACGTCATCGTCAAAAAACTCGGGCACGGTGGCGGTCGGCATCACCTGGCCGTTGATGCTGAGGCGCTTGTTCAGGTAAGCCACCTCGTCGCCCGGCACACCGACCACGCGCTTGATGTAATCGAGGCTGGGCTTCGGCGGGTAGCGGAATACCATCACATCGCCACGCTGGGGCGGCGTGCCCTCGGTCAGCTTGGTGTTGAGCACCGGCAGGCGTAAGCCGTAGTGAAACTTGTTGACCAGGATCAGGTCACCCACCAGCAGCGTCGGGATCATGGAGCCCGAGGGAATCTTGAAGGGTTCGAACAGGAAGGAGCGCAACAGGAATACCGCCAGGATCACGGGAAACAGCCCAGCGGTCCAGTCTAGCCACCAGGGCTGCGCCAGGATGCGCGCACGCGCCGGGGCCGTGTCGTTGTCAACCTGGGTGATGCCCATTTTGGCCAGCTCCTGCTGGCGTTGCACCGACTGCGCCTCCAGCAGGGCCGCGGCCTTTTGCCGCGCCGGCAGAAAGTAAAAGCGCTCGGCAAACCAGTAGATCCCGGTCACTGCCGTCGCCAGAAACAGCAGCAAGGCAAAGTTACCCTCCACCATGCCCAGGTACCAGGCACCGGCATAGCCCAAAAAGGCCGCCAGCACGAATGAGGTCAGGACCTGCATCAGTCGTCCACCTGCAGGATGGCCAGAAACGCCTCTTGAGGCACTTCCACCGAGCCGATTTGCTTCATGCGTTTCTTGCCTGCTTTTTGCTTTTCAAGGAGTTTGCGTTTGCGCGAAATGTCACCGCCATAACACTTGGCGATCACGTTCTTGCGCAGGGCCTTGATTGTCTCACGCGCAATGATGTTGGCGCCGATGGCGGCCTGGATCGCCACGTCGTACATCTGACGCGAAATGATCTCGCGCATCTTGCTGACCACCGCCCGGCCGCGGTACTGGGATTGGGACCGGTGCACGATGATGGACAGTGCATCGACTTTGTCGCCGTTGAGCAGGATGTCGACCTTGACCACGTCGGCAGCCCGGTACTCCTTGAACTCATAGTCCATTGAGGCATAGCCGCGCGACACCGATTTGAGCTTGTCGAAAAAATCGAGCACGATCTCAGCCAGCGGCATCTCGTAGGTCAGCATCACCTGGCGGCCGTGGTAGGCCATGTTCATCTGCACACCGCGCTTCTGGTTGGCCAGGGTCATTACCGAGCCCACGTACTCCTGCGGCATGTACAGGTGCACCGTCACGATGGGCTCACGCACCTCGTCCAGCCGGCCCTGCTCGGGCATCTTGGACGGGTTCTCGACCATGGACACGGTGCCATCCGACTTCACCACCTGGTAGATCACGCTGGGCGCGGTGGTGATGAGGTCCTGGTCGAACTCGCGCTCCAGGCGCTCCTGCACGATCTCCATGTGCAGCAGGCCGAGGAAGCCGCAGCGAAACCCGAAGCCCAGGGCCTGCGACACCTCGGGTTCGTAGTGCAGCGAGGCGTCGTTGAGCTTGAGTTTTTCCAGGCTGTCGCGCAGGCCTTCGTACTGGTTGGCCTCGGTCGGGTAAAGCCCTGCAAACACCTGCGGCTGAATTTCCTTGAAGCCTGGCAAGGCCTCGGTGGCGGTCAGCGCCGCGCCGCCGGTGCCGGGTTTGATCAAGGTGACGGTATCGCCAACTTTGGCCGCCTGCAGTTCGCGAATGCCGGCGATGATGTAGCCGACCTCACCAGCCTCCAGCGACTGGCGCGCCTCGTTGGCCGGGGTAAAGACGCCGAGGGTGTCGGCGTTGTAGGTGGCACCGGTGGCCATCAGCTTGATGCGCTCGCCACGGGCCAACCGGCCGTCCACCACACGCACCAGCATCACGACACCGACATAGCTGTCAAACCAGCTGTCAATGATCATGGCACGCAGGGCGCCCTTGGAGTTGCCCTTGGGCGGTGGGATACGGGTCACCACCGCTTCGAGAATCTCCTCAATGCCCATGCCGGTCTTGGCCGAGCAGGGGATGGCATCGGTGGCATCAATGCCGATCACATCCTCGATCTCAACCTTGGCATTGTCCGGGTCGGCATTGGGCAGGTCCATCTTGTTGAGCACCGGCACCACCTCGACACCCAGATCGAGCGCGGTGTAGCAATTGGCCACGGTCTGCGCTTCAACACCCTGGCTGGCATCGACCACCAGCAGCGCGCCCTCGCAAGCCGACAACGAGCGGCTGACCTCATACGAGAAGTCCACATGGCCCGGTGTGTCGATCAGGTTAAGGTTGTAGGTCTGGCCGTCGCGGGCCTTGTAGTGCAGCGCCGCCGTCTGCGCCTTGATGGTTATCCCACGCTCTTTCTCGATGTCCATTGAGTCCAGCACCTGTGCCTCCATCTCTCGTTCCTGCAGGCCGCCACAACGCTGGATCAGGCGGTCGGCCAACGTTGATTTGCCATGGTCGATGTGCGCAATGATGGAAAAATTTCTGATGTGATTCATCAACGAAAACGCTCAAGTGGTTGAATTCAATGGACTGAGGGCACGAAAAAAAAGGCGCGACCAGTCCGGACGCGCCCTGAACCAACATTCTTTGGCAACTGCGAAAGTTGGAGACTCATTGTAGGCAAAAAGGGGCCGGCGTATAGCCCAAGGCGCTGTCGCGGGCTTCGTTGCATCGCAGCAACAAAAATTTTATTCACAGCTTATTCACAAATTAAGGATCAACTTTGAGTACCAAGTTGTGGGCGAACTGTGGATGGTATGTGGGCATGGTGGCTGCATCCCGCATCGTGGAGTTCCCAGCTTTCGTTATGCCGCTAAACAGCTTTCAGGCGACTTCATTCTAACCAAAACACTGGCAGCCTCATTCAAAAGTTAGCATTCACACACATTGCTCTCAGACTCTGCCCCGTTGAGGCATTGGCGCAGCCGGTGTTTTGATTGCAAATACAACACAAAAAAACCCCAAACCCGAGTCCGGGCTGGGGTTATGCCGCCGCCTGGGCGCCTCAGCGCGCTGGTCGTATCACCGCATACTGGGCCCATTCACCGCGCCGAAACTGCACGCTGATCGGCTTGGACTTGTCGAGCTTGGCCACCGCCGCCTCGAAATCCTTGACGGTGTTGACCTCGATATTGGCAATCGCCACCAGCACATCGCCCTCGCGCAGACCGGCGCGCGCGGCGGCATCAGCCACCGCATCCACCCGCACGCCACCCTTGAGCTTGAGCTCCTTCTTCTGCGCTTCGGTCAGGTCGCTCACCGACATGCCCAAGGCCTGGCCGGCACTGGAAGTTTTCGGTTTTTCTTCCGGCTCGTTGGCCTTGCGCGCCGGCTTGTCGGCTTCAATCTCGGCAATGGTGACCATCAAGTCCTTGTAGCTGCCGCGCCGGAACACCGTCAGCGTGCTGCGCGTACCGGGCTTGGTCGAGCCCACCATGCGCGGCAGGTCGCTCGATTTCTCCACGGCCTTGCCTTCAAACTTGACGATGATGTCACCCGCTTCCACACCGGCCTTGTCCGCCGGCGCACCGGGCTCCACCGCCCTCACCAAGGCGCCCTGTGCCTTGCCCAGGCCGATGGCCTCAGCCACCTCCTTGGTCACCTGGTCGATCTGCACACCAATCCGGCCGCGCGAGACGCGGCCCGAGACCCGCAGCTGCTCACTCACGCGCACCGCCTCGTCCATCGGAATGGCAAAGGAAATACCCATGGAGCCACCCGAGCGGGAGTAGATCTGGCTGTTGATGCCGACCACCTCGCCGCGCATGTTGATCAGCGGGCCACCCGAGTTACCCGGGTTGATGGCGACATCGGTCTGGATGAAGGGCAGGTAGTCGCCGGTGTCACGCTGCTTGGCGCTGACAATGCCGGCGGTGACGGTGTTTTCCAGCCCAAACGGGGAGCCGATGGCCATCACCCACTCACCCACTTTGAGCCGGCTCACATCGCCCACCTTGACGGCCGGCAGGCCGGACGCATCGATCTTGACCAGCGCCACGTCGCTGCGTTTGTCCGCCCCGATGAGTTTGGCCTTGAACTCGCGTTTGTCGGTCAGCGTGACGATGACCTCGTCCGCGCCCTCCACCACATGGGCATTGGTCATGATCAGGCCATCGCTCGACAGGATGAAGCCCGAGCCGACCCCGCGGGGCTGCTCTTCTTCCTGCGGCTGTGGCCGGTTGGGCCGGGGCGTCTGGCGTGGCACGTTGGGCATGGGCAGGCCAAAGCGCCTGAAGAACTCCAGCATCTCCTCGTCGGCGCCACCCGCACCGCTTCGCGCCGCCACTTTTTCGACGGTGCGGATGTTGACCACCGACGGCCCCACCTGCTCCACCAGGTCGGTGAAATCCGGCAGGGTGCGGGTTTGCGCCTGGGCCGGCATCACCGGGACCAGGCCCGCGGTGGCACCAACGGCCAGCGCCGCCACAAGCAGCGCCGAGCGCCATATTTTCCTATCGATCTGGATCATCATCATCGACCTTTCATGCTAAAAACCAAGCGTAAATGGGGTCTCATTTGCGCCGCTCAAGGGCCTGCGCAAACGCTGCCAAGGTGGCGGGTGGCACCTCGCCCACGGCAGTCAGCCAATGGTCGAGCAGGCGGCGCATCAGCAACTGCGTGGCGCCGGGGCTCTGCACCTCAGTCTGGGCGTGGCGGCGCGCGTCAAAGGGCTCGATGAACAGTGATACGGTGGCCAGACCGTCGCTGAAAATCCATTGCAGCGTGTCCTCCCGCCGACCCTCAGCCACCGGGCCCGGCCGCAGATACACACCGGTCGCTTCGAAACCAGGCACCGGCGCCTTCAGGGTCCAGCCGGCTGCCTCAGCGCTGCTCTTGACCAGGTCGAGGCGCTGCACCTGGTAGCCCTCGGTCGCCGCCATCATCGACGCCAGGCGCGCCATGCTCACCGGCGCATCGAGTTGCAACTCGGAAAACGCGGCCTGCTCCAGCACCTGACCCTCGGCTGAGCGGGTTTGCAGCTTGACCACCAAGCCAGACTTTTTTTCGGCCCAGATCCGGTAGGCAAAACGCAGGTTATCGCGCGGCTGCAGGTGCACCACATCGGCCTCGACGCCGGCAACCCGCTCGCTGCCCACGGCCTGCAGGGCGTAGTAGCGGGCGATCGATGAATCCGCCGACTGCAGCCGGCTCGGAAACAAGCTCAGCGATTCGCGCCGCTCGGCCACCGCGACACGGGTGTCGGGATAAAAAGTAACCACCTGGTCGTTGCGGCGAAAAGTGGCGCGCGGTGCCCCGGTCAGCGCCTCGACCCGCTCCATCTGCTGCTCGCCGTCGCAAACGTGCCAGATGCGTGCGCTCGACATGCTGCTGCCCGAGGACACGACAAAGGTGCCGCTGTAAGCCCGCTTGCGCGAGGCCTCATGCATGCGCAACAGCCAGTCACTCAGCGAGCGGTCCGGCGCAGGCAAGGCCGGCGCCATCGGGCGGGTTTGGCCCCAGGCTGCGCTTGCGAGCAGCAGGCTCAGGCAGCAGCACAGAGCAGCCCATCCCCGACTCACCGACCTGTCCCTTCAAAAGTGGCGTTGCGCAGGAACCCCGAGGGCATTTGCAGGGCCGATGCGCCGCCGACCTGCTTGTGCGCCGCCAGCAGGGCGTCGAGCTGCGGGTCGCGCAGCATGCGCGGCGGCGCGGCCGGATCGCCGCTGTCGGCGGCCACGACCGGCGCTGTGGCCGGCTGGGCTACGGGCTGCAGCGCCGCCAGCCGTGTGCCAGCCTCGTCACCCATTTGCCAACCGAGCACCGCCACCAGCCCGAGGGCGGCCACACCGGCGATCAAGCGCCAGCGAAACAGAGCGTCGTTGGCAGCCGCGGCTTCTGCACGAATCGTGCCGGCAACCAGCGTGGGCATTGGTCTTTCTGCTATCACAATAGAAGCATCGGGTGATACCCCAGGGATCGGCTCGCGTTGCAAGCGCACCTGCAGCCGTTGCAGAAACTCCGCGTCGCGCGCCGGCGGTGACGCCTGGCCCGCGCGCAGCACCTCGCCGATGATGTGGCAGGCCTGCCAGTGGCGGCGCCCTTCCGCCGTCTGGCACACCCAGTCGAGCGCAGGGCCGGCAACCGCGGCCGGCAACTGGCCGTCGACCAAGGCAGAGGCTGATTCCACTATGTCGGGTGCGGGCTGTGTCGTCATGGGTCTTGATCCATTGCTACCAACGTTTGCCAATCTGTTTGTCCAGCATCGGCTTGAGCCGGGTTGAAATCGCCTCGCGGGCCCGGAAAATCCGGGACCGCACCGTGCCAATTGGACAATCCATCAAGCCGGCAATCTCCTCATAACTCAGTCCTTCGATTTCGCGCAGGGTCAGGGCCTGACGCAAATCGTCGGGCAGGGCTGCCAGACCGGCGTTGACCGCCGCTGCAATTTCTTTGGCTGCCAGCACCGATTCGGGCGTCTCTTCATTGCTTGGTTCCAATCCGGGCCGAAAAGTTTCATCGGCGTCGTCGTCACCCGCCAGTGGATGGTCGGACACGGTCGGCGCACGCTTGAGATCCAGCAGGAATTTCTTGGCCGTGTTCACCGCAATCCGGTAGAGCCAGGTGTAAAACTGGGCCTCGCCACGAAACTGCGGCAGCGCGCGGTAGGCGCGGATGAAGGTTTCCTGGGCGATGTCTTCCACCAAGTCGGTGTCGCGCACCATGCGGCCGATCAGGCGCTGGATGCGCCCTCGGTACTTGATCACCAGCAATTCAAACGCCCGCGCCTCACCGGCCACCGCGCGCTGAACCAGCAGCGCGTCGCTGTCGTCCGCCGGCGGCAGCGGAGCCTCGGCGCTCACGGTGCGGACACCGGGCCGCCCGCCAGGGGACCAACCCCGGTCAAACTCGGCGCCGGCGCAAAGACGGCCCGGCGCAGCGCCGGCCAGGCGGCAGCCTCGGTCCGACGTTCCAGCCAGAGCCACAGCGTGCGGCCGGCGTCACCGCGCAGGCGCACCAACAACCAGGATTGACCATCCAGCCGCACTTGCAAGGGGCCGCCAGCGGCCGGCCAAGCCGACCAGTGCCAGGCCTCGCCGTCCCACTGCAAGCGGCCGCGCGGCGTGCGGTACCACTGCCGGAGCGCCAGACCGGCGGTCGCCAGGTAAAGCAACAGAAACAGGCCCTGGCGCCAGCCGGGCTCGGCACTGTGTTGCCACCACAGCGCACCCACCAAGAGCCCCAGTGCGAGCGTTGCCGCCAACCAGCGGCCGTGTACCGCGGAACGTGTTACCGTGAAACTGACCGCTGGCGCGTGGTGCATGCTGGCTGTCAGACCGGATGCCGCGGGTCAGCCACTGACCGGCATCAGCTGAGGCGTTTGAACACCAGCGAGCCGTTGGTGCCGCCGAAACCAAAGTTGTTCTTCAGTGCCACCTCGATCTTCATGTCACGCGCCGTGTTGGCGCAATAGTCCAGGTCACACGCCGGGTCCTGGTTGAAGATGTTGATGGTGGGTGGGCTGACCTGATGGTGCAGCGCCAGCACGGTGAACACCGATTCGATGCCGCCCGCGCCGCCGAGCAGGTGGCCGGTCATGGATTTGGTGGAATTGACCACCACCTTGTGGGCTTGGTCACCCAGTGCCGCCTTGATGGCGTTGGACTCATTCAGATCCCCCAGTGGCGTGGAGGTGCCGTGGGCATTGAGATAGTCCACCGCATCGGGGTTGACCCCGGCATTGCGCAGGGCCGCCAGCATGGCGCGGCGCGGACCGTCCATATTGGGCGCGGTCATGTGACTGGCGTCGGCAGTCATGCCAAAGCCGGCCAGCTCGGCGTAGATCCTGGCACCGCGCGCCTTGGCGTGCTCGTACTCCTCGAGGATCATCACGCCGGCACCCTCGCCCAGCACGAAACCGTCACGGTCCTTGTCCCAGGGTCGGGAGGCGGTTTGCGGGTCCTCGTTGCGGGTACTCAGGGCCCGCATGGCGGCAAAGCCGCCGATGCCCAGCGGCGACACCGTGGACTCCGCGCCACCCGCCACCATCACATCGGCGTCGCCATATTCGATCATGCGGCCGGCTTCACCAATGCAGTGCAGGCCGGTGGTGCAGGCCGTCACCACCGAAATATTGGGGCCCTTGAAACCGAAACGTATCGAGACCTGCCCAGCCACCATGTTGACAATGGTGGAAGGCACGAAAAACGGCGAAATGCGGCGCGCACCGCGTTCCATGAACTCGCCGTGCACCGCTTCAATCATGGGCAGCCCGCCGATGCCTGACCCCAGCACGCAGCCAATACGGTTGGCGAACTCATCGTCCAGCGCCTCGCCAATGGGCAGGCCCGCGTCGGCCACGGCCTGGCTGGCCGCGGCGATGCCGTAATGGATGAAGGTGTCCATGGTGCGCGCCTCTTTGACGCTCATGTAGGACTCCAGGTCGAAACCCTTGACCTCGCCAGCAATCTTGCAGGGGAAGCTGGAGGCGTCAAACTTGGTGATCAGGTCAATGCCGGACTTGCCGGCCACCAGGCTGGCCCACGCATCCGCCACCGTGTTGCCCACGGGGCTGACGCAGCCCAAACCAGTTACAACAACACGACGACGGGTCATGGTCAGGTGCAATCAGTAGTTGTCACAAACAGGCCGCCCAAGGGCAGCAGGAGGCCCGCTCGCGCGGGCAGCACGGCGCCGGAACGCGGCAACAGGCTATGTCAAGCCTTCTGGTGCGTGTTGGCGTAGTCGATCGCGTTTTGCACGGTGGTGATCTTTTCGGCATCCTCATCCGGGATCTCAATGCCGAACTCGTCTTCGAGCGCCATCACCAGTTCCACGGTGTCAAGCGAGTCAGCACCCAGATCGGCCACGAAAGCCTTCTCGCTGGTGACTTGTGACTCTTCCACGCCGAGTTGTTCGGCAATGATTTTTTTGACGCGTGCTTCGATATCGCTCATGGGTTCCCTCGGAGGGTTGTGAATGAATTGCTGATTTTAGCCGTGCTTCGCCACAGTTCGGCAGGCCGCTTGCGCAAGACGGGCAAACGGGGAGCGAAGGCTGGTGGCAAAGCCTTACATGTGCATGCCGCCATTGACGTGCAACTCCTGCCCAGTCACATAGCCGGCCTCGGGCGAAGCCAGGTAGGCCACGGCATGGGCCACGTCCGTCGGCGTGCCCAGGTGCCCGAGCGGGATCTGCCCCAGCAGGGCCTGGTGCTGCTCGGGCGGCAGGCTGGCGGTCATGTCGGTGGCAATGAAGCCAGGGGCCACACAGTTGACCGTGATGTTGCGTGAGCCGAGCTCGCGCGCCAGCGCGCGGGTCATGCCGGCGACACCGGCCTTGGCCGCCGCATAGTTGGCCTGGCCGGCATTGCCCGAGGCACCCACCACCGAGGTGATGCTGATGATGCGGCCGTAGCGCTGCTTCATCATGGTCCGCATGACGGCGCGGCTCATGCGGAACACGGCCTTTAGGTTGGTGTCGAGCACCGCGTCCCACTCGTCGTCCTTCATGCGCATGGCCAGGTTGTCGCGCGTGATGCCGGCGTTGTTCACCAGCACCTGCAGGCCGCCAAGTGACTGCACCATGGACGTGATCAGGCTGTCCACCCCGACCGCGTCATTGACATCGAGACAGCGGCCGGCGCAGCCCTCGAAGCCGGCCAGCGCCTCAGTGATGCGCGCCGCCCCGGCCTCGGTGGTGGCGGTGCCGATTACCCGCAGGCCGCGCTGTGCCAGTTCCAGTGCAATGGCCGCCCCGATGCCGCGCGAGGCACCGGTCACCAGGGCGACCTGGCCTTTGAATTCAGTCGTTTTCATGCCAGTGCCGCCTTCACGTCAGCCAAGGAGCTTGGATCGGCCAACGCTAGGCCGCTCAGTTCGGGGTCGATGCGCTTGACCAGGCCGGCCAGCACCTTGCCCGGGCCGCATTCGACCAGGGTCCGCACGCCACGGGCTTTGAGGGCCTGCACGCACTCGACCCAGCGCACCGGGCCAAAGGCCTGCCGCACCAGCGCATCGCGGATACGGGCCGGGTCAGTTTCCACCGCCACATCGATGTTGTTGACCAGGGGAAAAAGCGGCGCGCGCAGCTCGGTCAGCGCCAGCTGCTCACGCAGGCGCTCGGCGGCCGGCCGCATCAGGCTGGAATGGAACGGTGCTGACACCGGCAGCAGCAACGCACGTTTGGCGCCGTTGGCCTTGAGCAACTCGCAGGCCTTGTCCACGGCCGCCTTGCTGCCAGCGATCACGGTTTGGGCCGGGTCATTGAAATTGGCGGCCTCCACCACCTCCTCCGAGCCCGGGCCGAAACCCAGGGTCACCTCGGCGCAGCCGGCGATCACGCGGGCGGCGTCCATGCCCAGAATGGCGGCCATGGCGCCACGCCCAACCGGCACCGCCTCCTGCATCGCCTGGGCGCGCAGCCGCACCAGCGGCGTCGCCTGTGCCAGCGTCAGCACGCCCGCGGCCACCAGCGCTGAATACTCGCCCAGCGAGTGGCCGGCCACTGCCGCCGGTGCGATACCGGTCTCGGCCATCCAAACCCGGTAGGCGGCGACGCCGGCCACCAGCATCACCGGCTGGGTGTTGGTGGTCAGGGCCAGCGCCTCCTTGGGGCCGTCATGAATCAGGCGCGCCAGATCTTCGCCGAGCGCGTCAGAGGCCTCGGCCAGTGCCGCCAGCACGGCGGGGTGCTGGCCCCAGGCGTCGAGCATGCCGACCGACTGCGAGCCCTGGCCCGGAAAAACAAAGGCAAATGGTGTCATGGGAATCGTCAAAGTTAAGGATGAAAACCGGCCCCGGCCCTTGCCCTGTCTAACTCTATTGCTACAAATCCAGGAGCACAGCGCCCCAGGTGAAACCGCCACCGACGCCTTCGAGCATCAGCGTGTCACCAGGCCGGATGCGGCCGCTGCGCACCGCCACGTCCAGCGCCAACGGGATCGAGGCAGCCGAGGTGTTGCCGTGCTGATCGAGGGTGACGATCACTTTGTCCATCGACAGCTTGAGCTTGCGCGCCGTGCTCTGGATGATGCGGATGTTGGCCTGGTGCGGCACCAGCCAGTCGATATCGGCCTCGGTCTTGCCGGCCTTAGCCAGCGCCGCGTGCGCCGCACTTTCCAGCAGGCCCACGGCCAGCTTGAACACCGCCTGCCCGTCCATCTTGAGCAGGGGATCGCCCAGTATCTGGCCGCCGGCCACATGCCCGGGCACGCACAGGATGCCGACGTGGCGGCCATCGGCATGCAGGTCGCTGGCGAGCAGACCCGGGGTCTCGGAAGCTTCCAGCACCACGGCGCCAGCGCCATCACCGAACAGCACACAGGTGGTGCGGTCCTTGAAATCGAGGATGCGCGAAAAAATCTCGGCGCCGACCACCAGCGCCTTGTGAGCGGCGCCGGTGCGGATCATGGCATCGGCCACGGTCAGCGCGTAGACAAAGCCGCTGCAGACCGCCTGCACGTCAAAGGCCGCACCACCGGCGGCACCGAGCTTGTGCTGCAGGATACAGGCGGTGGAAGGAAACACCATGTCGGGCGTGGAAGTGGCGACGATGATCAGGTCGATCTCGCCGGCGGCGACGCCGGCGGCCTCCAGCGCACGGCGGCAGGCCTGCAGTGCCAGGTCGCTGCTGAACACGCCATCGGCGGCAAAGTGGCGGGCCCGGATGCCGGTGCGCTCCACGATCCAATCATCCGAGCTCTCCACCCCCTGGGCCGCCAATTGGGCGACCAGGTCAGCGTTGCTGAGGCGGCGCGGCGGCAGGAAACTGCCAGTGCCGGTGATGCGGGAGTAAACAGTCATGGTTCAGACAGAGGTCAGGGCCGGCACGGGCGGGGCGTCGGGCAGCAGCGGCGCCGCATGCGCAATCCGTGTCTGCAGCTGTTGCAGCAGGTCGTTGCGCGCAGCATCACGGGCCCGCGACAGGGCGTAGCCAAAGCCGAGTTCGTCGGTGGAGCCGTGACTCTTGAAGACCAGGCCGCGCAGACCCAGCAAGGCGCCACCGTTGTAGCGCCGGTGGTCCATGCGCTTTTTGAGGGACGTGATCACCGGGTAGGCCACCAGCGCCGCCAGTTTGGTCAGCAAGGTGCGGGAAAA
>JBEGOC010000128.1:0-13331 GCA_041182225.1 Pseudomonadota bacterium | reverse complement strand
TGTTTGCGGTGCATCTGCGCTGGTTGCCCTCGGCGTCGGGCTATGTGTCGGTCTTTGAGTCACCGTGGGACGCTATCCGCAACCTGTTGCTGCCGGCATTAACGCTGGGGGTCTATGTGTCGGGCATCTTCGCCCGTTTTCTGCGCGCCTCGTTGCTGGGCGAGCTCAAGGCCGACTACGTGCGCACCGCCCGCTCCAAGGGCTTGCCCGAGCGCGATGTGATCGGCCGGCATGTCATGCGCAATGCCTTGCTGCCCTTTGTCACCATCGTCGGCCTGATGATGGCCACCTTCATCGGCGGTACCGTGGTGACCGAGGCCGTCTTCACCTACCCTGGCCTGGGTCGCCTGCTGATCCAGGCCATCAGCACCCGCGACTACCCGCTGATCCAGGGCTGCATCCTGTTCATTCTGCTGGTGTTTGTGTTCATCAACCTGGCGGTCGATGTGCTTTACGCCTACATTGACCCGCGGATTGATCTGGCGTGATCAGGATCAGGATCTGGGTTCTGAACCTTGAATTGCTATTGAAATAATAGCTATAACCCTATGTGCCATAAGGGTTAAGAGGGTTTTTGACACTTAATCTGGCTGGCTGCTGCTGGCCTCGGCGATCGCCTGATGAACCCGCTGCAGTACCTCGCCATGAAAGCCCTCGCCCGCCATGCCGTCATTGCCTTGGGGCCGCTCGGTCAGGCTGAAGTTGCCATGGCGGTCCCGGCCCCGCACCAGCCTGGCAAATGGCTTGCCGCCACTGCTTTGCCGTACCTTGGGCGACACATAGCGGATGGCCAGACCGATTCTGGGGATGTCGGTGCGGTTGGCGTCCGAGCCGTGGACGATCCACAGGTGGTGCATCGACATCTCACCGGGCTGCAAGGCCATGGAGACGGCTGCCGTTTGGTCCATGGGCACCGCAACCTCTTGGCCACGGGTCAGGGCGTTGTCGGGGTTGAAGGTGTCGCGTTGCGGCAGCGCCGGGCCCCGGTGCGAGCCGGGCAGCACCCGCATGCAGCCATTCTCTGGTGTAGCCGGGCTCAAGGCCACCCAGGCGGTCAGCACCTCCATTGGTGCCAGGCCCCAGTAGGCGCCGTCCTGGTGCAGGGTGATGAATGTCTTGTCACCGGGCATTTTGACGAACCATACGGTGTTCCAGGCCAGGATGTCGGGTCCGAGTACCTGTTGAACCGCGTCCAGGATGGCCGGTTCGCGCGTCAGTTCATCGACCCAGCGGAACGCAAAATGGGTGTCCGAGTTGACCTGCCAGCGCTGGTTGGGCGGCAGCGTCTGCAGCAGGTGCTGGTGGCGTTGGTAAAAGTCGAGGTAGTGGGCCCGGTACCGGGCGGTGGTGTCAGCGTCCAGCACTGACACCGGGAACACATAGCCCTGGCGGTCGAAGTCGCTCCTGCTCACTTGGTGCGGCAACAATGCAGTGTTCATGGTGTCTTCAGCGTTTAGTCAGACGGTGATCCGGCGCGTCCGCGCCGTCACGGGCCAGAGCTCGGCAGCGCGCCCGTCGCGGACGGCCCAGACCTCGCTGTGCAGGGCCATGGTCGGGCAGATGTGGCGCGGCAAGCCGTACAGCACGTCGCCCACCTGGTAGTCCTTGGCGCGCGGGGTCTGGATGACCAGGTGCTCTTCACTCTGGATGGTGGCGACCGCGTCCTCCAGGCCAAACAATTGCACCCGGGGATGGGGCATCTCGGCAGCCACGGCCTTGTGACCCAGGTCCAGGCACAACAGGTCGGGCGCGGGTTTGCTGATCACCCGGGTCATCAGGACTGCCGCGTTCTGCATCCGGTGCTCAGGGCAGACCTTTTCCTGGCCAAAGTCCCACAGCACCGTCGTGCCGGCGCCCACCTCGACGTCCGCGTGTTGGGCCAGCAGGGCAAAGGTCGGTGTGCCGCTGGCAATCAGCTTGGACATCGGCAGGCCCTCCGCACGCAGCTGGTCCCGCATCGCCCAGACCACGGCAAAGGTGTCCTTGACCTTGCGCGCCAGCGCGGCGTTGTCCGGGTTGTGCAAATGACCGTCGTAGGCGTGCAGGCCGCCCGGCGTGACGCCCGGTGTGCGACAGAGTTGTCGGTAAAGTGCCAGCGCCGGCTCGCCCGGGATGATGCCGGTGCGGTTCATCCCCACGTTGAGGTCGACGTACAGCGTCGGCACCACCCCGGCGGCCACGGCTGCGGCACTCATGGCCGCCAGGTTGGCGGGGTCATCGACCAGGGTGGCCCAACGCGTGGCCGGAAAGCGTTGCATCAGGGTGATGAAGCGGCCGATGCCGGGCCCGTTGGGCTGGTGCGCCAGCAGGATGTCTTCACCCCCCGCCTGGGCCGTCATCTCGGCTTCGGCGATGGTCGACACCTTGAACTTGTGGATGCCGGCGGCCCGCTTCATGGCGATGATGGGGGCGAGTTTGTGGGTTTTGACATGTGGGCGCAGCCGGCCCACATCGCCCGCCAGTTCAATCATTCGCTGCAGGTTGTGCTCGATGCGTTCCGGGTAGAGCAGCACGGTGGGGGAGGCAATGCTGCTGGCATTGGCGATGTCGTACCAAGGGGTCATGGCAGTTGGTCTTTCGAGGAAGTTGTGTTGTGCGGAGTTATGGGGGCTCTACCAGGCGGACCAGCCACCATCCACCGTCAGGTTTTGGCCGGTGATCCAACGGCCGGCGGGGCCTGCAAACAGGGCCACGGCGCCATTGAGGTCGGCCGGCAGGCCGAGCCGACCCAGCGGCACCTGTGCAAGGAAGCGGTCACGGGTGGTGGGGTCGATGCCAGGTTTGGGAATTTGTCCTGGGCTGATGCAGTTGACGGTCAGACCATGCTGGGCCCACTCGCAGGCCAGCGCCCGCGTCAGGTTGAGCACGGCGCCCTTGGCCGCATGGTAGGACTGCGAGGAGCGCGCAAATCCGGCGCCATAGAGCGCCGGGTTGCTGCCCAGTTGGGCATGGATCGAGCCGACGGTGATGATGGCGCCCAGCCGCCTGGGAATCATCAGCCGCGCTGCCGCCTGGGCACACACCAGGGTGGTGGTGACATTGCCGCGCAGGGTCGCCTCCAGGTCGGCCACGCTGATGTGGGGCGCCATCTCGCGGCCCTGGCCACCGCCGGCGTTGCAGACCATCACGTCCAGGCGCTGCCGCGATTGCCAGATGCGCGCCATCACCGTCTGCATGGCGGTTTCGTCGGCCGCATCGGCGGCATGGGCCTGGGCGCTGGCGCCCGTGGCCCGCAGCGCTTGCACCGCCGCCTCTAATGGCTCAATACGCCGCCCGATCAGGTGCACTTCGGCGCCCAGCTGGGTCAAGGCCAGGGCCATCGCCTGGCCCAGGTGGGTGCCGCCGCCGGTGACGGCAGCGACCGAGCCTTGCAGGCTCAGCCAGTCGGGCAGCGGGAGGGCTTGCTGCTCAGGCTGCATGGAGCACCCGCCCCGGACGCACGGGGGTTTGTTCGCCATCACGCAGTACCAGGCTGCCATTGACCAGCACGTGGCGCACGCCCACGGCGCCTTGGGTTGGTATCAGGTAAGTGGCGCGGTCTGCCACCTCGGCTGGGTCGAACACCACAATGTCCGCCGCGTGACCGATGGTCAGGGTGCCACGGTCGCGCAGCCGCAGCCGCTCGGCCACACGGCCGCTCATCTTGGCAATGGCGGTGGCCAGGTCCAGGTCGCCGAGCTCGCGCACAAAACGGCCAAGCACCCGCACGCTGGCGCCAAAGTTGCGCGGATGCGGGCGCCGCGTGCCCTGGTCAAAGCACAGGGCTGAACCGTCAGAGCCCATGACCGAGCGCGGGTGCGTCAGGAAGGTCCGCATGTCGGCCTCGGTCCGGTAAAACAGCACCACCATCACCCGGTTGCCCCCGTCCCGGCACAGGCTCAAGACCAGCCGCGCGGGCGTCATGCCCAGCCCGTCGGCCGCCTGCTGCAGATTTTGGCCCTCGACCGTGCCCAGCAGGCCATCGGTACGGGCCAGCACCACCCGGTCCCACAGCCAGGGGATCAGGTGCGCCGACCAACCTTTGAGCAGGTCGGTTTCGGCGCGCGCCATCACCTCGGGGTCTTGCAGCCGTGCGCTCATGGCGGCTACGCCGCCCTCTTGCACCCAGGGCGGCAGGTACTGGGTCAGGGCCGAGCTGGAGGCGTCGTAAGGGTAGACATCAAAACCTGCATCCAAGCCCTGGCCCACCGCGTCGTCAAAACGCTGCGTCCAGGCGCCGGCGCTGCCCCATTCAGACGGGGTGTTGATGGCTGCATGCGAATACTGCACCCGAACGCCCGAGGCTCGTCCCAGGTGCAGCGCCTCATGCAGGGGCCCGTAGCGGTGGTCGTCACCGAGCAGGTCCTTGTCGCGGGCATGGGTGGCGTAAAGGCGGTCGCGGCCAGCCAGCACCTGGCACAGCGCCGTGAGTTCGTCGGTGGCGGCATAGCGGGAGGGCACGTAGGTCAGGCCGGTGGTCATGCCGAAGGCGCCTTGGTCCAACATGCGCTCCAGCAGGGTGCGCATGGCTTGCAGTTCGGTCGCATCGGCTGACTCGCTGCGCACGCCCATGACTGCAATTCTCAAGGCGCCATGGCCGACCAGGGGGGCGATGTTGAGGGCGATGCCCTTCTGCTCGGCAGCGGCACGGTAACCGTCGAGGTCCACCCAGTCCAGGGCGGCCGGGTCATCGCCAATGCCAGCCAGCAAATCCAGGTGAAGCGGCAGGTGTGCGCGGTTGACGGGAAAGGGCGAGAAGCCGCAATTGCCGGTGACGTCGGTGGTGACGCCCTGGCTGACCTTGCTTTGGCCCCGGCCATCGATCAGCAGGCTCATGTCGGAATGGGTGTGGATGTCAATGAAGCCGGGCGCCACCACCAGACCACGGGCGTCCAGCTCAACCCGGGCGCGCTGCCCGGTGGCCTGGCCCATGAAGACAATGCGGTCACCCTGGATACCCAGGTCAAGTTCAGCCGGCGGCGCCCCGGTCCCGTCAAAGACCGTGGCGTTCCGAATCAGCACATCCCATGTCATGCCAGGCACTCCACACTCGTGCCAACGGGGCAGGCAGCGGCGCTGCCAACCGTGCGGTGGCAGCACCATTATCAGAGCGGTGGTGTGACTTGGGCGACCTGCGTCTGTTTCGCCCGACGCAACAGCGCGGACCGGCTTCAGCGCCGGCGCCAGCCCTGGGTGGTGCGCTCCAGCCGGCGCGTCAGCAGCAGATGGGCGATCTTCACGCTGGCCGAGGTCGCCACAATGGTCATGGCCATGGCGGCAGCAGGCGCGGTGAAGCCGGCCTCGTCCATGTTGACGATGGCAACGGCCGCCAGTTTGGTGTCGGTCGAGTACAGGAAGATCACCGCCGACACGGTGGTCATGGCGTTGACGAACAGGTAGATGCTGATGTCCAGCACAGCCGGCAGGCAGACCGGCAGGGTGACCCGGGTCATGGTGCGCAGCAGCGACACCTTGAGCGAGGCGGATACGGCCTCGAATTCATGGTCCAGCTGCTTGAGCGCCGTGGTCGCCGTCATGTGGCTGACGGTGTAAAAGTGGGTCAGTGAATTGATCACCAGAATACCCATCGTGCCGTACAGGAAGCCAAACGGGTTGCCCTTGGCATTGAAGAAGAAGATGTAGGCCAGACCCAGTACCAGGCCCGGCACCGCCATGGGCAGCATGGCCATGAATTGGGCCACCCCCCGGCCGGCTGCAAAGGCCCGGGTTTTTTCCAGCAGGTAGGCGCCGACAAACACGATCACCGTACCGATGACAGCGGTCCAGGCCGCCAGTTGCACCGAGTGCCCATAAGTGGCCCAGCCATCGGAATCAAACTCGCCAAAGGCATAGTTGTTCAGGGTCAGCGTCAGGTTGTAGGGCCAGCGCGTGACCAGCGAGGCCCAGGCGGCCATGGCCAGTACCACGGCAATCATGCCGCCGACCACGGTACAGAATGCAAACAGCGCCCAGTCGCGTTGCGGCGCCGGCTTTGGCACAAGCGGCACGGCGCGCGCCGATAGCAACGCCACCTGACGCTGCTGGAAGATCCGGTCGGCTGCAAAGGCCACCACCGCCGGGATCAGCAGCACAAAGCCCACCACTGCGCCCATCTCGAAGTTTTGCTGGCCGATCACTTGCTTGAAGATGTCCGTGGCCAGCACATTGAAGCGCCCGCCAATCACCTTGGCGATGCCGAAGTCGGTGATGACCAGCGTGAAAATCACAAAACCGGCGCTGATCAGGCCGTACTTGGCGCCGGGCAGGGTCACGGTCAGGAACACCCGGGTTTTGGAGGCGCCCAAGGCATCGGCGGCCTCATACAGCCGGGAGTCGGCCATGGACAGCGCTGCCAGCAGAATCATCAGCGCATGGGGGAAGCAGTAGAACACCTGGGACACCACGATGCCAAAAGGCCCGTACACCGAGACCCCGAACATCCAGTCCTTCAACAGGCCCTGGTTGCCAAACAGATAAATCAGGGAAATCGCCGGCAACAGCGAGGGCGCCAGGATCGGGATCAGCGCCAGAGCCTGGAACAGGCCCTTGAAGCGCATGCAGCTGCGCTGCAGCGCGTAGGCATAGACAAAAGCCAGCGGCAGCACGATGGCCGTGGTGAGCACGGCGATGTACAGGCTGTTCCAGACCGAGGCGAACAGGGCCGGCGTAGAGAAATAGCGGAGGTAGTTGGCCAGCCCGATGAACTCGCCGTTCTGGTTCTGGAAGCTCTTGGACAGCAGCCACCACAGTGGCAGGATCAGGGTCAGCAGCAGCCAGCCAATCAGCAGGCAGATGCCGGCGCGCATCATCAGATCGTCCCGGTCCAAGCGGCGCCGGGTCGGTACCGCGCCGGTGGCTCCACTCACATTGGCTGGCGTCACGGCACTTGCGGCGCTCCGGGAAACACCCGGATGCGGTCTGGCGGCAGGCTGATGAGCAGCGACTGGCCGGGACTGATGCCCAGATCGCGCACCACGTTGATGGAAAAGTCGGCCAGCAGGGGTGGCGTGTCGCCTGCCGGAGCCAGTCCGACGCGACAAAATGATCCGAGAAACTCGACGTCGGTCACCCGCACCTCGGCGCTGTTGGGCGTGCCGGGCGCCACGTTGCGCACCACCACGTCCTCCGGTCGGATCGCCAGCGTGACCGGGTGCCCGGGGCCGGGGCTGAGGTCCAGCGCGCAGGCCAGGTCCAGCCCGCCCAGGCGCACGCTGCCGGCGTCCAGCACCACAGCGGGCAGGAAATTGGTGGTGCCGACAAAGTCGGCGACAAAGGCGCTGGCCGGTTGCCGGTAGACCTCCAGCGGTGTACCGATCTGCTCGATCACGCCCTCGTTCATGACCACGATGCGGTCGGCCATGGTCAGCGCCTCTTCCTGGTCGTGCGTCACCATGATGGTGGTCACACCCAGGCGTTGGTGCAAACGCCGGATCTCGGTGCGCAGGTAGCTGCGCACCCGCGCATCGAGCGCACTCAGCGGTTCATCGAGCAGCAGCAAGCCCGGCGACAGCGCCAGGGCGCGCGCCAGGGCGACGCGCTGTTGCTGGCCGCCCGACAACTGGGCCGGGTATTTGAGGCCTGAATCAGGCAGCCCCACCAGGTGCAGCAACTCATCCACCCGCGCCGCAATCTCGACCTTGGGCAGCTTGCGGCTGACCAGTCCGTAGCCCACATTGGCGGCCACCGACAGGTTGGGGAACAGGGCATAAGACTGGAACACGATGCCGAAATCGCGTTGCGAGGCCGGCAGGTTGGAAATGTCCCGCCCGCCCTGGACGATGCGGCCCGAGGTCTGGACGTCCAGGCCCGCAATGGCACGCAGCAAGGTGGTTTTGCCGCAGCCCGACGGCCCCAAAAAGCAGACGAACTCGCCGGCGAAGACCTCCAGCGAGACGTCTTTCAGCGCCGCAAAACTGCCGAACTGCTTGCGGAGTCGGTCAATGCTCAGGTAGGGCGCAAGCGCCATTACTTGGGCGCGGACTTGCCGTCGTAACGCTTGGTCCACTCGGCCAGGATGCGGGCGCGGTCAGCCCCCATTTTGGCCAGATCGATCTTGGCCATGGCGGCGTCGGCGCTCGGCGGGTAGTTGGGCGGCGCCGGGTTCATGCCGGGGTAGCCGACGATGGCGTAGCTCTTGCCGTACAGCTCATAAGCCTTCTTGGTCACCGCCCAGTCGGCCAGCTTTTGCGCGGCCGCCAGGTTTTTGGTGCCTTTGACGATGGCCGTGGCTTCCATGTCCCACGGTGCGCCTTCTTTGGCCAGGATCACATCGATCGGGGCGCCGGCGGTCTTCTCTCTCGCGCCGCGCATGTCAAAGCCGATGCCGATGACACGCTCGCCCTTGGCCGCTTGCGAGCAGGGCGCCGAGCCGGAATGGGTATAGACCGCGATGTTCTGGTGCAGCTTGTCCATGAACTCCCAGGCCGCTTTCTCGCCCATGATCTGGATCCAGGCATAGACCGCCTGGTAGCCGGTGCCGGAGGAGGCTGGGTTCGGCATCACGATGCTGTCCTTGTAGGCCGGGTTGGTCAGGTCCATCCAGGCGGTCGGCTTGGGCATGTTCTTTTTGCTACCCTCGACGGTGTTGTAGCACATCACCGCCAGCCAGGCGTCCATGCCAGTCCAGGACATCGGGTTCTTGCTGCTCTTGAAGGCGGGTTTGATCTGTTCGGCGCCTTTCGGGGTGTAGGGCTGCAGCATGTCCATGGATTCAAACAGCGACACGCTGGACGCGCCCAAACCCCAGATCACATCGGCGCGGGGGTTGTCTTTTTCTGCCAACAGTCGCGCGGTGATGACGCCAGTGGAGTCGCGCACCCAGGCGATTTCCACATCCGGGTTGTCCGCTTCAAAGGCCTGCTTGTAGGCGCCGACCTGGTCGGTTTCCAGGGCGCTGTAGACGGTAATTCTGGTTTTTTGCGCGAAGGCAGGCGCTGCGACGAGAGCAGACACCATCAGGGCTGCCGCACCCAGCATCAGTTTGCGGGTAGTTGCTTTGAACATTGCATCGTTTCCTTTGTCAGTGACGTCAATCGCGCCGGACGGACCGGTGCGGGTTGCGGATCGGTGGGCCATTGTTGTATTGGCCCGCTAATGCGGCCCAATGTGGCAATGAAACGTCAGTATGTCACAGAAATGTGACGACGCGGTGTCAAAACCGGCCGCGGCCGCAGCCCACGCCGGGCCGGTTCAGCCCAAGTGCTTGCCCACGATGCCGGCCAGTTCGAACATCGTCACCTGCGGCTTGCCGAACACCGCCAGCAATTTCGCATCGGCGTTGATGGCGCGCTTGTTGGCGCTGTCCTGCAACTGGTTGGCCTTGATGTAGTCCCACAGCTTCTTGATCACCTGGGGCCGGCCGACCGCCTCGCTGCCAATGACGGCTGCCAGGGCGGCGCTGGGGGTCAGGCCGGCGGCGGCCTTGGGCGCGGCGGCTTTGCGCGGCGCTTTGGCGGCTGGCTTGGTGCTTGTTTTGGTAGCTGGCCTGGCGGCCTTCTTGGCTGCCGCAGGTGCCTTGGCCTTTAAAGGCTTTAGGGCCTTAGCCCCCGTCGTTATTGACTTTGTTGCTATCTTTTTTGTGGCAGCCGTGGGGCGCGGCGGGAACTTGCTCGGCGCGAACTCGAAGTTCACCTTGCCTGCCTCGGCGTCCCAGGCCAGCATGGCCTTGAAGGCGCGGCGGGTGCGCATGCTGACAAACTTGTCGAGCAGGTCGGTTTTGCCGGTGGCCAACAGCTTGCTCATCTGTTCGCGAACGATGGGCTGCTGCAGGATGATCTGGCCGCTCTTGAAGTCGCAGCTCGGGCTGGCCTGCGCCGGGGTGGGTACCGACTTTTCGCAGACATAGCTCTTGCCGTGCTCGAACACGGCGCTGCCGCACTTCGGGCACGCGCCCAGGCTGTGCTGGCCAGAAAAGTCGACCAGTTCGCCGGTCTCTTCCCCCTTTTTGTCGTCGCCAAAGTCAAATTCGAGCTTGAAGTTCTTGGTCTCCTCGTCGAACTTGACCACCATCTCGGCGGTGAAGGGCCAGCCGGCCTTGGATCGGAAGCCGTCCAGCGGACCGATTCTGCGCTCACGCAGAAACTGCTCGACCTCGGCCAGCTCAAAGGTGCGCCCGGCGGGCGACTTGCCAAACGAGAAGCCGCAGCCGTCCTCCGCGCCAGTTTTGCCGGTGCAGGTGTAGCGGCGGTAGTTTTCCTTGACCACGCCGCCGCAGTTGGGGCAGGGTGCCTGCAGCGTGGCGTAGTCACCGGGGATGGTGTCGCGGTCGTATTCCTTGGCTTTTTTGACCATGCGCTCGGTCATGGCGGCAATTTCGGCCATGAAGCTGCTGCGGCTGAGTTGGCCGTGCTCCATTTGCGCCAGCTTGTACTCCCACTCACCGGTCAGCTCGGCCTTGGACAGCTCCTCGACCCCCAGCCCGCGCAACAGCGTCATCAGCTGGAAGGCCTTGGCGGTCGGGATCAGCTCGCGACCTTCGCGCAGCATGTATTTCTCTGCGATCAGGCCCTCGATGATGGCTGAGCGGGTGGCTGGCGTGCCCAGGCCTTTCTCCTGCATGGCCTCGCGCAGCTCGTCGTCTTCCACGGTTTTGCCGGCGCCTTCCATGGCACCGAGCAGCGTGGCCTCGGAGTAGCGGGCCGGCGGCCGGGTTTTCAGGCCCTTGGGCTCGACCGTCGCCACCGGCACCCGTTCACCCGGCTGCACCGGCACCAGATTCTGGCCCTTGTCGCCGTCCTTGGCGTCGGCCACCTCCAGCGCCGCCTCCTTGCCGTAAACGGCCAACCAGCCGGGTTTGACCAGCACCTTGCCCTCGGTTTTGAAGCTGTGGCCGGCGGCGGTGCTGATGCGGGTGGTCACCTGGTACTCGGCACTCGGGAAAAACACCGCCATGAAGCGGCGCACCACCAGGTCATAGATTTTCTGCTCGGCCTCGCTCAGCCCACTGGGCGCCTGCAGCGTCGGGATGATGGCAAAGTGGTCGCTCACCTTGGTGTTGTCGAACACCCGCTTGGTCGGTTTGATGTAGTTGCCGTTGAGCGCGGTCAAGGCATGTGGCGCCAGGTGCCGCAGGCCGGAGTCGGCCAGCATCTCAAAAGTCTGCTTGACCACCGGCACATAGTCTTCCGGCAGGGCCCGCGAGTCGGTCCGCGGGTAGGTCAGCGCCTTGTGGCGCTCGTACAGGCTCTGCGCGATCGACAACGTGGTCTTGGCCGAGTAGCCAAATTTGCCATTGGCCTCGCGCTGCAGGCTGGTCAGGTCAAACAGCGGCGGCGCGGCCTGGGTCGTGGGCTTGCTGTCTTCGGTGACGCTGGCGCGCTGGCCGCGCACCGCGTCGGCAATCGCCTGCGCCTCGCGTTGGCTCCAGACCCGGTCGGCTTTCTTTTCAGCGTCGGCGGCGTCCTTCTTATGTTGCGGGTCGAACCATTTGGCCGCGTACTCGCCGGCCTGGGCGGTAAAGCTGGCGTGGATTTCCCAGTAGTCGCGGCTGATGAACTTGCGGATCTGCTCCTCGCGCTCCACCACCACCGACAGCGTGGGCGTCTGCACCCGCCCGACGGTGGTCAGGAAAAAGCCGCCGTCGCGCGAGTTGAAGGCGGTCAAGGCCCGGGTGCCGTTGATGCCGACCAGCCAGTCGGCCTCACTGCGGCAGCGCGCTGCGTCGGCCAGCGGCTGCATCTGCGCGTTGCTGCGCAGGGCGCCAAAGCCGTCGCGTATCGCCTGCGGCGTCATGCTCTGCAGCCACAGCCTGCTGATCGGCTTACCCAGCGGCTTGGCGCCGCCGGCGTACTGCTCGATCAGCCGGAAGATCAGCTCGCCCTCGCGGCCCGCGTCGCACGCGTTGATGAGTTGGTCCACATCCTTGCGTTTGGCCAAGCGCACCACGGCGTTCAGGCGGGTCTTGGTCTTGTCCACCGGCTTGAGGTCAAAGTGCGGTGGAATCACCGGCAGGTGGGCAAAACTCCACTTGCCGCGCTTGACGTCGAACGCCTCGGGCGCCTGGATCTCGACCAGGTGGCCGACCGCGCTGGACACCACATAGCGCTCGTTTTCGAAGTACTCGTCGTGCTTTTCGAACTTGCCCGCCAGGGGCGTGAGGGCCCGCACGATGTCTTGCGCCACAGACGGCTTTTCGGCAATGACTAAGGTTTTCATCTGACTACAATCCAGTCTCTCGCGGGCGCGCAGGCGCCCGCACATGCACACGTGAGCGCGCACCCACGCGCCCATCCGGGTTCACCATACCAAATTTTCCACTGTGACCACACCAGCCCGCTCCAACGACCATCGCCGCATCCAGATCCGTCGCTCCGGCGTGCATGGCAAGGGCGTGTTCGCGCTGCAGGGTCTGGCCGAGGGTGAAACCATCATCGAGTATGTCGGCGAGGTCATCAGCTGGCCGGAGGCGCAGGCGCGCCACCCGCACGATCCGCAACATCCCAACCACACCTTCTACTTTCACATCGATGCGCAGCGGGTCATTGACGGACTGCATGGCGGCAACGCGTCGCGCTGGATCAACCATTCCTGCGAGCCCAATTGCGAGGCGGAAGAAGACGGTGGCCGGGTTTTCATCCGGGCGCTGCGCAACATCGAGGCCGGAGAAGAGCTCAGCTTTGACTATGGCCTGATGGTCGAAGAGCGCTACACGCCGCAGCTCAAGGCCGAGTACGCCTGCTGGTGCGGTGCCGCCAGCTGCCGCGGCACCATGCTCGCGCCCAAGCGGCGCCGGCGCTAGAGGGCCGGGCATGCCGCTGGATGACGAGCCGGTGGCGAAGGCGCTGGCGCTGGCATGGCCGGGGCTTGTGCTGGAGCGGGTCGACCGGATCGACTCCACCAACTCCGAGCTGATGCGGCGTGCGCGCGACGGCCAAACGCAGCCCATCCTGCTGCTGGCGCGGCAACAGACGGCTGGCCGCGGTCGGCTGGGCCGGCAGTGGCTCAGTGCGGAAGGAGTCGGTGCCGAGGCCGAGTCCCTGACCTTCTCCCTGAGCCTGCCGCTGGCGCCGTTCGACTGGGCCGGACTGTCACTGGCGGTGGGCGTCAGCCTGGCCGCCAGCCTGCATCCGGCCTTGCGGCTCAAGTGGCCCAATGACCTGTGGCTGGACGGGCGCAAGCTCGGTGGCATCCTGATCGAGACCGCTGGGCAGGATGGCCAGCGCCAGGTCATTGTCGGGGTCGGCCTCAATCTGGGTCGGCGCGAGGTGACGGGACTGGCCACGGCGCCGGCCTGGTTGGGCGAGTTGCTGCCTGGCATAGATGCCGCGGGCGCCCTGCAGCGTGTGGCCCCGCCCTTGCTGCGGGCGATTGCCGACTTCGAGCTGCTGGGTTTTGCACCGTTTCGGGCCCAGTAC
>JBEGOC010000127.1:0-7670 GCA_041182225.1 Pseudomonadota bacterium | reverse complement strand
AATTCCAGTCACCTGGGGACAGCGGGCGGGCAATCCGAGCCCGGTCAGGATGCCTTCGCGCCTTGGCCCAGGTAATGCGCCACGATGGCCGGATCGGCAGCCAGAGCCGCGCTCGGGCCTTCATGCACCACCCGGCCCTGCTCAATGACGTAGGCGCGGTCGGTGGCCAACAAGGCCTGGCGAGCGTTCTGTTCGACCAGCAGAATGGTCAGGCCTTGAGCGTTCAGCATGCGCAGCGCCTCGAACACCTGAATCACGATCACCGGCGCCAGACCCAGGCTGGGTTCGTCGAGCAGCAACAGACGCGGCGCGCCCATGAGCGCCCGGCCAATGGCCAGCATTTGCTGTTGGCCGCCGCTGAGTGAGCCGGCACGCTGCTCCCGGCGCTCTGCCAGTATCGGAAACAAGGCGTGAATGCGCTCCAACGAGTAGGTCGACCCCCTGCCCGACAGCGCGGTAGCCCCCAGCGTGAGGTTTTCACGCACACTGAGGTTGGGCAGGATCTGGCGTCCCTCCGGTACCTGCAACAGGCCCCTGCGGGCGACGTGCCAAGGGGCCACCCCCACCAGTTCCTGGCCCATGAAGCGAATCGATCCCGCCGAGGGCCGTACCACGCCGCTCAGGCAGTTCAACAAGGTGGACTTGCCAGCGCCGTTGGGCCCGATCAGGGCCACAAATTCACCCTCGTGCACGGTCAGCGAGGCGCCGCGAAGCGCCTTGATGCCGCTGTAGGCGGCACTGAGATCGTTCACCGTCAGCATGGCAGATGAGTCGGCAGGGGCAGGGCGCACGGTGTTCATGCGGGGGTCAGGCGCCCAAGTAGGCGGTGATGACCGCGGGGTTGTTGACGACTTCGGCGGGCGTGCCTGATGCAATCATGCGGCCGCTGTCGAGCACGTAGATGTGGTGACAGAGCTGCGTTACAAAGCGCACGTTGTGCTCGATCAGCAACACGCCCATGCCCTCCCGCGCCAGCCGGGTGAAGATCTCGCCCAGTTCAGCGGCCTCCACATCGTTCATGCCAGCCACGGGTTCGTCGAGCAGGATCAGGGCGGGTTCGGACGCCAGGGCGCGCATCATTTCCACACGGCGCTGGTGGCCATACGCCAGGCCACCGGCTTCGTGCGCGGCCAGGTGAGCCATGCCGAAGAGCTCCAGCAATGCCAGCGCGCGCGCGCGCAGGCTGACGGTCTCGCTGCGGGCGGCCGGTAGGCCAAGCAGGCTGGCCAGCGTGCTGGATTTTTCACGGCGGTAGAAGCCGATCATGACGTTGTCGATCACGCTGGCCTCGGTCAGCAGCCGGATGTTCTGAAAAGTGCGGGTGATGCCAGCCCGCGCGACCATGTGCGCTGGCGCCTGTGTGATGTCTTGCTCGCCAAAGCGGATCTGGCCCTTCGACACGGTGAGGATGCCCGTGATGAGGTTGATCAGCGTCGTCTTGCCGGCACCGTTAGGGCCGATCAGACCGGTGATCCTGCCCGCCGGCACCTGCATGCTGATGTCGGCGACCGCATCGACGCCGCCGAAACTCTTGGAGACATGATCAATCGTCAGGGTGGTCATTCGCGCGGCTCCGGCGGGGTGAGGCGGGCGATGCGGCGCCGGCGCAAAGCCAGCAGGCCAGTGTCGACGATGCCTCGCGGCAGAAACGCAATCACGAGCATCAGGATCGCACCGTACAGGGCCATGCGGTAGTCGGCCAGGGGCCGGGAGATTTCAGGCAGCGCCAACAGGATCGCCGCGCCGACGATCGGGCCAGCCACCGAACGTCGACCGCCAAGCACTACATAGGACAGTGCGGCGATCACGGCGGGAAAACCAAAGGTGGCCGGAAACAGGGTGAAACTCTGGAATGCCTCCAGGCCCCCGAAAAGCCCCGCAATCGCGCCGCTGATGGCGAAGGCCAGGGCCTGGTGAAAATTGACTGAGACCCCGAGTGAACTCGCCACCGCCTCGTTCTGCCGGATCGCCTCGAAGGCGCGCCCGAGCCGGGTGGCGCTGATGGCGGTCATGAGATAGACCACCAAGACCAGCGCAATCAGTGTTTCAACGGTGCCCACCAGTGTCGGAATGGCGTTCAGCCCCATGGCGCCACCGGTCAGGTTGTCCGAGTACAACGCAATGGCCATCACCACCTGCACAAAGGCGAGCGTGGCAATGGCCTGAAATACCCCGCGCAAGCGTGCCAGCGGCCACGACAGCAGCAGGCCGACCGCGGCGCCCAGCACCAGCGCCGCCGCCAGCGAAGCCAGGTAATGCCAGCCCATGCGGGTGGTCAAAATGGCGGCGGCATAAGCGCCGATCGACGCCATGCCGGCCGTTGCCACCGAGAACACGCCGGCCCGCATCACCACCCACTGGCTCAAAGCGTAGCCTGAGCCGATCAGGAACACATTGAACAGGTGGTGGTAGGTGTTGAGGAAATCGCTCATCGCTCAGCCCTCATGGCACCGGCCGTTTCCTTGCCGAACAGGCCATAGGGCCGCACCAGCAGGATCACGAACAGCAGCGAGAAGATGATGGCATCGGTCAGCCCCGCCGGCAGGTAGGCTGCAGTGAGCGTCTGGATCATGCCGAACAGCAGGCCGGCAATCATGGCGCCCGGGATGCTGCCCATGCCGCCGAGCACAATGACGACAAAGCCGCGCAGCAAAAAGGGCTCACCCATGGTGAACTGGATCGAATTGAAGGCCAGCCCGATCAACACACCGGACGCGCCGGCCAGCGCGCCGGAGAGAAAGAAGGTCTGAAAATACACCACATTCGGGTTCACGCCCGACAACACGGCGGCGCGTTCATTGCCCGACACGGACCGAACCCTCGTACCCAGTGGCGTGCGGTACAGGTACCAGAACAGCACCAGCATCAGAACGAAAGCCGACACCGCCATGAACAGTTGCAGCAGCGACACACGCAGGCCGGCAAATTGGAAAATTTGCACCGGAAAAGTCTCGAAAGGGAAGCGCAGCACTTCAGACGCTGAAATCTTCTGGGCGAAGCTCATGATGATGAGGTCGGCACCCAACGTGGAGATGATCGCGCCGAACTCGGCCTCGCCCGACCTGCGCAGGCGTCGAAATGCGGTGATCTCGATCAGCACTGACAGCAGCCCACACACCATAATGGCCAACAGCACACCCGTCCACAGCGGCAAACCTGCCAGCACGCTGTAGAGCGCCACGAAGGCGCCGGTCATGAACACCGCGCCGTGGGCGAGATTCATCAGGTGGTGAATGCCGAAAACCAGGGTGAACCCCAGCGCGAACAGCGCATAGACGCCGCCCACCACCAGGCCGTTCAGGAGTTGTTGTGCCAGCATGTCAGACCGTGACCGCCTCCAACGCATCAGCCGCGTGGCCAGCAGCAATCCAGCCAAAGGCCATCGCGCGGCTCAGTGAATACCCACTGTTGTAGCCCACGCCGGCAGCAGCCCGCGCTGATGCCTCACCCACCACATACACACCGTCAATCACAGACCCGTCGGCCCGAAGCGCCTGGGCGTTGCCGTCGGTGCGCACCCCACCGGCCGCGATACCGGTGTTCAACAGGCGCATCCGCATGCCATGGAAGGGCGCCAGCGCAACAGGAGCCATGTTCGGATTGGGCTGGTGGTTCCAGTCGCCGCGGAAGCGTCTCACCGAGAGGTTGGCACCCCGACCAAAATCAACGTCGGTACCCGATTGCGCCATGGCATTGAAACGCTCCGCCGTGGCGACCAAACCCGCTGGGTCGATGCCCAGTTGCCGGGCCAGTTCTGCCAGTGTGGGCGCACTGGTGACCAGGCCCTCGGGGTAGGGCGCGCCCGGCATGGCGCGGCCCAGTCCATACTTGGCATGGTGGTTGTCGTCCCACACCATGAAGATGGGCAGATGAGCGGGCCGCCCATGGGCATCGGGTTGCAGCGCCCGGGCCACGATGTCGGAATGGAATGAGTCGTCGCAAAAGCGCTGGCCGAGTTGGTTGACCAGAAAGGTGTGGGGCAGGCAATGCTCAAAGCAGGCGCGGTAGCCGGTATCGCCGGCGAAAGCCGTTTGGTCCAACCGATAACCCGGCAGCACGGGTGCGGCCCAGGCGGGCAATGCGCGTACCTCAGCGCCCACCGCTGCCGCCAGCCGCATGGCATCACCGCGGACGGTGTCCGGCGTGACACTGCCGCCGTCGGCCGCCGGAATGCCCGTGAAGCGCTCGGAATACTCCGTCGACCAGTCGTGCGCACCCGTGGCCAGGATCACTGTGCCGGGCACCGTGACGCTGCCCCCTGGGCCCTGGCAGCGCACGCCGATGACCTTGCCGGCTTCCTCAATCAATGCGGTGGCGGCGTGGCGCAGCAGCAGGCGCACCTTGCGGCGCAACACGGCGTGGAACAGCGCCGCCACAATGCCGGTCCCAAAGGTCAAGATGTCCTGCGCGCGGCGTTCGGCCACCAGCGGCCAGTCCCAGCGCGACTTGCTTGACATGCCGCCCCAGGCGAACATCTCACCGTACCGGATGCCGACAGGAAAATGCGGGCTGACATGCAACTGGGCCCTGGCCGCACCCAATTGGCCGCCGGAAAACGGGGCGCCGGTGAGGTAGCGGCCCGAGGCGCGCGCACCTGGCAAGTTCGGGTAGTAATAGTCGGGGTAGTCGGCGATCAGTTCCCATCGGATCGCACCGACCGCTTCCAGCCAGGCCGCGGCATCGGCCGCACCGCGAACCCAGCGTTCGCACATCGCCGGGTCGACACTGGACGCATCGCGTCCGGCCGCTGCCTGCACATACGCCACGGTGTCTGCGACCGAGTCTGTGATGCCCGCGCGGCGCGCCACATGGTTGGCACCGAGCCAGACCTGGCCGCCAGAGTAAGCTGCGGCGCCACCGACCTTGTCGCCAGCCTCGACCAAAGTGACGTCCATGCCGCGTTCGGCGCCCATGATCGCCGCGGTGAGGCCGCCAATACCGGCGCCCACAATCACCAGTGATTGCGATGTCATCGAACCATTACCTTGTCATGTGCCGGCAGCCGTGGAAAAAGAACAAGCCAATATATCGGTCCGTCCAACAATAGCGCGGACTGTAGCCTATGTTGATGCCACTACTGGCCTATTTTCTCTAGGGAAACCCCTATGTACGGGAATCATTTTGGCTGAAATACTACGAATTCGTTGGATTTTAAAACTCTATCATAAGGTCGCCCATGAAACTACCCTTCGCACTCACCATGGTGGCGCTCGCTACCGCTGCGTCATCTGTTTCGGCGCAAGAAATCGCCATCGGCGTACCCGTCTCCCTGACGGGGGTGTACGCCTTTGTGGGTACCGCTGCCGTCAAGGGCCTGCAAATGGCCGTCGACGAAATCAATGCGGGCAGCGAGGCCGGGCCCGGCCGCACGCTCAAGCTGGTGATTGCCGATGACGGCTCCAACACCAACCAGACCATCACCCTGGTCAATCGCCTGGCCAATGTTGACAAGGTCATGGCAATCGCCGGCCCCAGTGCCTCGCCCACGGTTCTGGCGGTGTCACCGGTGGTCAACCAGTTGCAGATTCCCATGCTGGGCATCGCGGTCACGCAGGCGGTCAACAAGGCCGGCCCCTGGTCGAACCGGGTGCTGAACTCGCCCACCACACTGATGACCGTGCTGGCCAACCACACCCTGGACACGGTCAAACCCAAGAGCATCATGACGGTGGCCAGTCGAGACAACGACGGCGCCGCCGCCCAGACCAAGGTGATCCGCTCGGTGCTGGACGGCAAAGTGTCCTTCATGCCCGAGGAAAGCGCCATGATGGCCGAGACCGATTTTTCGGCACTCTCCACCAAGATCGCCAGCCTGAAGCCCGATGCGGTCATGATCACCATGAACGACTCGGCCGCTGCCAACATCATTCTGCAGGCCAAGCAAGCTGGTGCGGCGCCCAATTTGCGCTTTGTTGCCAACAATGCGGCTGCCTCGGCCAGCTTCCTGCGCATCGGAGGCAGGGCGGTCGAGGGCACGCTCATTGGCACCGATGCCTTCCCGGAGATCCGCACCGACGCCTTGGCAAAGACCTTTGTTGCCAACTACCAAAAAAAGTACAACGCCATTCCCGACCAGTGGAACGCGGTGGGTTACACCATTGGCAAGCTCTACGGCCACGCCCTGGCGAATGTCAAAGGTGCGGTGACCCGCCAGAACCTGAATGACGCGGTGATTGCCACCCGCAACTTTCCGGTGGTGCTGGGCAGCGGCAAAGGCAACTTCAGTTTCACGGGTTCCGAACGCGAGCCGACCTACGAGCCAATCCTGATCACCGTGAAAGACGGCAAGTTCATCCCCGCCCAGTGACCCTGCCGGCGCACCAGCAGCGACCGAATCGGGACGTCGTCCTGATGCTGCAGGCAGCGCTGCGCACTCAGGGTGCAGCTGCCGACGCCATGGCTGTGGTCGAGGCGCATGTTGCGGCGGTCCGTTGCGGCGATGCCGACCTCATGTCAGCCGATTACACCGAGGCTGCCCGCATCACGCGGGGTATGCATCAGGTTGTGCCGCGCGACTACTTCCCCTTGGCGCTGCAGCGCTTGGGCTGCAGCCAGTTGGTGGTGCACAGCCTGACCCGGATCGACGCCGACGCAAGTGCCTCCGGCACCCGCATCGCGATGCAATGGGCGCTGTGCGGCGGGCGGGCTGACGGAACCCGAGGGACCGACACCTTCACCGTCGTCGGTGACCGCATCACGCACCAGCAGGTGGACCTGCACACCGCCGACTATTGAGGACGCCGTACCGTCAGCGACACACACTGCGCTGGTTGGCACCCGTTTGCTATGGCGTATGGTGCGGGATGAACCGGCGTCGCCCCGAGCCGAGCTGCCGTTCCCCGCGCCGCGTGGTGGTCAAGGCGCGGATCGCCTCAGAGGGTGGTCGTACACGCAGCGAAAGCCAATGTAGACCGCATAAAAGTCCGCTGGCTTGAAGGCCTGCACATCGGCCTGCATGTTGAATGCGCCGTACCACCAGGAGC
This sequence comes from Pseudomonadota bacterium, assembly GCA_041182225.1. Classification (GTDB taxonomy): domain Bacteria; phylum Pseudomonadota; class Gammaproteobacteria; order Burkholderiales; family Burkholderiaceae_C; genus Rhodoferax. The sequence continues at coordinate 687 of JBEGOC010000127.1, read as the reverse complement.
CGCCCACTGTGCGCCGTTCCGGCCCCTTCGCGTCAGTGGTCCATTCCCACACATTGGCGCCCATGTCGTAGAGGCCATTGACGCCTTCGCGCGTGGCGCCCGCAGGCGCGGCGCGCGGCCAGGGGTCTGGATCGCTGGTGTTGGCACCCTGCGGGCTATTGCCCGTGGTCCAGGGGTAGGTCTTGCCTTTGACCCACGGTGCCGGGGGCGCATCGCGCAGCTCCGTAAAGCCGGCCATTTGCCATTCTGCGCCGGTGGGCAGGCGCCCACCAGCCCAGCGGCAGTAGGCCTGTGCCTCGGCAAAATTCAGATGCACCGCAGGCAAGTCGGCGCGGGCAATGTGCCCATCGGGCTTTCGCCAGGACCAGCCGGGGCGGCGTTCCCAGCCGGCGCCGAACTCAAAGCCGCCACCCTCTTTTTCTGCCTGCGTCACGACGCCGGTGGCCTGGGCATAACGCGCAAACTGGCCGATGGTGACTTCGGTCCGGTCAATCGACCAGTGCCCAAAGGGCACTGTGTCACCCACCTGGGCCCAAGTGCTGTGCACCGACATGGCCACGCTAAGCAGCCCGATCAGACCAGCGCGTCTCGGAGATAGGTTTGTTTCAGTCCGCCACACGAAGCCCTCGGACTGAGTATGCTGTTTTACCCGAGGCAAGGTGCTCAAACGTTTCTGCGCCATATGGG
>JBEGOC010000126.1:0-21189 GCA_041182225.1 Pseudomonadota bacterium | reverse complement strand
TATGTTTACCTGTTGGCACGCACCGCGCTGGCCGAGCGCGCCGCGCCGTTGATGGAGGCCGCGCGCCTGCTCGGGGCGCCCCTGCGACGGCGGCGGCGGGGGGTGGCGGGGCCCCTGGCGCGGCCGGCGGTGGCTGCTGGCACCGCGCTGGCGCTGATGGAAACTCTCGCCGACTTTGGCGTGGCCAGCTACTTCGGCATCCAGACCTTCACCGCCGGCATTTACAAGGCCTGGCTGGCGATGGACAACCGCATCGCCGCCGCCCAATTGGCCACCCTGCTGCAGCTGTTGGTGGCGCTGTTGCTGGCGCTGGAGCGGCGCTCGCAGGCCCGCCTGCGCTTTGCCCTGGGCCGGGGCGGCCGCGCCGATTCGCTGGACGCGCGCCCGGAGCTGCTGCGGGGACGTGCGCGGTGGCTGGCCTGGTTGGTGTGCGGGCTGCCGGGGCTGTTGGGTTTTGTGTTGCCGGTGCTGTTCATGCTGCGGCCCCTGCTGGCCGACGGTGTCGAGCTGCCCTGGCGCCAGTTTGGCGGCTGGGCACTCAACAGCCTGCGCCTGGGCGGCATCAGTGCGGCTTTGGCGGTGGGCGTGGCGCTGCTGCTGGCGTTCAATCTGCGCCGCGCGCCGACGGCGCCGGCCCGGCTGGCGGTGCAGGTGGTGGGCCTGGGCTACGCCGTGCCGGGCGCGGTGCTGGTGGTGGGGCTGCTGCTGCCGGTGGGCTGGCTCCAGACCCTGGCGCCACAGAGCGGCTTGGGCTATTACGTCACCGCCACAGCGTTCGGCCTGGTCTGGGCCTATCTCGTGCGCTTCAGCGCGGTAGCGTTGCAGTCGCTGCAAAGCGGCTATGCGCGCATTCCGGCGAGTTTTGATGATTCCGCCCGCATGCTGGGCCTCGGCGATGCCGCGCTGCTGCGCCGTCTGCACTGGCCGCTTCTGCGGCGCTCGGTGGCCGCCGCCACCCTGCTGGTGTTTGTGGATGTGATGAAGGAGCTGCCGGCCACGCTGGTTTTGCGCCCGTTCAACAGCGACACGCTGGCGGTGGTGGCCTACCAGCTGGCGCGCGACGAGCGCTTGGGCGAGGCGGCCCTGCCGGCGCTGGCGCTGGTGTTGGTGGGGCTATTGCCGGTGCTCTTGCTGAGCCGCACGCTGCGCCCGGCCGGGCCGGCGCAGGCCGCGCCATGAGCAGCAGCGCCGGCAGGTGCAGCCGGGCGTCTTCCGCCGGCGCCGGGGTTGCCCTCAACCCCGGTCACTTGCGGCAGGTTGAGCTGGCGCGCCGCTACCCGGCCCTTGGCCTTGAGCCAAGGTTCCACCAGGTCCCAGATCGGCTTGCCTCCGGTCTGCCTGGCCTCTTCGGACACGGGCGCCCAGCCCGCCACCTTGTAGCTGCGGTCGGCTTCGAGTGGACGGCCGCCCAGGCGTAGTTCATCGATACGCCGGCCGGCGGCGGCCTGCGGGTCGCAACGGTAGCTCAGGCCGCCCACCCGCACCATGTCGCCGCCCTGCTGGTAGTAGGGGTCGGGGTTGAACAGGTTGTCGGCCACATCTTCCAGAATGGTCTTGATGGTGCTGCCCGTCATGCTGGTCAGGGTGGTGTAGGGGTAGGTGATGGCGGTCATGTCCATCAGCCACTCGCGCGTGACGGCCTGCCCCGGCAGCAGGGTGGTGCCCCAGCGGAAACCGGGCGAAAACGCGATGTCAGCGCCTTGCACCTCCATCATGGCGTCCAGCAGCAACTGGTCGCCGGTGCCATTGAAGTTGCCGCGCCGGTACAGCAAGCCTTCGTTGACTGCGAGCGGCTCGGCCAGGCAAGCTTCAAATGGCGCACGCACGCGCGTGATCAGCGCCTCCATGGCCGGGTCAGCAGGCAGCATGTTGGCAAACACCGGCAGCAGCCGGTAGCGGTAGTCGGCCACCCGGCCGCCACTCACCTCAAAATCGAGCACGCCCAGGAACTTGCCGTTGGAGCCGGCGTTGGTCACCAGGGTCTTGCCGCTGCGGTTGCCGATGACGCTGGCCACCGGCATGCCGTCGTGGGTGTGGCCGCCCAGAATGGCGTCGATGCCGGTGACACGGCTGGCGAGTTTGAGGTCCACATCCATGCCGTTGTGCGAGAGCAGCACCACAATCTGTGCGCCTTTGGCCCGCGCCTCGGCCACGGTTTTTTGCAGATTGTCTTCCTGAATGCCAAAGCCCCAGTCGGCCACCATGTAGCGCGGGTTGGCGATCGGGGTGTAGGGAAAGGCCTGGCCGATGATGGCGCAGGGCACACTGTTGAGGGTGCGCATGACATAGGGCTTGAACACCGGGTCGCCGAAATCATTGGTTTTGACGTTTTGCGCAATGAACTCGATCTGGCCGGTCAATTCTTTTTCGACGATCTCGGTGACCCGTTCCATGCCCAGTGTGAACTCCCAGTGGCCGGTCATCAGGTCGACGCCCAGCAGTTTGCAGGCCTCCACCATGTCCTGGCCCCGGGTCCACAAGGCCGTGGCCGAGCCCTGCCAGGTGTCGCCGCCGTCCAGCAGCAGCGCGCCGGGCCGGCCGGCCTTCAGGCGCTTGACCAGGGTCGCCAGGTGGGCAAAACCACCCACCTTGCCGTAACGCTGCGCCGCCTGCTCAAAGTCGAGGTAGGTCAGCGCGTGGGCCTGCGCTGTGCCGGCTTGCACGCCGCAGGTGCGCAGCAGGTGCTCGCCCACCAGGTGCGGCAACTGGCCTTTCATGCTGCCAAAGCCCAGGTTCACATTGGGCTCTCGGAAATAGATCGGCTTGAGCTGGGCGTGGCAGTCGGTCATGTGCAGAAACGACACGCTGCCGAAGCGGGGGATGTCGTACAGCGCTTCGGCCGCCGTGGCGGCATCGGCTTGCGCATGACGCGCCAGACCCATGCCGGCCATGGTGCCGGCACCCAGGACCTGCAGGAACTCGCGTTTGGTCAGATGCATGGGGCGACGCGATGCTCAGGACGGTGCTGGGCCGGGCTCACTGATTCACCGGCGATTTCGGGTCCAGCAGCAGCCCGACCACGTGGCGCACCTGAGCCTCGTTCAGGATGCCGGCGTGCCCGGCGCGCGGCATGTTGGAGCAGGCGTTGTAGGCCTTGGCGTTCCAGATCTTGCCCCAGGTGTATTCCACGATCGGCTTGGCCGCCGCGCTCGCCGGGTCGGTGATGCCGCGCAGCTTGCCGTAGTTGTACAGGCTCGGGCCAATCGTGCCGTAGGAAATTTCCTTCTTGTCGATCTGGTGGCAGTTGTAGCAGTTGCCACCGTTGGCCTGGCTGGCGTCGTCGGTCCAGGTCAAGCCGCGCCCGCTTTGGGCGATTTTTTCGCCTTCGCGCCAATCGCCGACAAACTTGCCGTCGGAGGGCCATTTGATGGCCTTCATGTTGGCGTCTTCGATCGCTGCACGCAGGGTCTCGTCGATCGGCTTGCCTGCCACGTCGGCGGCACTGCATTCGCGGTTGGCGTCGTCCTGCACCAAGCGGTCCACCTTGACCAGTCCTTCGTCCCGGAACGAGGCCTTGACGATGGCGGCAGTGAGTTTGTCCAGCTCGGCGCTGGACGGGCCGGAGGCACAGGCGCTCAAGAGCAGGCAGGCGCTCACGACGGTGCACCCATAGATTTTTTTCATGCTGTGGCTCCTTAGCGTTTGATGGCAGGTGCGACGGATTCGCCACCTTTGCCGTTCACACCCAGGTACATCCCTAAGGCGATGGTGGCGTCGCTGCCAAACAGCGGGTAGGGGAAGCGCTGCTGCCGGTAGCAATCGTTCAGGCGCAGCTGCATGCTCCACATCTGGCCGTTGGAGACGCGGTAGGCTGGCCAAGCGCCAAAACCATTGCCGGCACCCGGGTTTTTCGTCAGGTTCGGCAGGTCCTGCAGCCGGATGCGTTTGCTGTCTTCGCCATGGCATGACGAGCAGGAAAAGTCATGCGTGCCGCCACGCGCAAAAAACAGCCGCTTGCCGACCTCGTACATGGTTTTCTCCTGCACCGTGTTGTTGGGCAGGTTGAAACTCATGCCGCGCGATTCGGCCGAGATGTAGGCGCTCAGTGCCGTCAGGTTGATTTGTTCGCCGCGACCGAATGGGGTCTTGGCCAGTTCCGCCGCGTTGAAGCCCTGCAGCGTTTCCATGCAGGTCAGCAGGCGGGACTCCATGTCCTGCACTTTTTGCGTGTCGGCAAAGTAGCGCGGCAGTTCCACAAAGGCGCCCTTGACCACGCCCGGCCCCTTGCCCAGGTCACACTTTTCCAGCGAGGCGTTTTTCGGTCCACGCGCCTGTTTCCACAGGCCTTCGCCCTTGGCTTCGAACAGGTCGGAGGGGTTACCGTCCGCCAGCATGGCACGGTATTCGGCAATGCCGTCGGCGGCCGTCTTTTGGGCCCAGGCGAGTGGGCTGGTGGCGGCCAGCAGCATAGCCGCGGCAATGGGTGAGGCAAGTCTCATGGTGTTCTCCTCGTTATCCGGCCGCCTCAGGAGACTGTGGCCTCGTCAGTGCGGCTGTCACCCCGGTTGTCTTTCCAGTTGACGCTGATCTTGTCGCCGGCTTTGGCGCCTTTGACATTGAACTGCAGGAACGGGTTCTTGGCCACGGCCGGGCCCCATTCGGCGGTCAGCACGGTTTTGCCATTGTGGGTGGCCGTGACATCGGTGATGTGCCAGGCTGGAATGATCTTGCCAGCCGCATCCTTGCGCTGGCCGGTTTCCATTTCGTGGGCCATCAGCACACGGACGGTGGCGTTGCCGCCTGCTGCTTGGGCGCGAATGCGCATCGGATCTGCCATGGTGGGCTCCTAGTTGATGGGTGTGAGATGAGGGAATGCGCGGGCGCTGGCTGGCGGCTCAGCCGCCGCAGCCGCCCAGGGTCACCTTGACTTCTTTCTTGGCAAACAGGGTACGACCGTCGTTCATGACCGCCACGGCGTACACGTCGGAAGACTGGCCCATCTTGGCCCGGGTCGAGATGTTGGCGTCGACGCTGTCGGTCAGGTTGAAAGCTGCGACCAGGGCGCTGGGATTCTTCTCCACCAGGATCAGCAGTTGCTTGACACCGGCCAGGGTGGTGCTGGCGCCCAGCGGCACCACGGCGCCGTTTTCGGCGATGTCGGGTCCGATGATGGTCACATCCTTGCTCTCTGTAGGCGCCGCAGCGCCCAGTGCCTTGATCGCATCACTGACGGTTTTGGCGTCAAAGGCCTTGGCATTGAAGGCCAGGGCATGGCCAGGGAATAGCCCGGTAGCTGCCAGCAGTCCGGCCACGATGGCGCTGTGCTGGAGTGTCTTGCGACGGGTTTGCATGATCGTCTCCTTTAGTCAACATGAATACCAACAACTCGTCCCTACCGGCCGGCGCCGGCGGCCAGCCAAGCCGCGATGGCTTTGGCGTCGGCCTCGCTGAGCGTCTGGGCCGGCATCGGGATCGCCCCCCAGACGCCCGCCCCGCCGGACTTGATCTTGGCTGAGAGGTAGTCTATCTGGCCCGGGTATTTTTTGGCGATGTCGGCAAATGACGGTCCGACAATTTTTTGTGCCAAACCGTGGCAGGCGGTGCAGGCGTTCTTGGTGGCCAGCGCCAGCGCGGCCTTGGCATCGGCCCCGCCATTTTTGGCCGCTGAGCTCGGGCTGGCGACCGCCCCCGCCAGGGCCACCGGCGGTGACGTTGGCGCCATGCCAGCCCCGGGTTCGGGTTGGCTGGTGTTTGCACCGCGCTGCGGGCCGACTGGGCGGTTTTGCTCGGCGAGGTTGCCGTGCTGGTTGCGGGCGAAATCGGGCAGCGCCGAGGTCACGGTGATCGCGCCGGCACAATCGCGCATGCAGCGTGAGCCGGTCACATCGGGCTTGGGCAGGCCGGCCAGTTCCCGGCCCGGCCACAGCGCATGGGCGGTGCTCATGCCGAGGCGGTTGGGCAGCCGGGCCTGCGCCTCAGCCATGCTGCGGTCGGACAGGATGAAATTGTCGGGCACCACGTTGCCCAGGTTGAGCAGGAAAGCGGTCACGGCATACACCTCATCGGGTGTCAGTGATTTGGGTTGGTTCCAGGGCATGGCCCGGTTGATGTAGTCCCACAGGGTTGACAGGGTGGCGACCTTCATCAGTGTGGTGCGGCCCGGGTAGGCGGCATCGGTCAGTCGGGCGACCCGGCCGGTTTTCACGTCCTGCTCGGTGGTGCCGCCCACCAGCGGGCTGAACACCTGGTTGGACTCGCCAAAGACGCCGTGGCAGGAGGCACATTTGGCTTCCCACACATCCTGGCCCTGGGCGACCGAGCCCGAGCCCTTGGGCAGGCCCAGGAAGTCGGGCCGGACGTCGATGTCCCAGGCCGCCAGTTCCTTGGGGGTGGCAGCCCGGCCGACACCGGGGTATTTGTCGGCGTTGGCGGCCGGGCCCGCCACCACGCCCAGTGCCCAGGCCAGACCGGCCAGGGCCAGCCCGAGGTCACGACAGCTGAACATTTTTCACCTCGCCGTTCTCCTGCACCAGCCAGGACTGGATTGAGTTGTTGTGGTAAATCGAGCGGGTGCCGCGGACAGCACGCAACTGCCGGTAGCTGGGCTGCACATAGCCGGTGTCATCGCTGGCGCGGCTCTGAATGATGGCGGGCTTGCCATCCCAGACCCAGTCCAGGTTGAAGCGGGTGAGGCACTTGCTCAGCACCGGGGTCTCCAGCCGGGCAGCGCGCCAATTGCGCCCGCCGTCGACCGACACATCCACCCGGGCCACCTTGCCGCGACCCGACCAGGCCAGCCCGGTGATGTTGTAGTAACCGCGGTCGAGCAGCACCTGCCCGCCCGAGGGTGTGGTGACCACGCTTTTGCATTCCTGAATGCTGGTGTATTGCCGGTGCAGGCCGTCGGGCATCAGGTCGATGTAGTGGATGGCCTCGTCCTTGGCGGCATAGGGCTTATCGCCCAGCTCGATGCGCCGCAGGTACTTGACCCAGCTCACGCCCTGCACGCCAGGCACCACCAGGCGCAGTGGGTAGCCGTTTTCGGGCCGCAACATTTCGCCATTCTGGCCGTAGGCGACCAGCACCTCACCCGAGAGAATCAGGCTCAGCGGAATGGTCCGCGTCATGGAGGAGCCGTCGGCCCCCTCGGCCAGTACAAATTTGCCCTTTTTCAGGTCGGCACCGGCCAGCTCCAGCAGTTTGATCAGGGGCACCCCGGTGAACTCGCTGCACGACAACATGCCGTGGCTGTACTGGGCGGTGGGCACGGCCACATTGCCCCACTCCATGCCGGTGTTGGCGCCGCATTCGATGAAGTGAAAGCGCGACACACTGGGCAGACGCATGATTTCGTCCATGGTGAACACCAGGGGCTTTGCCACCAAGCCGGGCACTGCACCGTTGACCATCAGACGGTGGCGCGACGGGTCAATGTCCCACCAGCCCTGGTGGTGCCGCTCAAAATGCAGCCCGCTGGGCGTGACGATGCCGAACATCGACTGCAAGGGCGCGAAGGACACGGAGGACTGCGTGGTCTGCGTCAGGCCCGGGCTTTGACGCCGTTGCAGGTTGGATTCGAAGCGGGATGGTTTGCCGTAGCCATCGGTCGCCACGCCTTGGCCCAGACCCTTGCTGTGCTCCGGTAAGCTCAGGATGTTGGGGTCGCCGCCGGCGCTCGGCACCGGGTTAGCCTGCGCCGCGGCCACCGAGGCGCCAACGCTGGCAGCCGCTACCAGCGCACCGCGGATAAAGTTGCGCCGCCCGGCCCGCGCCTCGCTGAACACGGTCCGGACGTCCTCTGGCCGCAGAAACCCTTCTGGCGCGCGGACCAGGCGCCCTGCAGTCACGTCGTGTGTGTTCAATCTGTGCCCTTTGTCTTCAAGCTGTATTGACAGACTTTTTTATAAATTTATATATCAATATGTGCAAATATATAAATGGACTGAAAAATTGACTATAGGGGTTTTACCTAGTCCCGATGTTTGTCTTGGCCTCAGCGAAAACGGTAATGGGTTTGGTTCAGCACAGCCGCGATGGCGGTCACCTCGTCGGGAAACAACGACAGGTTGAGTTCGGTATTGCATTGCTCCACCATGCCGCGCAGCAGGCCAGCGGTGTTGATGCGCCCGGCCGGTCGGTAGATGGCGCTGCCGTCACCGCCGACCTTTTGCTGGTGGCAGGCGACGCACCGGTTGGTCGCGATCAGTTCCCGCCCGAGTGGCAGATCGGCACCCTCAAAAATTTTGGCGCCTTGAGCGAACGCCGGGGCCGCAGCTGCCAGCCAGCCGATCAGCAGCACAGTCAAACCTCGCATCACGCAGGTCCTTGGTCGTGGTGGAAAAGGGTCAGGGTAGCGCCGCCCCGGTGAGTTGGCGTTGGCATGGATCAAGCTAAGCTGCACCGGTGTTGGTCTCGGTCAGGTCAGGGCTTGTCGGGCTGTTTCCAGCCGTTGCGCCAGATAGGCGCCGTAATAGTCGGGCAGCAGCGCGCCGACCAGCCGCTCGGCCACCTCGCGGCCCTGGCTGCCTAAGAACAGCAGCGTCGGCGCTACCTTGACACCCCAGCGCCGCACCTGTTCGGCATGGGTGCCGGGCTGACCGCTCCCGTTGAGCAGCGGCAGGGTGCTGCCCATGTCAATCTGCACCACCGCCACAGCCTGCTCGCGCAGCAGCGGCGCCAGATGGCTGTCGCGCACCACTTTGCAAAACGGGCAACCGGGCAGGCTCACCATCACGGTCAGCGGCAGGCCGCGTGTCAGCGCGGCGGCCAGATGCTGCGGCATGGACTGCGCCAGAGGCAAGGCGAGCTCGGTGCCCCGACTCGGGATGGCCGCCAGCAGCAGGGCGCCGCCCAGCAAAAGTGTTCGGCGGGGCAGTGGGGGCGCCAGGGCCACGGTCCGAGATCGATCCATTATTTTTCCTGCTCCAGCAGCAGGTAGGTGTTGTAGGCATTCATGCGGTTGGCGAGACGAAACAGCGGCAACGCCTCAAACCGGCTCCAGTCGGTCGCGGCGTAGGCTTCTTCAAAAGGGTCCATGTTTTTTGCGGCCCGGCCCATGGCGCTGCGCAGGTAGCCCAGGTAGTCGCGCGTGAGCTGCATGTCCTCGCGGGCCGACTCGGACACCGGGCCGTGCCCCGGCACGATCAGCTTGGCATCCAGCGCCAGCAGATTGTCGAGCGCCTGAATCCAGCGCCGGCTGTCGGCCTGGCCGACGAAGGGAATGCGGGCCCGGAACACCAGGTCGCCGGCAAACAGCAGGCGCTGCTGCGGCAGGTAGACCACCAGGTCTTCTGGCGTGTGCGAGGGCCCGACGTGCTTGAGCTGCAGTTTCACCTCGCCGATCTGGAGCTCGCTGTCCTTGTCTAGCCATTCGTCGGCTTCGACCAGCTCGGTGCTGGCGTTGATCCACGGCGCCAACTCCTGGCGCGAGGCCTGCAGGCGCAAGCGGGCGGTGTCGGAGTTCAGGTAGCTGCGCGCCGCGCGATGGGCCAGAATGCGGGCCCCCAGCGTCTTGAAGACCTGCAGGCCATACATGTGATCCGCGTGGTAGTGGGTCACGATCACGTGGGTAATCGGCTGCGGCGAGATTTTGCGGATGGCCGCCACCAACTGCTGCGCCAGGGCCGGCGAGCCCAGCGCATCAATCACCACAACGCCCTGCCCGGTGACGATAAAGGCCGCATTGGAAATGAAGTTCTGGTTGGCGGGCGAGCCCAGCGCCGTGAGTCCCTGCACGTACCAGACCGTCGGTGTCAACTGCACCGGTGTCAGGGCCGCCGCCGTCTGCGCCAGGCTGGTACCGGACCAACCCAGCGCCAGCAGGCTGACCAGCCATTGCATCGCCCACACGCCGCAGCGCCTGCCGCAGCCCAAGCTGGCGGTCACAATGCGGCATCGGGTTGACGGGAGATTGGCGTTGAACATGGTTCCGACAGCGTACGCGGGCTGGGCCGGGCTGAAATTGCGTTGACGCAACGCTACTGCCCGGCCAGGTACTGCGCCACCGCCGTCATCTCCATCGTGGTCAATTTGCTGGCGATGGTTTGCATCACCGCGTTGTCATTGGTGCGTTCGCGGCTGTTGAACTGTTTGAGCTGGGTTTCAAGGTAGCCGGCATATTGGCTGGCCAGGCGGGGCAGATCGGCGGTGCCCAGTCCGCCCGGTCCGTGGCAGGAGGCGCAGGCGGGCACGCCACTGGCCGGCTTGCCCTGGAGGTAAAGGTCACGGCCCAGGGCTGCCAGCGCGGGTTCCTTGGGGGGGTCCGGCGTTACGGGCATTTTTTCAAAATAGCGGCCCAACGCCTCCATCTCGCTCGGCGTCAGTTTGGTCACCATGGCGGCCATCGCGGTGCTCTTGCGTTTGCCGGATTTGAAGTTGTCGAGTTGTCTGGCCGTGTATGCCCAGTGCTGCCCGGCCAGCCGGGGAAACACTTCGCTGGCCGCCTCGCCCTCCACGCCGTGACAAACAAAGCACACCCCACTCACGATCTTGCGCGCCCGCTCGTCAGCGGTTTGCGCCTGCGCGTGGCCGCCGGACAGGCCCGTGATCAGCGACAGCAGCCACAGCGTGGCGTAGCGACCTGAAGGCATGAACAGACTGGGCCGATGCGTCGAGACGAGAGCCGTTCAGGCCAGGGTGTCGGCCCAAATGTTGCGAGCCCAGGCCATGGCATAGCGGCCTTCGAGTTCATTGGCGGCCGTCGACACTCCGCCGGAACCCGGCACAGTGAGCATGGTCTTTTGTGCAGCGTCGTAACGGTGCACACTGGCCACATGCACCACGTCTTCATCGCTGACGAAGCTGTAGCAGGTGTTGTTGTAAATCGGCATGGCGTTGGGCTGCTTGCCCGTCAACAGCGCCACCACCGCAGCCGCGCATGTTTTGCCGTGCTGGTTGGCCATGTGGCCGGATTTGGGCATGGCCGGTGCAATCTGGATCGAGTCGCCCAGAACATGGATGTTGTTGGCCGCCTTGGATTCGTGCGTCAGGAAGTCGATCTCGCACCAGCGCTTGTTGGCCGTGGCCAGCCCGCTCTTGACCGCAATGTCACCGGCACGCATGGGCGGCACCACATTGAGCACATTGGCCTTGACATCGTCATTGAACTCGAACTTGAGGGTGCCGGTGGCGGCATCCACATCGGCCAGCGCGTGCTTGGGGCGGTACTCGACAATGCCCTTGTAGCGATCGGCCCAGGCTTTTTTGAACAGAGGGCCCTTGGAGGTGACGTCGTCGTTGGCATCAAGCACCAGCACCTTGCTTCTGGGCTTGGCCTTGCTGAAATAATGTGCCACCTGGCAGGCCCGCTCATACGGGCCAGGTGGGCAGCGGTAGGGCGCCAGCGGAATGGTCAGCGCGTACACACCGCCGTCGGGCATGGCCTCGAGTTGCCGGCGCAAGGCCAGCGTCTGCGGGCCGGCCTTCCAGGCGTGCAAAACTTGGTCCTGCGCGCCGGCCTTGGCCATACCGGGCAAGCCGTCCATCATGAAATCCACCCCGGGCGACAGGATCAGCCGGTCGTAAGGCAACTCGCTGCCGCCAGCGAGCCGCACGGTGCGCTTGTCCGGGTCGATGCTGGTGACCATGTCCCGCACCACGGTCACGCCATGCCGTTTGCTCAGATTGTCATAAGGCGTGGTGATGTCCGCCATGGTCTTGCTGCCGCCGAGCACCAGGTTGGAGATGGGGCAGGAGACGAAAGCCGTATTAGGTTCGACCAGGGTCACGTTGATCTGCTGGTCCGACCACATGCGCACATATTTGGCAGCGGTGGCACCACCGTAGCCGCCACCCACCACCACCACCCTGGGACCTTTCTGGCCATTGGTGCTGGCGCAGCCTGCCCCCAGGCCAGCGGCACCGAGGATTGTGCCGAAAGCGGCAGTTTGGATCAATTGACGACGTTGCATGGTGTGCCCCTGTGCTGTTGATTCGCTGCTTATTTTTTCAGTGCGGCGAAGTAGCCGGCGAGTTGCTCGAGCTGCTCATCGCTGTAGCCCTTGCTGATCTGGTGCATCAGGGTGGCCGGCTTGCGGCCAGCCTTGAAATCCAGCATCTTTTTCAGCAGGTCATCCTTGGGCGCGCCGGCCAGCGATTCCATGCCGGGCTGGGCCACACCCAGGGTGCCATGGCAATTGGCACAGGCCGCCGCCCAGCTGCGCAATTGCAGGGCATCAGCCTGGGCCCAGGCCGTCTGGGCGCCCCAGAGCAGGGCGGTGGTGACGATCAGCCGGAAGGGTGTTGTCATGTGAACTCCTGGTGCACGTCCGGCGGATCCGGACAAAAATAAATCAATAGCGGCTTATATTTAGGCCAATTATTCCCCCAACATGTGCGCCGCGCACTCCGTACAAACCCGCGGGCGTCTGGTCATCGCGTGTTGGTCAGGCTGATTCAATGGCTATCTGCGTGCAGACCGCCCGACACAGGCTGACCACGCGGTCATTCACGATGCGGTAAAAAATTTGCACCCCCTCGCGACGCTTGCCCAGCACCCCGGCTTTGTACAGTGTGTTCAGATGCTGCGACATATTGGGCTGGGTGGTGTTGATTTCCCCCAACAATTCGCCGACGTTTTTCTCGCCATGGCACAGGCTGCTGATGATCTTTAGCCGCATCGGTGCCGACATCACCCGGAATATGTCGGCGGCGCTTTCGAACACCTGGTCCGACTCCGAAAACGAGGGCTTGTCCAGCGCGCTTGGCGCATCGTCGGTGGTGGGGTGTGTCGTGCTGCGAACCATGGCCTCATGCTATCACTTTAGCGCGGTCGCACCCGGTGTCCGGGGCCCGGAGTGGACCTGACCATCAGCTTCGCTGATAAACGCAAAACACGCCGTCTGGTTCAGGCGAGGTGCTGTAGTGACGGTCGTGGCAAAAGACGCGCTCGATGATTTGGCCGCGCTCCACCATGCCGGCTAGTTTGTCCCGGAACCCCAGAGGCGCCCAGACTTCGCGCTTGACGGTGAAGGCGAAGGGCGCGCCTGGGCTTAGGACACGAAAAAGCTCGTCCAGACAACGGGCGTCCACATGGCCGTGTGTGAAGGTGCCGCAGCAACTCATGCCGCCGTAGCTGGCGTCAGCGATGGCCAGTGGCCTGTTGAGGTCGCCGGTCAGGAGATGGCGGTAGACGGAACGCCGCGCCGCCACCTGCATCATCTCTGGCGAAAGATCGAGCCCGTCAATTTGCTGGAAACCGTACCCCGCCAGCGCCTGCCCGGCCAGGCCGGTGCCGCAGCCGATATCCAATACCGGCGCCTGGCGGTCTGCCAGTTGCGTCGCGAGCAGCTTGGCCACCAGCATGGGCGACTGGTAGTTCAGACCCTGCAGCATGGTGGCGTCGTAGGTTTCAGCCCAGTCGCGGTACAGCGCGCGGGACTCCTCGTCGTTACGCAACGCATAAGCGCGTACCAGCAGTGCGGCAGCGTCGGCGTCGACCCCCGGTGGAATCTGGGTGGGTGTGGTCATCGATTTAGTTTATGTCAGTGCATCGCGGACCGCAAGCACTGCCCATCAAGCGACGGCGCGAGCTGGCGCCCCCGACGGGAATCGAACCCATATCTAGCGCTTAGGAGGCGCTCGTTCTATCCATTGAACTACGGCGGCAGGCCAGCCGGCATTCTAGGTGCACCGTGGTTTTCACGGCTCATGCTGATCTGCATCGGCATCCTGCCATGACGCCCGGTGGGTTCAGGTGCCTTGGGTGTGCCGCCTGCGATTTAGCAAGGTCAAGACCTTGGTCTGCACGCAAACTGCAGTCCCCCTAACACATGGAGCGACCCTTATGAACACCCATCCATCCAGCCCGCCCGGGCGCCGTTTCCTCCGTCGCATGCAGGCTTTGCCGCTTTGGCTGGGGCTTGCCCTGGCAGCTCCGCATTTGGTGCACGCGCAAACCACAGCCTCCCCAGCTCCTCTGACACGAGAGCAAATCAAGATGGAGCGCGATGAGTTTGTGAGGACCCACCGCTACGATCCGCATACCGAAAATTGGGTGATGAAGCCCGGTTTTGAGGCGCCAACCGGCGTCAAGACGCGGGAGCAGGTGAGGGCCGAACGAGATGAATTCTTGCGTAACAACCGCTTTGACTACGTTTCCGGTTCCTGGATACCCCTGAAGGGCTCGACCGGCCCCGAGAGTACCAGAACACGCGCGCAGATCCGTGAGGAGACGCGGCAATTCATGCGTACCCATCAATGGGATACAGCCAAGGAGGTATGGCTGGAAGTCAAGCCGGTGGCGAAGAAAAGCAAGCCCTGATCAGGATTGCAGCAGCTAGGCCCTGCTTAGACAGCCTACCCGTGGCCGCTGCGTCGGGTGATCGAACGGTCGCTGATGGGAACAGGCATGGTGGTAAATTTCCGGCATGTCCAAAAACGCCAATGTTGTCCCCACGGTCTCGGTCGTTTCCTCCCTGGCTGATGCTGCCGCGCAGGAGGTGGTGTCGGCACAGGGCGTGGTGCAGTTCCTGAAGCAGCGGATTCACAGCGGTTTGCTTGTGCCCGGCCAGCGCTTGGCCGAGCCCGATGTCATGCGCGATACGGGAGCCAGCCGTGGGCGGGTCCGTGAGGCGTTGCTCAGGTTGTCCGCCGACGGTTTGGTAGAGCTTCATGAGTTTCGTGGCGCCGTGGTCAAGCGGTTGACCCGTGCTGAGGTGCGACAGGCGTATGACATGCGGGAGATGCTCGAAGGCTTGGCCGCTCGCCTGACGGCCGCAGCCGGTCTTGACAAGATAGGCAGGGAAAATTTGATGGTGCTGCAGGCCGAACTGGACGCGGCGACCGATAGCGCTTCGGGTGATCGCTTTATCCGTGCCAATGAAGCCTTTCACGCGTTTGCCATCCAGCACGCTGGTAACCATTACTTGGCTGGCGCGCTCGAACGGGTGCGTGTGCCGATTTTTCGGCTGCAGTTTCACGTGTTTTACACGGGGCAGACCATGCGTCTGTCCAACCAGGACCACCAGACCATCACGGCTGCCATTCTGCGGGGCGATGCGGATCAGGCTGAGCGGGCCATGCGGGCGCACGTTCGCGCCGGACGTCAGACCGTGTTGGACCTGGCCGACAGCTACTTCGCCGACAGCTGACGGTTATGGCTCGCGTCGGTCTAGGTGTTGCTGCTCGCGCTGCAACTGCGGTCGCATAAAGGCGCTTTGGACGACCTGGCACAGTAACACACGTCCAGGGTGCCCGTGGTCTCTGCGGTGTGAAAGTCGGGTAAGCGACCCGTGCCGGCATGGGCACCATTGCACAGCGGCTTCTTGCTGCTCAGGCCGCAGGTACACAACAAGTAACGCCGCCCTTTCTGGACCTGCAGGGTGTAACAGGAACTTGTGGGGAGGGTGGACGGGTTTGAGGACATAGGCGCGCCGGTTATCGATGCATGGATTGTCGAATATCGTTAACGATTTCGTTTACGGGAAAACCCCTAGCGAAATCGCTGTCTATATCGTTAACGATCTGAAATACTCTGACCTGCCGTAACAGCTCGGAGTCTCCATTTGAATTTGCCCATGAAGGGATTGCGCGTCCTGGACCTGAGTCGGGCCCTGTCTGGACCTTATTGCTCGATGATTTTGGGCGATCTGGGTGCTGATGTGACCAAGGTCGAGGCTGGGCCGGGGGGGGACCTGATCAGGCTTTGGGGCCCGAAGCGGGCCGGCGTGACCCTGTACTACCTTTCCGCGAATCGGAACAAACGCAGTCTCCTGCTGGATTTCCGCAACCCGAGAGCGCTGAAGCTGATCGCCCGGTTGGCGGCACAGGCCGACGTTGTCGTCGAAAATTTCCGGCCTGGCGTGATGCAGGACATGGGCCTTGCCTACGAAACGCTCCGAACTGCCAATCCAAGATTGATCTATGCATCGATCTCGGGCTTCGGCCAAACGGGTCCCATGAGGGATTTCCCAGGCTTTGACATGATCGCCCAAGCCATGGCCGGGGTCATGAGCGTGAATGGCGAGGCCGGCGGCGACCCCTTGCGGGTGGGGGTGCCCATCGGCGACATGGCTGCGGGCATGTGGCTGACCATCGGCATCCTGGCGGCCTTGCGCCAGCGCGACGAGACAGGGCTTGGGCAACGGGTGGATACCTCGCTGTTTTCGACGCTGCTCAATATGTTGTCTTACCATGGCCAAGGCTTTCTGAGCACTGGGCAGCAGCCTCAACGCAGCGGCAACACCCACCCCGTCATTCAGCCCTACGGCGCATTTCAGACCTCGGATGGACTGATGGTCATTGCGCCCGGCACGCAAGACATGTGGTTGGGCCTCTGCCAGACGCTGGGAGCCCCCGAAATGGCGGCAGATCCGCGATTTGTCGACCCTCCATGTCGACTCCTTCATGCCCAGGTTCTCAAGCAAGAACTGGAAGTCCTGCTGAGCAAGGACACGGCGGTTCGTTGGTCGCAAAGGTTGGTTGCTGCCGGGATTCCTGCTGCACCGATCAACACGGTGGGGCAGGCGCTCAACGACCCCCAGGTGGCGGCTTGTGGCCTGATTGAATCAGTCCAGCATCCGCTGATTGGTGAGGTGCGCCTGGTGGCCAAACCCTTTCAGATGTCGGGTACCGGCACAACGCAAACAGTGCGCCTGCATCCGCCACAGCCGGGTGAACACAACCAGGAGTGCCTTCGCGCCTATGGTCTTGGCGAATACGAAATTCAGGCCTTGATCGAAGAAGGGGTGGTGCAAAAGTCCCCGGCGCAGAGGAGTGTCGAGTGAAAAAAATGAACCGACCCCTACGGCGATCGCTTGTCCTGGTGCCAGCCCATCGGTCTGAGTTGTTGGCCAAAGCCCAACACTTTGACGCCGATGTTCTGATCATCGACCTGCAGGACAGCGTCCCCTGGGAGGAGAGCGCTAAGGCGCTGGCTCGCGCGCAGGCCGTGCAGTTCCTTGAAGCCTCAGACCACCGAGCCCGTGAAATCACGCTACGCGTCAACGGACCCGCATCGCCTTGGATCATCGAAGACGTGCGGCTGGCCGTTACCCATGGTGCCCACTCGATCACGGTTCCGGAAGTGGTCAGGCTGAAGGACCTGTTGTTTGTGGAAGCCTTGATCGACCATTTTTCCCGGGCCATGGGCGTGGCGGGACCCGCCATTCTGTTGGAGGTTGAAACACCGGGCCTGCTGTGTGGTCTGGAGACAATGGCCACGCACACTGAGCGCGTGAACGGCTTGTGCGTAGCCCCTTTCGACTACGCCCTCAACACTGAGGCGAAACTGCCCCTGCTGGGGCAGCCGGGTGCCCTAAGTGATGCGCACTTGACTTGGCTTCGCCCCAAGGTCGTCGCCATCGCGCGTGCGCACGGTTGGACTGCCACCGACGCCGTCATGCTGCAGGATCCCCGCGATGCCTCCCTGCTTGGCGCGGCACTGGAGCGTTCGCGCCAGACCGGTTTCGACGGTTCGGCAGTGTTGCACCCCAGCCACTTGGCCAAGGTCAACGCCGGCTTTAGCCCCACAGAGGCCGAGTTGAACGCCGCCAGAGAGATGCTCGCGAGTGCCACGCCCCTACGCCAGCAGCAAGCACTGGCGCAACGCCTGCTTCAACTGCAGGAACAGATCGATTCGCCCCGGCCGGTCCGGCCGGCTTCCACCCCTTAACCTCACTGGAGCACCCCATGTTCAATTCCCAAGACGCCATAGATTTCAACGACTCGGTTCACGCCGACTTACGCCAGGCTGGCCACTGGCTGGCAGACATTGATTTTGTCAATGCCGTTCACGAGGGCACCGCATCGCGGGAGGAGTTTGCCAACTGGGCGCGCCAGTTCTTCGTGGCAATCGAATTGCTGCATAAAGTGGCGCACAGTCGCCCCAAGTTGGCATCGATTGGGCTTGACGACCCGGAGTTCAAGCGTTTTTTTTGGGAGAACCGCGTCGAGGAACAGTATGGTGCCATCAGCAATACCGCCGGGCACCTCGAACTGCTGATCCAATTGCTGGAAGCGCTGGGCGTGCCGCGTATCGACACTGTGAGCACCAAAGCCAATGAGCATACGCGGCGACTGATCGACTGGGCGCGGCAACATGTGCTGGCGCCTGACGAGTATCTTGAGACACAGGTGGCTATCGGCCTGCTTGAGTCCATGAACCCCGACGCTTCGCTCAAGCTGGCCCGCGGTGCCATGCGGCATTACGGTCTGACTGACATGCAGGTCCGGTTCTTCACCGTGCACATCACTGCTGATGCCGAGCACGGCGAGGTGGCCTTGAAAATGCTTTCCCTGTTGCCCCAAAGCCGGTGGGAATACATTCGAAAAATCACCCTGGAGCAAGCCGCACTCATGAAGGCCATGTGGAACAGCGCCTTGGCCCCCACAGCCGTTGCTGCCTGAGCCGAGCGACCAATTTCTAGAAGGAGCTTTTGATGTTGCGACGTGAATTTATTCGGCGGGGCTCGGCGGCTCTTGCCGGAGCGGCCATCGCCAATCAGGCCATGGCGGAGCAGACACTGCGCATTGTGGTGGGTTTCGCAGCGGGCGGACCAGGCGATATTCTGGCGCGTTTTTTAGCGGAACAGCTCAAGAAGGCGATGGGCGATAACGTGGTTGTCGACAACCGGCCGGGCGCCGCAGGGCGCATTGCCATCAACTTTGTCAAGGCGTCCGATGGAGACGGCACCACCCTGCTGAATACGCCGGCCTCCTTGCTGACCTTGCTGCCTCATGCGGTCAAGGCCGGTGATTTCAATCCACTGCAAGACCTGAGCCCTGTTGGCGGGTTGTCTGACCTTGATTTTGCGATGGTGGTGGGTGGGAAGTTGCCAGTGAAAACCCTGGCCGACTATTTGGCGCTTTGTAAAAACGATCCTAAGTTCGCCAGTTTTGGCAGCGCTGGTGCGGGCACGCCGCAGCACATGCTCGGCGTCCAGCTCGGCCGGGTTGGTGGCGTCGCCTTGACCCATGTCGCCTACCGTGGCGGAGCACCGGCCTTGCAGGATGTGATCGCTGGGGTGACGCCAGCGTCCATCGGGACCTTGAGCGACCTGATGCTGACATCGGCACGCGATGGGCGAATCCGGATTCTGGCGACCAGTGGTGCCAAGCGATCCCTATTCTTACCGGATGTCCCGACCATGGTCGAGTCGGGCCTGAAAGATGTCAGCGCAGCCGATTGTTCCGGCATCCTGGTATCGACCAAGACTCCGGCGCCGTTGGTGGCCAAATTGAGTCGTCATTTGTTCGATATCGTGAGCTCAGCAGAGTTCAAGGCCGGGCTTAACCGCTTCTATATGGAGCCCTTGGCGCTGGAGAGCCGCGCCTATGGCGATCGCCTCAAAGCGGAATACGCGGCATGGGGGCCGGTGGTCAAGGCTTCAGGTTTTTCGCTCGATGCTTGAGCCTTCCAGCGCGAACTCAGTCGTAACGCAGCGTGAAAATCAGATCGACTGCGCTCTGCTCGCCGGTTTGCGCGCGCAGCGTCAGGCGGCGAGACAGGTCAAAGAAAATATAGAGCGTGCCCAGGGTGCCAGCCAAACTGCGTTCATAGGCGACATAAAAATCGCGCGAGAGGCGCTTGCCGAGCGTGACCGAGGCACCCGTGGTGGTGCCGTCAGCATTGCTGGTGCTGCCGCGCATGGTCACCTCGTCCAGACCGAGCGCCTGTCCCAAACTGCCTGGTAAACCGCGCCCGCTCCCGCCCAATAAAGCCAGGGCCGCCTGCTGCAACACGGCGGCTTCGGCGCCGCCGGTGCCAGCACTGCGGCCGAGCACCAGCCAGGCCAGTTTTTCGGCCTCAGGCAGTTCGGGCTCGGCATACAGGCGAACCACCGGGGCGATGGCCGTGCCGGTGATCTGCACCCCCACCCGCTGCGACAGATTGGGCCGGATGGCAAGGATGTCCAGTGCCGGGTTGTCATAGGGTCCGGCAAAGCGCAGCACACCGGCTTCGATGCCGAGTTGCTGGCCGTATGCCTTGTAGCTGCCTTGCACGGTACGCAATTCGCCGCGCAGCAGGGGCGCCAGGCTACGTTCATTGGCATTGCGCAGCGTGACGCTGCCCGCCACCCGGGTGATCAGGCCACGGCCGCGCACCTGGAAGTCAGGCCCCAAGTCCAATGTGAGCAGTACGTCGGGCCGCAGCCCCAGCACCACCGGCTGCTTGACCGGCGGGGTGGTCACGACCGGTGCACCAGGCCGGCGGACCCGGACATCGTCACCCAACTGCGGTGCGCTGTCCTCGGGCAGGATGAACAGTGCCTGGTCTGCCGTCAGCGCACCCCGCAAGGCCAGCTGGTCACCTTCGAGGGTGGCCTTGAGCTGGCCCGAGATGACCAGGCGCCGGTCAACCCGGGCGCTGACGCGCAGGCTGCGTGCCTGCGCCACCAGTTCCATGCGCAGCCGGCTCAACAGCGGGGTCGCGGCGCGGCCGTCGGACACTGGCCAGCGCACATTGCCAGCCACGGTGACCGTGCCACCGCTGCTACCGGCCAGAGCGGCGCCGCGCAGGGTGAATTCTTCGATCTCCATGCTCTGGCCGTCCAGCCGCACCCGCAGCTGGCCCTGGCTGAAGTCGATGCCATCGGCGACAGACCGCACAGCCAGGTCCTGCGCCTGCAGTCGGCCGCGCCACAATGGTGCCGCCCGCGTGCCGTACAGCGTGGCGTCGGCATCCAGCGTGCCGCGCAGGCGCCAGCCTGGTGGCGCGAGCAGCGACCACGCGCCCACGGGCGGCAGCTGTACCTTGAGGGTGCCGCTGAGCGGCGCCTCGGCTGGCCAGTGCCAGCCATCGGGTCCGGTTTGCAGCAGGCTGGCTAATTCGGCCTGGGCCTGGCCGGCGCGCTCGCTGTCCCAGTCAAGCAGGGCTTTGAGTTGGGCGCCGTCGATCAGCAGGCGCAGCCGGGCTTGGCGCACGCCGGCATTGAGGTCGCCTAGATTGCTCAAGGCGCCCAGTTGAACCTCCTCGGCCAGCAGGCGCAGGTCACCACTGGTCCGAGCCAGGCTCGCGGTGACTTGCAGGGCCGCTCCACCCCGAGCGTCCCACTCGCCGCCAAACACCAGGTTGCCACGCAGGCCCAGGTTGGCGATACGGGTTTGGCCCAGCAACTCCAGCCAGGCCAGGGGCAGTCCGTCGATGCGGCCCTGGCTCTGCCATTCGGCCGGTTCCGCTGGCGTCGCAGTGCGACGCGACCACCGTGCCGGCTGCCAGGCCACCTGCGCCGTGCCGGGCGCAGGCCCGCTCAGTTCCAGGCTGCCCGCTGCCAGAGTCAGCGTGCTGTTGGCACCACGCTGGACCCAATC
>JBEGOC010000125.1:0-2926 GCA_041182225.1 Pseudomonadota bacterium | reverse complement strand
GTTGCTGCCCCGGCGGCCCCGGCCCCGGCCGCCCCGGCCAAGAAATCCTGAGTACGCTGCCCCATCTCACCCGCGCCAGCGCACCGCTGGTGCAGGAGGTGAGGGCCGTCAACGAGTTTGGCGAGGCCTGCCTGGTCTCGATTCCAGCCGAACGCGCGCTCACGGTTTATGTGGACAAGCGTGAACTGGTCACGCTCATGACGCTGGGCGCCCACCCGGAGCTGCTGGTGCTGGGTTTTTTGCGCAACCAACGCCTGGTTCAGTCGGTGCACGAGGTGGAATCGATCACGGTGGACTGGGACGTTGGCGCTGCTGCTGTCAAGACCCGGGCGGGCATCTCGGACATCGCGTCTCGCACCGCCAAAAAAGTGGTGACCACCGGCTGTGGGCAGGGCAGTGTGTTTGGCGACCTGATGGCCGAGGTGGACCAGCTGCAGCTGCCCCCGGCCACGCTCACGCAGGCCCAGCTCTACGGCATCGTCAACGCCATCCGGCTGCAGGAAAGCACCTACAAATCAGCCGGCTCGGTGCACGGCTGCGCGCTGTTCCAGGGTGAGCAGATGCTGATTTTTGTCGAAGACGTGGGCCGCCACAACGCCATCGACACCATCGCCGGCTGGATGTCTATGCAAGAGGCGGCCCCCACGCTTGCCGCTGCGCGTGCTGCGCTGCCCCCCGGGGGGGCGAGTTTCGCCTTGGGGCGGCCCGGCGGCGAAACTGCTGCCTCGGCCGAGGCGGGTATGTCCGGCGCGGACAAGGTGTTCTACACCACCGGGCGGCTGACGAGTGAGATGGTGATCAAGAGCGCTCAGATGGGCGTGCCGATTGTGGTCTCACGCAGCGGCATCACCCAGATGGGGCAGCAGTTGGCGCAAACGCTTGGGCTGTGTACCATCGGCCGGGCCATGAACCGGCGTTTCCTGTGCTACAGCGCGTCGGACCGCCTGCTGCTCCAGCCCGAACTGGCGAAACCGGGCGTGTAAGCCCCTCTTACCTGGAGTACCCACGATGAATCCCATCCTGCTTGCAATACCGGTGTTCATGGCCTTCGTCGGCCTGGAAGCCTGGCTGGCCTGGCGCCGCGGCCTCAAGGTGTACCGGCTGCACGATGCGCTGACCAGCATCAACATCGGCGCCATGAGCGAGACCATCCGCGCCCTGCTCAAGTTGCTGAGCGTGGCCGTGTATGCGCTGGTGGTGGAGCGGGTCGGGGCCTTCAGCTGGGACCTGAAAAGCCCCTGGGTCTGGGTGCTGGCGTTTTTCATGTACGACTTTTTTTACTACTGGGCGCACCGCAGCGGCCATGAGGTCAACCTGTTGTGGGCCGCGCATGTGGTGCACCACAGCAGTGAGGATTTCAATCTGTCCACCGCGCTGCGCCAGTCGTCCACCAACCAGGTGTTTTACTGGTTGTTCTACCTGCCCATGGCCATTGTCGGTATCCCGGTCACCGTGTTTGTGATCATTGCCCTGATCAGCCTGGTGTACCAGTTCTGGAGCCACACCCAGCTGGTGGGCAAGCTGGGCTGGGCCGACCGGGTGTTTGTGACCCCGTCCAACCACCGCTGCCACCATGGCCGCAATGCCTATTGCCTCGACAAAAACTACGGCGGCACCCTGATCATCTGGGACCGGCTGTTCGGCACCTATGTGGCTGAGCGTGACGACGAACCCGTGGTGTATGGCACGCTGGTGCCGCTTCAAAGCTGGAACCCGCTCTGGGGCAACCTCAAGAACTATGTGGGCATCTGGCGCCAGGTGCGCAACACCCGGGGCTGGGCCAACAAACTGATGCGGGTGTTTGCCCCGCCCGGTTGGGGCAGCGCCGATGCGCCAGCGCCCTTGATGCCGCCTGAGGCGTCTTTCAGCCGCTTTGATACCCCGGCGCTGAAGTGGCAACAGGTGTACGGCCTGCTGGCCAGCGCCGTCATCCTGGGTCTGCTGTTCCATCTGCTGATCGCAGCGCCCAGCCTGAGCGTGCCGCAGCGTGCCGCGTATGCGGCGCTGATGGTGCTGCACGCGGTGGGCATGGCCTGGGTGTTTGAGGGCAAACGCTGGGCCCTGGGCTTTGAGGCCGCGCGGGCCACCCTGGTCTTTGGTGCGCTGGCGGCCGGCCTGTGGTTCGGGCCGGTGGTGCCCTTGGCCCAGCTGGCGGCGCTGGCCGTCTGGGCTGCGTCGCTGGGGGTGCTGGCCATGGCCCGCTCTGAGCGCCAGCGGCTCACGCCCCAATTGGCCGTGGCGGCCGGGGTGAGCGCGTGAACTGGCAAGCTGGCTTCGACGGGCTGCTGGCATTGGCGGCCTTCTGGGTGGTGCTGGGCCCGGCCCGCCAGTTGCCGGCGCTGCGGCTGGGCTGCCTGCTGCTGGGCAGTGCGGCGGTGCTGGGCACGCTGCGGTTTTCCGGGCTGCTGCCCTTGCCGCAGCTGCATCAGTTTGTCTCGCTGCTCGGCGCCGGGGTTGGGTTGCCGCTGGTGGCGCTGGCGCTGGTGGCGCCAACCGGCGCCGTGGCGAGCCAGCGTCGCTACACCTGGATTTTTGCCGTGATCGCTGCCGTCTTCTGCGTGCTGCTGGGGGTGGTGGCCGGGCTCAAGCTCTGGGGCTCGGTGTGCGCCTTTGCGTCGGCGCTGGCCATCGCGGCGGTGGCGGCGCGTCGGCGTGACCGGCTGGCGCTGGGCGCCGGTGTCTGCATGGTGCTGGCGTTTGCCACCTTTGCCGCCCAGCTGAGCGCCGGTCCGCTGCGGCCGGGGGAGTTCCTGCACATCGGCCTGGCCCTGGCCATGCTGTTGCTGGGGCGCTGGGCAGCCCACCGTCAGTCCCGCCCGTAGCCGGTCAGTCCCGCAACCTTCTCTCATACCCGCCCCCCACCGTCATTCCCGCGAAAGCCGGAATCCAAGCCTTCATGGATCCCCGGTCGTAGCCGGGGATGACG
>JBEGOC010000124.1:0-4853 GCA_041182225.1 Pseudomonadota bacterium | reverse complement strand
CGGGCTGCGCCGTCGGCGGCTTGGGCCAGAGGCCACTGGCCGCCGCCAGCAGGGCGGCGCCGGGTGCGGCAAGCAGCAGGTCACGGCGGCGGTTCATGGCAGATCCATTTTGCTACATTTTATATAGCTATAAACCCAATAACCACGTGGCTTAGGGCCTGATTTAATGCCCAGAAAAATCGACCAGCGTGAACAGCGGCAGGCCGCTGGCGCGCAGCTTGTCGGAGCCGCCCAGCTCGGGCAGGTCGACGATGGCCGCGCCCTCCATCACGGTCGCGCCCAGTTTCTCCAGCAGCTTCTTGCCGGCCATCATGGTGCCGCCGGTGGCGATCAGGTCGTCGATCAGCAGCACGCGGTGCCCGGGCTTGACGGCATCGGTGTGCAGCTCCACCGTGGCGCTGCCGTATTCCAGCTCGTAGGTTTCTTCCACCGTGGTGAAGGGCAGCTTGCCTTTTTTGCGGATCGGGACAAAGCCGACATTGAGCTCGTAGGCCACCACCGCGCCCAGAATGAAGCCGCGTGCGTCCAGCCCGGCCACCACGTCGGGCCGCATGGCTGGGTCCATGTAGCGGTGTACAAAGGCGTCGATCAGCACCCGGAACACCTTGGCCTCCTGCAGCAGCGGGGTGATGTCGCGAAACTGCACGCCGGGCGCCGGCCAGTCGGGCACGGTGCGGATGTGGTCACGAAGGTAGTGGCTGACGCTGAGGTTGGACATGGCGATAAAGGTCACGGTGGAAGCCAGATTGTGCGCCTGCCGGTGTGTCTGCGGCTTGGCCGCGCTCAGCCTTTGAGCAATTTTTGCGTGGCTTTGGCCAGTGGCTCGGGCTTGCCGCTCAGCACCAGGGTGTCGCCATCCTCCAGCTTGGGGTCCAGCGCGGCGTCGATGCTCTGGCCGTTGCGCCGGCGCAGGCTCACCACCCGGGTGTCCAGCGCGTGCAGCGCCAGGTGGCTCACCGGCTGGCCGATGGCGCGTGCGCCCAGCGGCAGCGTGACCGAGGCCAGCCGCTCCTGCTCCAGCTCGTCCACCGAGTTGTCGTCTTCGCCATGGAAATAGCCGCGCAACAGGCTGTAACGGGCGTCGCGCTGCTCCTGCACGATGCGGATCACGCGCCGCATCGGCACCCCCACCAGGGCCAGCGCGTGGCTGGCCAGCATCAGCGAACCCTCAATCGCCTCGGGCACCACCTCGGCGGCGCCAGCCTGCTGCAGCGCCTCCAGGTCGTGGTCGTCCTGGGTGCGCACAATCACCGGCACCTGCGGCGCATGTTCACGAATATGGGCCAGCACCTTGATGGCGCCTGCCACCTCCAGATAAGTTACCACCACCGCGCTGGCGCGTGCCAGGCCGGCCGCCATCAGCGCCTGCAGGCGGGCGGCGTCGCCAAACACCACCGAGTCCCCGGCGGCCGCGGCCTGACGCACCCGGTCCGGGTCCAGGTCGAGCGCCATGTAGGGGATGCCTTCGCCGTCGAGCATGCGCGCCAGGTTCTGGCCGCAGCGGCCGTAGCCGCAAATGATGACGTGCCGGTTGGCGTTGATCGACTTGCGGGCAATGCTGGTCATTTGCAAGGACTGCTGCAACCACTCGCTGCTGACCAGGCGCATCACCAGCGGGCCGCTGTACTGCACGATGAAGGGCGTGGCCAGCATCGACAGCACCATGCTGGCCAGGATCGGGTTCAGCAGCTCGGGCGGCACCAGCGCGTTGGCCTGGGCCAATGTCAGCAGCACAAAACCGAACTCGCCAGCCTGCGCCAGGTACAGCCCGGTGCGCAGGGCCACGCCCTGCGTGGCGCCCAGGCCGCGCGCCAGCAGCGTCACCAGCGCCGCCTTGAACAGCACCGGCAGCGTCACCAGCAGCAGGACCAGCGGCCAGCGCTCCAGCACCAGGCGCCAGTCCAGCAACATGCCGATGCTGATGAAAAACAGGCCCAGCAGCACGTCATGGAAGGGCCGGATGTCGGTTTCCACGTGGTGCTTGTACTCGGTCTCCGAAATCAGCATGCCGGCAATGAAGGCGCCCAGTGCCAGGCTCAGGCCTGCCAGCTCGGTCAGCCAGGCCAGGCCCAGGGTCACCAGCAGCAGGTTGAGTACAAACAGCTCCTCACTCTGGCGCCGCGCCACCAGCGTCAGCCACCAGCGCATCAGCCGCTGCCCGCCCACCAGCAGCAGGGTGATCAGCAGCACGGCTTTGAGGCCGGCCAGCAGCAGGGTGGCGGCCAGTTGTTCGCCCGGCGCAGACAGGGCCGGAATCAGCACCAGCAACGGCACCACCGCCAGGTCCTGGAACAGCAGCACGCCCATCACGCGTTTGCCGTGCTCCGACTCCAGCTCCAGCTGTTCGGTCATCAGCTTGACGATGATGGCGGTACTGCTCATGGCCAGCGCGCCCGACAGGGCCAGCGCAGTTTGCCAACCCATGCCCCACAGGCCCGGCGCCAGCCAGGCCAGACCGAGCAGCACAGCGGTGGCGGCCAGCATGGTCAGCAGCACCTGGAGCAGGCCCAGCCCGAACACATGGCGGCGCATGGCGCGCAGCTTGGGCAGGTTGAATTCCAGCCCGATCACAAACATCAGGAACACCACGCCAAACTCACCCAGGTGGCGCACCCCGTCGGAGTTCTTGGCCAGCGCCAGCGCGTTGGGCCCGATCAGCACCCCGACCACCAGATAACCCAGCATCGGCGGCAGCTTGAGCGAACGGCAGGCCACCACCCCCAGCACGGCGGCCAGCAGGTACAACAGCGTGAGTTCTAGCGGGCTCATGCCGCCATACTAACAAGGCGCCCACAGCAGCAGCCTGCGGCAGCCGACCCCAACCGTAAAATGCAGCGATGCCCGCCGCCCCTGCCCTGTCCCCCGGTTTTGCTGCCGAGCGCGCTATTCTGCTGGCCCAGGAGACCCTGGCCATTGAGGCC
Organism: Pseudomonadota bacterium; assembly: GCA_041182225.1. GTDB lineage: Bacteria > Pseudomonadota > Gammaproteobacteria > Burkholderiales > Burkholderiaceae_C > Rhodoferax. The sequence goes on along the minus strand of JBEGOC010000124.1, from coordinate 1,932 downwards.
GCTGCGGTGCTGGCGCTGCAACAGCGGCTCGGATCGGACTTTGCCCGGGCGGTTGCGCGCATGCTGGCCCTGCCGGGCCGGGTGGTGGTCATGGGCATGGGCAAGAGCGGCCACATCGGCCGCAAAATCGCCGCCACCCTGGCCTCCACCGGCACCCCGGCCCTGTTTGTGCATCCGGCCGAGGCCAGCCATGGCGACCTGGGCATGATCACCGGCGCCGATCTGGTGCTGGCCGTCTCCAACAGCGGCGAATCGCAGGAACTCACCGCCATTCTGCCGGTGCTCAAGCGCCTGGGCGTGCCGCTGGTAGCCATGACCGGCCGGGCTGATTCCACGCTGGCGCGGCATGCCGATGTGTTTCTGGACTGCGCGGTGGCCAAGGAGGCCTGCCCGCTCAACCTGGCCCCCACCGCCAGCACCACGGCGCAGCTGGCGCTGGGCGACGCGCTGGCGGTGGCGCTGCTCGATGCACGCGGCTTCAAGGCCCAGGACTTTGCCCGTTCACACCCGGGCGGTGCCCTGGGGCGCAAACTGCTGACCCATGTCAGTGATGTGATGCGCTCTGGCGCCGCCGTCCCGAGCGTCGGGCCGGACGCCAGCTTCAGTGCCTTGATGCGCGAGATGAGCGCCAAGGGCCTGGGCGCCACCGCCGTGGTGGACGCGGACGGCCGGGTGCTGGGCATCTTCACCGATGGCGACCTGCGCCGGCTGGTCGAGCAGGGCCGCGACCTGCGCACGCTGACGGCGGCCAGCGTGATGCACCCCAGCCCCGTCACCATCGCCCATGATGCGCTGGCGGTGGAGGCGGCTGAATTGATGGAGTTGCGTCGCATCACCAGCGTGCTGGTGCTCGATGGCCAAGGCCGGTTGTGTGGCGCGCTCAACAGCAACGACCTGATGCGGGCCAAGGTGATCTGATGCTGCAGCCGGCGCTGAACTTTGCCCCCGAGCTGCTGCTGCAGGCGCAGGGCATCCGCGTGGTGTTTTTTGATGTGGACGGCGTGCTGACCGACGGCGGCCTGCACTACACCGAAGCCGGCGAGACCCTCAAACGCTTCCACACCCTGGACGGGCACGGCCTCAAACTGCTGCTGCGTGGCGGCATCACGCCGGCCGTGATCAGCGGGCGCGACTCCAAGCCGCTGCGTCGGCGTCTGCAGGCGTTGGGCGTCACGCATGTTCACTTGGGCACCGAGCACAAACGCCCGGCGGCGGAGCAGATGCTGGCCACGCTGGGTCTGGGCTGGCAACAGGCGGCGGCCATGGGCGACGACTGGCCCGACCTGCCACTGATGCAATGTGCCGCTTTTGCCTGCGCCCCACCCAACGCCCATCTGGAGGTGCGCTCGCTGGCGCACCATGTGACCCAGGCCGCCGGTGGCGCCGGCGCCGTGCGCGAACTGTGCGATCTGCTGCTGGTGGCCAGCGGCCAGTACGCCGGCCTGCTGCGCGAGAGTGTGGCATGAGGCTGCGCCTGCGCCGGCTGGCGGAACGCCTGTCGCTGTACCTGCCGGTGTTGCTGATGGGCGTGTTAGCCTTGGGCAGTTATTGGCTGGTGCGCAACACGCCCCAGCCCGGCGTGACTGTGCCGCGCGGACCCGAGCGGCACGAACCCGATTACCAGATGCAGCAGTTTTCGGTGCGCAGCTTTGACGGCCAGGGCAAACTCACCTCCGAGGTGTTGGGGGCCGAAGCGCGCCACTTTCCGGATACCGATACGCTGGAGATTGACAGCGTGCGCATCCGCTCCTACGACGCGGCCGGCCTGCTCACCACGGCCACGGCCCGGCGCGCGCTGGTCAATGGCGATGCGTCCGAGTTGGAGCTGTTTGGCGACGCCCGTGTGCTGCGCGAACCCGGCGCGGACCGCGCCGGCCAGCTGCAGCCCCGGCTGGAGTTCCGCGGCGAGTACCTGCAGGCCTTCCTGAAAAC
>JBEGOC010000123.1:0-4682 GCA_041182225.1 Pseudomonadota bacterium | reverse complement strand
GCCAGGGCGGCATGGAGCGCCAGGCCCGCGCGCGGCGCGCCGTGGTGCTGAGTGCCGGCGCGGTGCAAAGCCCGCAACTGCTGCAACTCTCCGGCGTGGGGCCGGCCGAGCTGCTGCAGCGCCACGGCATCCCGGTGCTGCATGCCAACCCGGCGGTGGGCGGCAACCTGCAAGACCACCTGGCCATGAGCTACTACTACAAGGCCACCCAGCCCACGCTGAACAATGTGCTCAGCAGCTGGCTGGGCAAGTTGCGGGTGGGGCTGCAGTACGTCACCACATTGGGTGGGCCGCTGAGCATCAGCGTCAACCAGTGCGGTGGCTTTGTCCGCTCGCACCCGAACGCCGGGCGCCCGGACCTGCAGCTGTACTGCAACCCGATCACCTACACCCTGGCGCAGTCCGACACCGGCACCCAGATCGTGCCCGACAAGTTTGCCGGCTTCATCCTGTGTTTTCAGCCCTGCCGGCCCCTGAGCCGGGGCCGCATTGACCTGGCCAGCGCGGATGTGCAGGTGGCGCCACTGATCCAGCCCAACTACCTGGGCCACCCGGATGACGCGCGCGTGGCGCTGCTGGGCGCCCAGCTGGTCCGGCGCCTGAGCCAGACGCCCGCACTGCGCGGCCTGATCCAGGAGGCCATTGCGCCGGCGCTGGATGCGATGGACGATGCCGCCATGCTGGCCGATTTCCGTGCCCGCGCCAGCACCTGCTACCACCCGGTGGGCACCTGCATGATGGGCCCCGACCCCGCAACCTCGGTGGTGGACCCGCAGCTCAAGGTGCATGGCCTGGACCGGCTGTACGTGGTGGACGCCTCGGTGTTCCCCACAGTCACCTCGGGCAACACCCATGCGCCCACCACCATGGTCGCCCACAAGGGCGCCGATGCCATCCTGCGCGCCACGCGCTGAATTGTCCAACCCCCAAAAAGGAAGCACACCGTGAAACTCGAATCGATCAAAACCTATGTGGTCGGCAACCCGCCGCCCGGCTTTGGCGGCAAGTACTTTGTGTTCGTCAAAATCCGCACCGCCTGCGGCATCGAGGGCGTGGGCGAAGCCTATGCCGCGACCTTCAGCCCCCACGTCATTGCGGCCATGGCCGAAGACTTGTTCGCGCGGGTGTTTGCCGGCGAAGACCCGATGCAGACCGAAACCCTGTGGCGCCGCGCCTACGGTGAAGGCTTTTCGCTGCGGCCTGACATTTCGCTGATGGGCGTGCTCAGCGCGCTGGAGATGGCCTGCTGGGACATCACCGGCAAGGCGCTGGACCGCCCGGTGTACAGCCTGCTCGGCGGCCTGGTCAACCCGCGCCTGCGCAGCTACACCTACCTCTACCCGGACGAGACCGAGGACGACTCCTTTTACGGCGACCCGGTGCGCTCGGCAGAACGGGCGGCCGTCTATGTGCAGCAAGGGTTTACGGCGATCAAATTTGATCCGGTGGGCGGTTATTCGGTGTTTGACCCGCGCCAACCCACGCTGGAGCGCATGGACATGTCGGAGCGCTTTTGCAAGCTGATCCGCGAGGCGGTGGGCGACAAGGCCGACATCCTGTTCGGCACCCACGGCCAGTACACCGTGTCGGGCGCCAAGCGCATGGCGCGCCGGCTGGAAAAATACGACCCGCTGTGGTTTGAGGAACCCACCCCGCCCGAGCGGCCAGAGATGATGGCCGAGGTGGCGCGCCACACCAGTATCCCGATTGCCACCGGCGAGCGGCTGTGCACCAAGTACGAGTTTGCCCGGGTGCTGGAAACCGGTGCGGCCAGCATTCTGCAGCCGGCGCTGGGCCGGGTGGGCGGCATTCTGGAGTGCAAAAAGATTGCCGGCATGGCCGAGGCGCATTACGCGCAAGTCGCGCCGCACCTGTACTGCGGCCCGATCGAGGCAGCGGCCAACATCCAGCTGGCGGCCTGCATCCCCAACTTCCTGATTCTGGAAAGCATCCAGCAGCTCGGCGGCTTCCACGCCAAACTGCTCAAGACCAAAATCCAGTGGGAAGACGGCTATGTCATCCCCAGCAAAGCGCCAGGATTGGGGGTGGAGTTGAACGAAGACGTGGTGCTGGCCCACCCCTACCACGAGAAGGGCCTGCACCTGAGCATGGCGCAGCACCCGCTGGGCTACTTCTGACATGGCCGCTTACCTGAACCTCATCGGTAACCAGTGGTTGGCCGCCGAGGACGGCGCCACGTTTGGCGTGGACAACCCGGCCACCGAGGCGCAGTTCGCCACGGTCAGCGCCGCCAGCACGGCGCAGGTGCTGCAGGCCTGCGACCAGGCGGCTGCCGCCCAACGCAGCTGGCGCAAGCTGACGAGCGTGGCGCGGGGCACCCACCTGCACAAGCTGGCCGACGCCCTGCTGGCGCGAAGTGCGCAGATTGGGCAGGCGCTGGCCCAGGAGACCGGCAAAAGCCTGCAGGACGCGACCGATGAAGCGGTGTACGCGGCCGAAGTCACGCGCTACCACGCCGAGTGGGCGCGCCGCATTGAGGGTGAGATCATCCCCAGCGACTCGGCGCGCGAGAACCTGATGCTGCACCGCGAGCCCATGGGCGTGGTGGCCTGCCTGATCCCGTTCAACTACCCGGTCTACACCCTGCTGCGCAAGATCGCGCCGGCGCTGATTGCCGGCAACACCGTGGTGGTGCGGCCCAGCAACAACACCCCCTGCTCGGCCTTTGAGATCGCCCAGGCGGTGCTGGACGCCGGCCTGCCGCCGGGCGTGGTCAACATCATGGCCATGGGCCACGAGCAGGCCCAGGCCATGTGCACCCACCCCAAGGTGGCCATGATCACCCTGACCGGCGGGCTGAACGCCGGCCGGCGCGTGCTGGACTACGCCAAGACCAACATCGCCAAGGTGTCGCTCGAACTCGGCGGCAAAACCCCGGCCATCGTGGCGGCCGACGCCGATCTGGACCAGGCCGCCAGCGACATCGTGCGCTCCAAAACCACCAACTGCGGGCAGTTGTGCACGGCGGTGGAGCGGGTCTACGTCCAGGACACCGTGCACGATGCACTGGTGGCCAAGCTCCGGCAGCTGCTGGCGGCACGGCAGATCGGCGACCGCGCCCAGCACCCGCAGCACATGGGCCCACTGATCAGCGCCCAAGCGCGGGCTGACATCCATGCCATGGTGCAGCGGGCGGTGGCACAAGGTGCCCAACTGGATTGCGGCGGCGTGCTGCCCAACGGCCCTGGCTACTTCTACCCCGCCACCCTGCTGACCCAGGTGCGCCAGGACATGGAGATCGTGCAAGACGAGGTGTTCGGCCCGGTGCTGTGTGTGCTGCCCTACCGCGACATCGACCACGCGCTGGCACTGGCCAACGACCACCAGTTCGGCCTGGCCTCGGTGATCTACTCCAGCAACTACCAGCAGATCATGCAGGCCAGCAACGAGATCGAGGCCGGCGAGCTCTACATCAACCGCACCCCGGCCGATCCCTATCAGGGCTACCACGCCGGCTGGAAGCGCTCCGGCCTCGGCGGTGATGACGGCAAACACGGCATGCTGGAGTTCACCCAGACCAGGTTGGTCGTCATGAAATATTGATGAAATCGGCCTCTAGCCCATGCCCCACTTGGTTAGTTAGCTATTATTTTTATAGCTATTTCGATCGAATAAGGAATCGGCTGTGAGCCACGCTGTGCTGCTCGGCACCATCTACCTCGCCTTCATCAGCCTGGGTCTGCCCGACAGCGTGCTGGGCGTGGCCTGGCCCACTATGCGGGCCAGCCTGGGGCAAGAGCTGGCCTCGGCCGGTCTGATCACGCTGGTGCTGACGGTGGGCTCGGCGTTGTCGAGCTTTGTCGGTGGCCGGGTGCTGGCGCGCTGGGGCACCGGGCCGGTGGTGAGCGTGAGTGGCCTGCTGACCGGGCTGGCCCTGCTCGGCTTTGCGCTGAGTCCGTCGTTCCCGCTGATTTTGCTGCTGGCGGTGCCGCTCGGGCTGGGCGCGGGTGCGGTCGATGCCCGCCTGAACCAGTTTGTGGCGGCGCACTACAGCGCCCGGCACATGAACTGGCTGCACGGCTGTTGGGGCGTTGGCGCCACGCTGGGTCCGATCATCATGGCCTCGGCCCTGACCGGCGCCACGGGCTGGCGCCAGGGTTATCTGTGGATCGGCGGCGTGCAGCTGGTGCTGGTGCTGCTGTTCCTGCTGGTGCTGCCGCTGTGGCAGCGGCATCAGGCGCAGGCGGTGGAATCTGGCGCTGCGACCCATTTCAGCCCCAAGGGGCCGGCGCCCACGCTGGCGCTGTGGCTGGCGCCGACACTGTACCTGGCCTACGCGGCGGTGGAAATCAGCACCGGGCTGTGGGCCGGCAGCCTGCTGGTGGACGGGCGCGGCCTGGATGCCAAGACTGCGGCACTGTGGATGTCCTGCTTTTTCGGCGCCATCATGGTCGGCCGCTTTGCCACCGGCCTGCTGACCCTGCAATTGGGCAACCGACAACTGGTGCGCCTGGGCATCGCGGTGGCCAGCCTCGGGGCGGTGCTGTTCAGCAGCAACGCACTGCCGGCGCCGCTGTCGCTGACTGGTCTGGTGCTGCTGGGCCTGGGCTGCGCGCCGATCTACCCCTGCCTGATGCACGAAACCGCGCGCCGCTTCGAGCCGGTCACCGCGGCCAAGGTGATCTCGCGCCAGGTCGGTTTCGCCGATGTGGGTGCCGCCG
>JBEGOC010000122.1:0-8343 GCA_041182225.1 Pseudomonadota bacterium | reverse complement strand
GGGATGATCTTGCCGTTTTCGGCGATGAAATCGCGCAGGGTGTCGATGTCCTTGTAGTCGATCTCTTCGACGCCAGTCACCGTGAAGCGGCAAAAGCGCTTGCGCTTGAACAGCAGGTTTTGTGCGGGGCGCTTGGGGCGCTTGTCTTTGTTATTGAAACGTTTAGGTCCAGCCATGAGGGGCTCCTTGAATATTGCGTTGATCTAGCTAAAGTCTTGAAGATGAAACACCACGTGTTTGCCATTGAGCGGGGTGGCCAAAAAACCACTGAAACACCAAGCGCTGCCGACTGCTTGCCCTGCAAGACGCTCCGCGACCGCTCCAAACGCCACCGCCTTGATGGCTGCCTTGACGGCTCTGGTTTGCCCTGCCTCGGTCACACTGGACACATGTTCCAATCTGACATTGAGAGCCGGCAGACCCGCTGGCGTATAGCGCAACGCATCAAGCGCCACCACACTGGCCGTCAGCAGGAGCTGGTTGGCTACCGGGGTTTCACGCTGCTCTGACAACCGGGTGTCAGGCCTGGTACTCGGCCTGCTGGGTCTTGCGGGCGTCCTCGCGCTCGACCGTGCGCATCATGGCGGACGGGCCGGTATCGGCCTTCTTCCGCAACACGGTCAGGTGGCGCAACACGGCATCGTTGAACTTGAACGCATGTTCCAGCTCCGCCATGACAGCCTGGTCTGCCTCGATGTTGACGCACAAATAATGGGCCTTGGCCAGTTTGTTGATCATGTAGACCAATTGGCGGCGTCCCCAGTCTTCGACCCGATGCACTTTACCGCCACCTGCGGTGATCATGCCTTTGTAACGTTCGAGCATGGCCGGAACCTGCTCGCTCTGATCCGGGTGGATCATGAGAATAATCTCGTAGTGACGCATTGATACTCCTTATGGAAAGCCCCAAGTCGGGCGAATAATCCACCCCCAGCGTCGACTTGGGGTGTGGAAAGGCGAAGCCAGAGATTATATGCCACGCGAACGTCAGGACAACAGCGTCAGCAGCAGGAGCACGGCCACTCCGGCGAAAACGCCAAATACCCCGGCAGACACCGATTGAATGCCAAACCACAAGTCCGAGCCGCTGAGCTTGAGCGCAGAGCTGAACGCAGGCGCGTTCGCCCGCTCGCGCCATAGGTGTTTCTAGCGCATCGCCAGCTGCTGCCAGGTCGCCACAACCGAGTCCGGGTTGAGGGAAATGGAAGAAATACCAGCCTCAAGCAGCCATTCGGCAAAATCCGGGTGGTCACTGGGGCCCTGACCGCAAATGCCGATGTACTTGCCCTGCGCCTGGCAGGCCTTGATCGCCAGGGTGATCAGCGCGGTCACGGCCGGGTCACGCTCGTCAAAGTCAGCCGCCAGCAGGGCCAGGCCGGAATCTCGGTCCAGGCCCAGGGTCAGTTGCGTCAGGTCGTTGGAGCCAATGGAGAAACCGTCAAAATAGCCCAGAAATTCGGTCGCCAGGATGGCATTGCTCGGGATCTCGCACATCATGATCAGTTGCAGCCCGTGCTCACCGCGCCTCAGGCCGTGTGCCGCCAGCAACTCGGTGACCCGACGCGCCTGCTCCAGCGTGCGGACAAAGGGCACCATCACCTGCACATTGGTCAGACCCATGTCCTGACGCACCCGCTTCAGGGCCTCGCACTCCATGGCGAAGGCTTCGCCGAATTCCGCACTGACGTACCGCGCCGCGCCGCGAAAACCCAGCATCGGGTTCTCTTCTTCCGGCTCATAGCGGCTGCCGCCAATCAGCTTGCGGTACTCGTTGCTCTTGAAGTCCGACAGGCGCACGATCACCGGCTTGGGCCAGAAGGCAGCGGCAATGGTGGCCACGCCTTCCGCCACCCGATCCACGTAGAAGGCGCGCGGCGAGGCGTGGCCCCGGGCCACCGACTCAACCGCTTTTTTGAGGTCGGCATCAATGTTCGGGTAATCCAGGATCGCCTTGGGGTGCACGCCGATGTTGTTGTTGATGATGAACTCCAGCCGCGCCAGACCAACGCCGGCGTTGGGCAACTGGCAAAACTCAAAAGCCAGCTGCGGGTTGCCGACATTCATCATGATCTTGACGCCGACGTCGGGCATCTCGCCGCGCTGCACCTCCGACACCTCGGTTTCGAGCAGGCCGTCGTAAATGAAACCGGTGTCGCCCTCGGCGCAGCTCACCGTCACCAACATGCCTGTCTTGAGCACCTCGCTGGCATGGCCACAGCCAACCACCGCCGGAATGCCCAGCTCCCGGGCAATGATGGCGGCATGGCAGGTGCGCCCGCCCCGGTTGGTGACAATCGCCGCGGCGCGCTTCATGACTGGCTCCCAATTGGGGTCGGTCATGTCGGTCACCAGCACATCGCCCGCCTGCACCTGCTCCATGTCGGCAATGTTGTGGATGACCCGCACCGGCCCGGTGCCGATCTTCTGGCCGATGGCCCGGCCTTCCACGATCACCGCGCCCTTGCCCTTGAGCTTGTAGCGGTATTCGGCCTTGCCGGCCGCCTGGCTCTTGACGGTCTCGGGCCGGGCTTGCAGGATGTAGAGCTCGCCGTCGATACCGTCCTTGCCCCACTCGATGTCCATCGGGCGACCGTAGTGCTGCTCGATCACCAGCGCCTGTGCTGCCAGCGCTTCCACGTCGCTGTCACTGAGCGAATAGCGGTTGCGCATCTCGGTGGGTACATCGACCGTCTTGACCAGTTTGCCGCTCAGGGCCTTCTCAGCCGGCGAGGCAAACTGCATCTGGATCAACTTGGAGCCCAGGCTGCGGCGGATCAGCGCCCGTTTGCCGGCCCGCAGCATCGGCTTGTGCACATAAAACTCGTCCGGATTGACGGCGCCCTGCACCACCGTTTCACCCAGCCCGTAGCTGGAGGTGATGAAGACCACATCGGAAAAACCGGACTCGGTGTCAATGGTGAACATGACCCCGGCCGCGCCCAGGTCGGAACGGACCATGCGCTGGATGCCAGCACTCAAGGCCACATGCTGGTGCGCGAAGCCCTTGTGCACCCGGTAGCTGATGGCCCTGTCGTTGTAGAGCGAGGCAAACACCTCGCGGATTTTGTGCAGGATGTCGTCAATCCCGGTCACGTTCAAAAACGTTTCCTGCTGGCCGGCAAACGAGGCGTCAGGCAAGTCTTCCGCCGTGGCCGAGGACCGCACCGCGAACGAGGCGCCGGTAGCGGCCCCGCTCAGGGCCAGAAAAGCCGCCCGGATCGCTGCTTCAAGGTCAGCCGGAAAAGGCTGCGCCTCCACCATGGCCCGAATCTCAGCGCCAACCTGCGCCAAGGCCCGGACATCGTCGGTATCCAACCCGGCCAGCAGGCGGTTGATGCGGCCGTCCAGGTCGGCAAAGGCCAAAAACTCGCGGAAGGCGTGGGCCGTGGTGGCAAAACCGGTCGGCACCTTGACGCCCGCTGGCAGCTGGGAAATCATTTCGCCGAGACTGGCATTTTTGCCACCGACCGCCTCGACGTCGGCCATCCTCAGATTCTCAAACGGAACGACCAGGGCGGTCGGGCTGAAAAGTGCAGACATTGAAAAACTCCAGAAGTTGAAAGCGGTGCGCCCCGCAGCGGCAGCGCTTCTGGTGCGCTAGCTGGGGCCATGCCGGAGGCCTGACGGGAGCGGTGTGCGGGGCGGTCAGGGCGGTGCATGCGGAAATCGGGGTGGGTTGACCGGATTGTAGGCGCCGAAGCAGAGGACAATCAGGGCCGTTGCGTCAGGGCCCTGACCCACCCAACCAGCCGATTTTCACCATGTCCAACCGTACGGTATTTTTCATTTCTGACGGCACAGGCATCACTGCCGAGACCTTTGGCAACGCCATCCTGGCGCAGTTTGAAACCCAGTTTCGCCACGTACGCCTGCCCTTCGTCGATTCGGTCGACAAAGCCCATCAGGCGGTGCGGCAAATCAACCACGCCGGCGTGGTCGACGGCAAAAAGCCGGTGGTCTTCACCACGCTGGTCAATGTGGAGGTGCTCAAGGTGATCCGGGACGGCTGCCAAGGCCTGATGATGGACATGTTCAGCACCTTTGTCCATCCGCTGGAAACCGAGCTGCAGGTGAAGTCCAACCACCGCATCGGGCGCTTCAGTGATGCGAGCAAGAGCAAAGCCTACCAGTCACGGATCGAGGCCATCAATTTTTCACTGGCCCACGACGACGGCCAGTCCAATGTCGATCTGGAGCAGTCCGATGTGATTCTGGTGGGCGTCAGCCGCAGCGGCAAAACACCCACCTCGCTCTACCTGGCCATGCAATACGGCCTCAAGGCCTCCAACTACCCGCTGATCCCGGAAGACTTTGAGCGCCGGCACCTGCCCCCGGCGCTCAAGCCGCACCTGCCCAAGCTGTTCGGCCTGACCATCCAGCCGGAGCGGCTGAGTGAAATCCGCCATGAACGCCGCCCGAACTCGCGCTACGCGTCACTGGACAATTGCCGCATGGAAGTCCATGAGGCCGAGGCCATGATGCGACGCAGCGGCATCCGCTGGCTGTCCTCCACCACCAAGTCCATCGAAGAGATCGCCACCACCATCCTGCAAGAAATCCGGCCTGAACGGCTGAATTACTGAGCGACGGCGGTAGGTGGCTGACTACAGGCAGACCGTGATTGGCATGCGTCGTGCGCTCCTGGTCGCCAGCCTGGTGACCGCGTGCCACCTGTTGGTGCTGGCCCTGTGGCAAATTGACCCGGCCGCAAACCACCCCAAGCGGGTGCTGACAGCGGCCTTGGTCACCCTGCCGGAGGACCCGCCCCCCGCGCTGCCCGCACCATGGCCGGCCCCGGCCAATGCGGTAACCCGGACCAGACCCCGACCTGACCCGCAGGCCTTGCCCCGCAGCTTGGACGCTCCCACCGCGACGCCTGAAGCGCTGACACCTGCGGCCCGGCCCGCGCTGCCTGCTCCACCTGCACCTGCACCTGCACCTGCACCTACACCAGCACCTGCACCTGCACCTGGCCCTTTACCGTCACCCGCCATGCTCCCGGCGGCAACATCACTGCCTGCAGGCACAACGCCGGCTCCACCGGCAGCCCAGCACACAGCAGCACCGTCCCGGGCGGTTGCCGGGGCAGCTGGCGCGCCGGTGGTCGCGAGCACGGGCGCAAGCCCGGAGCCCACGCCGGCCAATCACATCGAGTTGCCGTCCAGCCAGGCGGACTACCTGCACAACCCCAAGCCGCCCTACCCGCCTTTGAGCAAGCGTCTGGGTGAGCAGGGCCAGGTCCTGGTTCGGGTCCTGATCGGAACCGACGGTGTGGCGCTTAAAGCCGAACTCAAGCAATCCAGCGGCTTTGAGCGGCTCGACCAGGCGGCATTGGCCGCCGCGATGCGTTGGCGCTACCTGCCCGGACGGCGCGGGGGCGTGCCGGAAACCATGTGGTTCACGGCGCCGATCACCTTCGCCCTAGACTGAGCTGCCCAGGAAGGCGATCGCCGCGCGGGCGATCTGGGCGTCTTCGGCCGATTTCACGCCGCTGACGCCGACTGCGCCAAGGCATTGGCCGTCTTTCATGATGGGAACGCCGCCTTCGAGCAGGCCCTTGATCTCGGGTGCGCTCAAGAACGACGACCGACCGCCGTTGACCATCTCTTCGTAAATCCTGGTTTCACGCCGACCCAGGGCTGCAGTGTGGGCTTTGGCCGGCGCAATGTGGGCCGACACCGGGGCGGCGCCATCGAGCCGCTGCAACCACAGCAGGTGACCGCCCTCATCCACAATCGCAATCGTGACGGCCCATTGGTTCTGAAGTGCTTCTTTTTCGGCCGCCGCCGCCATGCCTTTGACGTCGAGGAATTCAAGGGTCAGTTTGTTTTTCATGTGAAATACCAGGGTTTGAGGAGCCTGCGAGCATACCGCGGGCTGAGCACCGCCGGCGCCAGTTCGGCGCCTTGTGCCAACACCGGCGATTGGGCCTAAAATCCGCCTTGCCGGCGTTTTGCTGGCTTTGTAGGAGAGCATGACCATGGTTGATAACGTTCAAACTTTCGAGCAGGGCTACACAGGTCTTGCCACTGCCGCAGAGCGCAACAAGGTATTGCGCAATACCTATTGGCTGCTGGCCCTGAGCCTGGTGCCCACGGTGCTGGGGGCATGGCTGGGTGTGGCCATGGGGCTGGCGCAATCGCTCAGCGGCGGCCTGGGTCTGGTCGTGTTTCTGGCCGGTGCCTTCGGCTTCATCTACGCGATCGAAAAAACCAAGAATTCGGCAGCCGGCGTTCCGGTACTGCTCGGCTTCACGTTCTTCATGGGCCTGATGCTGTCGCGCATGATTGCCATGGTGCTGGGTTTCAAGAACGGCTCCGAACTGGTCATGACCGCTTTCGGCGGTACCGCCGGCGTGTTTTTTGTGATGGCCAGCCTGTCGAGCGTGATCAAACGCGACCTTTCGGGCATGGGCAAATGGCTGTTTGTCGGTGCGATTGCGCTGATGGTCGGCGGTGTCATCAACATCTTTGTGGGCTCCACCGCCGGCATGATGGCCATGTCGGTGGCGGCGATTGGCATTTTCAGCGCCTACATGCTGTATGACCTCAAGCGCATCGTCGACGGGGGTGAAACCAACTACATCAGCGCCACCCTGGCCCTCTACCTTGACATCGTCAATGTCTTTCAGAGCCTGCTGGCACTGCTGGGCATCTTTGGCGGCGAGCGGGACTGAACGCTGCCGGCGGACATGCCCGGAAAAAGACCCGAAAGGGTCTTTTTTTTGGCCACAGGGCGTGCCATCCTCAATGCGGCGCGTCATCTGCCGATATGTCACTTATTGCGGTACCTCCATCCATGACCCTGCGCCTGTTTTTTCCCCTGATCGCCCTGCTGCTGGCCGGCTGCGACATCCCCGGCATGGGGCCAGACCCCCGCATCGCCCAGCGCGAAGCCGAGGCCAAGGCCATTGGCGGTGCCTGCCGGCACGGCCTGCGCAGTATCGAAGACTGCTACGCGAACAACGAGGAAGCCTCCAAAGCCGCCGTGTTTTCCGGCTGGAAGGAGATGGACGAGTACATGCGCGAGAACAAGATCGAAGGGGTGCGCGCAACGCCGGTCAAGACCGAGCCGGTTGAAGAAATTCTGCCTGATGTGAAGCCCAAGAACTCAGCCAGGGACAGGACCGACAAGGCTGCGGCCAAGGACAAACCGGTGGCCGAGTCCGCTGCCAAATCGGGCGGCAAAAAGCCGGACCCTGACGAAAAGCCAGCCGCCAAAACCGCAGCCAAAACACCTGAAAAACCAGCGCGCCCCAAAGAATAGGGAAGCGAGCGTGCGCCAGGCCTCAGCGCTGGCGCTCAAACACGGCCAGGCTTTCCACGTGTGCGGTGTGGGAGAACATGTTGATCACCCCCGCCGCCGTGCAACGGTAAGCCCCTTCATGCACCAGCAAGCCGGCGTCGCGGGCCAGAGTGGCCGGGTTGCAACTCACGTACACAATCCGCTCAGGCGGCTGCCAGCCCCCCAGGACCGGCTTCAGACCACTCGCCCCCTCCGCTGCCGGCCGAATCAGGTCCACCAGCGCCTTGATCAGTGCAAAGGCGCCTTCCCGCGGGGGATCGATCAACCACTTGTCAGCCCGGCCGTCACGCAGCAGCATCTCGGGTGTCATCTCGAACAGATTTCTTGCTATGAATTCAGTAGTACAAAATGTCCTACTGGCGTGGCTTTCAGCCTGATTTCGTATCAAATTTTGGCGGGATCTGGCGACCAGTGTCTCGCTGCCTTCCACGCCCAACACCGCCGCGGCCTGGGTTGCAATCGGCAGCGTGAAGTTGCCCAAGCCGCAAAACCAGTCGATCACGCGTTCGTGCCGCTGGGCCTCCAGCAAGCGCAGTGCCCGTGACACCAGCACGCGGTTGATGTAGGGGTTGACCTGGGTGAAATCGGTCGGTTTGAAGGGCATGGACAACCCGAACTCGGGCAAGCCGTAGCTCAGTTCCGGTCCACCCTCGTCGAGCAGATGCGCGGTATCCGGCCCTTTGGGCTGCAACCACCACTGCAGGCCGGGGTGGCGGGCGGCAAACTGGCGCAGCCGCAGCAGATCGTCCTGGCTCAGGGGCTCCAGGTGGCGCAGCACCAAGGCTGTGACCTCGTCGCCACACGCCAACTCAATTTGCGGACAGGTCTCTATGGCGTCGAGCGAGCCAATCAGTTGCCGCAGGGGTACCAGCAGGGCGCTGACATGGACCGGCAACACATGGCACGCCTTGATGTCGGCCACATAGCTGCTTTTGCGCTCATGAAAACCCACCAGCACCGTGCCCTTCTTGCGCACATGACGGACCGACAGGCGCGCCCGGTAGCGGTAGGCCCAGGCCGGGCCTTCGATCGGCCGCA
>JBEGOC010000121.1:0-4002 GCA_041182225.1 Pseudomonadota bacterium | reverse complement strand
GCATTAGATCCGTCATCCCCGTGCAAACAGGGATCCATGGCCCCTTTGGGTGATCAGGCCGGCGCAGCATTCGGCTCCGCGGCTGTCACCCGCCCTGCGGGCTCCTTCTTGATGCCGCTGCGCCGAACGCCCCGCCACCCGGCTCTGACCGCGTGTTGGGCTCGCTTTGGGTCAAATTAGCCTGTAGCCCTTGTCGGTGCTGTTTCTATTGCTATAAATGTAATAGCAATTTCCAAGACTTTGACCTGCGAGGTGCCGAATCAGTGCTCGGCGTGTGCCACGCTGCGGCCGATGTCGGGCCAGCGCCGGTGCGCCCAGAGCCAGGCCTGAAGGCCCAGGCCCAGCATGAGCAGCGAGGCGATGGCCAGCGCCACTGCGGAATGCATGACCAGCGGCGCGATCAGCCCGGCTACCACGCCGTTGGCAGTGGCACCAATGAAGGACTGCAGCGACGAGGCCATGCCGCGCCGCTCGGGGTGCAGGTCCAGCACCAGCAGAGTCACCACCGGCACCATCATCGCCCAGCCAAAGGCGAACACGGCCAGCGGTATCAGCGCCCAGGCGGCGTGGGGTGCAAACAGCAGGTTGGCACCCAGGTTGACCACGGCGCTCAGCAGCATCACCACAAAGCCGTAGCGGATCTGTTGCTTGGGCGGCAGCTTGCCCGCCATGCGGCCGCTGACCCAGGCGCCGAGCATGATGCCGCTGATGTTGAGCACGAAGAACCAAAAAAACTGCGTGGGCGACAGCCCCAGGATGTCACCCAGAAACGCTGGGGCCGACAGCACGTACAAAAACATGCCGTTGAAGGGCACGCCGCTGGCCAGCGCCAGCAACAAAAACCGCGGGTCCAGACCGAGCTGCCAGTAGCCCTGCAGCAGGTTGCTGACCCGCAGCGGCTGGCGGTGCGAGAGGTGCAGGGTCTCGGGCAGCAAGCGGTAATTGGCCAACCACAGCACCACCCCCAGTGCTGTCAAAAACCAGAAGATGCTGTGCCAGCCCAGGTGCACATACAGCCAACCACCGATCATGGGCGCAATCGCCGGGGCTATGCCGAAAAAGATGGTGATCTGGCTCATCACGCGCTGCGCCTGGCTGGGTGCAAACATGTCGCGCACCACCGCGCGCGCCACCACAATGCCGGCGCCGGTGGACAGGCCCTGCATGGCCCGGAAAAACACCAGCTGGCCGATGCTTTGCGACAGGGCGCAACCCAGGGAGGCGAACGTGAAGGCAGCCAGCCCCCACAGCACCACCGGCCGCCGGCCCAGGCTGTCGGACAGCGCGCCATGGAACAGGCTCATGAAGGCGAAGCCGAACAGGTAGGCCGACAGCGTTTGCTGCATTTGCACCGGCGTGGCATTGAGCGTGCCCGCAATGCCGGAAAAGGCCGGCAGGTAGGTGTCGATCGAGAACGGTCCGAGCATGCCAAGCACCGCCAACAGCACGGCCAATGCCCAGCGCGGCGCGCGCCAGAGTTGTTGCGCGTCCGGGTTCATGCCGGACGCATCAGCTCGAAGCGCCCAGCAGCGTCACCACCACAATCACCACGCCCAACCCGAGGTTGACCATGACCCAGCGGCGAATCGACTGCAGGGCAGCCGCGCCAGCCGGCCAGGCCTGGCCGGCCACAGCACGGCTCAGCCGCGGGTACAGGGCAAAGCGCAGGTGTCCAAAAATCGCCAGCATCAGCACGCCGAGCACTGTCATCACAAGCCATTCGAGCGGCAGGCTGAAGGAAGCACCGGATTGCACCATGTGCCGCGCCGTGCGGCCAATCATCCACACGCCACTGGCCAACACCAGCGTGGACGCCACCAGCACCGCCTTGAAAAACCGCCCCAGCACGGCGTGCATCAGGCGCAGGCGCACCGGCGCATCCAACTCGGCCAGCGACGGGCGCAAAAAGAAATGGGCAAACACCATGCCGCCCACCCAGAGGATGACGCACAGCAGGTGCAGGGTTTTGAGCAGGGCGTAGAGCATGGGGCGGGCGGGTGATGGACAACGCGCTATTGTCGGTCCTCGCATGAGTGCCAGCCCAAGGACAGGGATAACACCCACGATAAGATGCAGTCATGGTGATGTCTTCGGTTGCCGGAACCCTGCTGTTGGCCCTGTTTGGCTTGATGCCAGCCCACGCGCAACTCAGCGCTGCCGACTGCCGGCCCGAGCAGCAAGGCCAGGCCCAGTTGCAAGTCCTGCGGCCAGGACTGCATACCGTGCAGGGCCCACTGGCGGGCTTTGACCCTTGTCAGGCTTCGGTGCGCTTTCGTCTGCCATCAGGCTCGGTCAAGCCACCGCTCATGATCAGCCTGCACGGGGGTGGTGGCATCAAGGACGTGCTGGCCTCGGACCAGGCTTTTTTTGAACACGGCATGGCGACCCTGACCTTTGACGCCTATGACATGAACCGCTTTACCGGGCGAGGCGCACTGTTCTGGGCGCGCCAGGTGTCCAATGAGGCGCGCCAGCGCATGCTGCTGAGCACCGCCTGGGCTGCCTACCAATGGGCAATTCAGCGCCCAGACATCGACACCCAGAATATCTTTGTATTTGGCATTTCCAATGGTGCGGCGGTAGCGGCCAATCTGGCCGCCATGGTAGACCCGCAGCATGTGCGCGGCGTGATCTCTGAAGGCATCACGCCGGTCGGCCTCGGCCTGCCCAACCAGACCCGGGTCCCGCTGCTGCTGGCCTTTGGCCGGCTCGATGACTTCGGCGCGTCCGACCCCAAGATGATGCGCTGGCTGCTCAGCGACCCCTGCCGCTTCAACATCCGATTTGAACTCGCGCCCCCAGGCACGGCCGAGCGTTGCAACAGCAGCAGCGGCCCGGCAGACATGACGCCCAACCCGCTGGCCTGGGTTGACAGCATCAAGGCCCGCAGTGCGCCAATCGAGATCGCCTATTTTGAGAACATGGCGCACAACGCCTACTTCGGCCCCTTGGTCCAGCAGAGGGCCACCTGGGGCAGCGGCCAGACCCTGGGTGCCTCACTGGGCGCCACGCCCGAGGCCCGGGCGCAGTTTTTTCAGGCCATGACGGATTTCATCGCCCGCCAGCGTCGAACGCCGGCATCACCGAAGCCCTGACCCACAAGGCGTTAAGCCGCCGCCTGCCAGGCCGTCAGCAGCTGCCGGGCGCGCTGCGCCAACTCAGCCAGCGCGATGCCCGGCACATACAGCGAGGAGCCCAGACCGACCCCGGCGGCACCCGCCTGGCGAAAGCTGGCCAGGTTGTCGGCGCCAATGCCACCCACGCCAAACATCGGCGTGCCCGTGGGCAACACCGCACGCCAGCCCTTAAAGCTGGCAGTGCCCAGCACATCGGCAGGAAACAGCTTGAGCGCCTGAGCGCCGGCCGCCAACGCGGTAAACGCCTCAGAGGGCGTGGCCACACCTGGCATGGACAGCACGCCATGATGCAAGGTTTGCGCGATCACCGGCAGGTGGCAGTTGGGCGACAGCACCAACCCCGCACCGGCGGCCACCACCGCATCCACCTGGGCCGGGCTGAGCACGGTGCCGGCGCCCACCAGCACTTCCGCGCCAAACTCACGCGCTAAAGCATCGATGCTGGCCAGCGGCGACGGCGAATTGAGCGGCACCTCGATCACCCGAAAGCCGGCCTCCAGCAGCACCTGGGCCACGCCCAGCACCGTGTCGGGGGTGACGCCACGCAAAATCGCCACCACTGGGTGAGCCAGCAGACGCTGCAGCGGCGCACTCATGCTGCGACCCTCAGCAGCCCGGCCGCGCCCGCCAGCAGCCACTGGCCGCGGGTGGTGGCGCCGTCCCTGGCGCGGCTGACAGCCAGGCCCTTGATCTCCAAAGCCAGGGCATAACGCTGGCACAAGGCTTCGTCACCAATCAGGGTGATGTGCTGCAGCGGCTCGGCGGCAGCGGTCGCGCCACCGACTTCAGCCCCGAGCAGGATGCCCGACAAAAAGTCGGGCAAGGCCTCGGGAGTCACCCGGCCCATCAGGCCAGCGGTGCGCGC
>JBEGOC010000120.1:0-3920 GCA_041182225.1 Pseudomonadota bacterium | reverse complement strand
CCGCCACCTCGCCACCACCGCCCTGCTGCTTGGCCTATTCCTGAACTTGCCGGGTTGTGCCGTATCGCGCGGGCAGGAGACCATCGGGTCTTACATTGACGACGCGGCCATCACCACCAGTATCAAGGCCCGCTTTTTTGAGGACAAAAACGTGGCTGGTTCATCCATCAGCGTGGAAACCCTCAACGGTACGGTGATGCTGTCCGGCTTCGCCAAGAGCGCCAGCGAGCGTGAAAGTGCCGAGCGCATTGCGCGTGCGGTCAAGGGCGTCAAGGCCGTCAAGAACGAGATCGCTGTTCGGCCGTGAGGCCTGGGCGTCAGCCTGGCGCTCGCAGGCGCTGGTAACCCAGCACGCGGCCCTGTCGGTCCACGCGCGCCAGCACCATCTCGCCCGAGGCCACGTTTTCGCCCACGAGGTCGCGGATGTTTACGTGGTGCGTCACCAGAATCAGGGCGCTGCCCGTTTTGGCGCGCAGTTTTTCGGCCACGAAGGCGCGCAGGGCCGTGGTCGAGGCGCTGGCCAGCTGCGGATCGTTGAAAAACGAGGCTAGCGAGGCTTCGTTGACGGCCGGCCCCAGATCGAGCAGGCGGGCCGTGTCCTGACAGCGGCACCAGGGGCTGGTGAACAGTGTGGCCTCGGTCACGCCCTGTTGTTTGAGCCAAGCGCCCACGGCACGCGCCTGCTGCCGTCCGGCCGCGTCCAGATTGCGCTGCGTGCTGCAGTCGCCCAGGCGCAGGTTGGGTGGGTCCCCCACGCCTGGCGCCTCGGCATGGCGCATCAGCAGCACATGGTCGCCCGCGCGCAATTTGTCCGCCAACTCAGACGCCGAGACCGGCATCACCAGGCTCATGGCGGCACAGGCCAGCAAAAAAATCAGTTTCAGCATGGCTGCACTATGCCAGAGCGCTAGGCCGCTTGCAGTAGCATGCGGCATGCCCGTCATCCGCTCCCGCATCGTCACCCAAAGCGCGGCCTTTGCCGCCAACACCCAACGCATGGCCGAGCTGCTGGCCGAGGTGCGCCGGCTTGAAAACCTGGTGATCGCCGAGTCCGAATCCAAACGCAGCAAGTTCGAGGCGCGTGGCCAGTTGCTGCCGCGCGAGCGGGTGGCACGGCTGCTCGACCGCGGCTCGCCGTTTCTGGAGCTCAGCCGCCTGGCCGGCCTGGGCATGCATGACGATGACGGCAGCAAAAGCGTGATGGGCGCCGGCTCCATCGTGGGCATTGGCACCGTGGCGGGCAAGCGCTGCCTAGTGTCGGCCAACGACAGCGCCGTCAAGGGCGGTACGGTGGCGCCGATGGGCCTGCGCAAGGCGCTGCGGGCGCAGCAGATCGCGCTGCAGCACAAGTTGCCGATGGTGCATCTGGTGGAGAGCGGTGGCGCCAACCTGCTGTACCAGAGCGAGATTTTTGTGGAGGGTGGGCGCAGCTTTGCCAATCAGGCGCGCATGTCGGCAGCTGGTTTGCCGCAGATTTCGGTGGTGCACGGCTCGTCCACCGCCGGTGGCGCTTACCTGCCGGGCCTGTCCGATTACGTGATTCTGGTGCGCGGGCGCTCCAACATCTTTTTGGCCGGCCCGCCATTGGTGAAAGCCGCCATGGGCGAGGACAGCACCGAGGAAGAGCTGGGCGGCGCCCAAACCCATGCCAGTGTGACCGGCCTGGGCGAGTACCTGTGCGAGGACGACGCCCACGCCATTGCCATGGCACGCGAGGTCTTGGACAAGCTGCGCTGGGACGCGGCCGCGCCTGAACCCGCCTGCGCCGCGCCCCTGTACGACGAGCAGGAGCTGCTGGGCCTGGTGCCGGCCGACGAGCGCGAACCCTACGACGTGCGCGAGGTGATGGCGCGCCTGGTGGATGGCTCGGACCTGCTGGAGTTCAAGGCCGACTACGCGCCCGAGCTGATTTGCGGCCACGCCCGGCTGCAGGGCCGGCTGGTGGGGCTGCTCGGCAACAATGGCCCGATCCAGCCGCAGGGCAGCACCAAGGCCGGCCAGTTCATCCAGTTGTGCGACCAAAGCGGCACGCCGCTGTTGTTTCTGCAAAACACCACGGGCTACATGGTGGGCGTCGCAGCCGAGCGCGCCGGTGCCATCAAGCACGGCGCCAAGATGATCCAGGCCGTGGCCAACGCCCGCGTGCCCAAGTTCACCGTGGTGCTGGGCGGCTCGTATGGCGCTGGCAACTACGGCATGTGCGGCCGGGGCTTTGACCCCAACTTCATTTTTGCCTGGCCCACGGCGCGCACCGCCGTGATGGGCGGCGCGCAGGCAGCAGGCGTGATGGACATCGTGAACCGGGCCAAACTCGGCCGCGCCGGCACGGCCGCCAATGAGGTGGCGCTGCAGGCCATGTCGGACGGCCTGCGCCAGCGGCTGGACGCCGAATCTAACGCGCTGTTTGGCACGGCCCGGCTGTGGGACGACGGCATCATCGACCCGCGCGACACCCGCCGTTACCTGGGCCTGTGCCTGGCGCTGGCCGACGAGGCGCAGGCGCGGCAACTGCGCCCCAACACCTTTGGTGTGGCCCGGCTATGAGCTTTTCCCGAATGCTGATCGCCAACCGGGGCGAGATTGCCTGCCGCATCATCCGCACGGCCCACGACCTGGGCTACGCCACGGTGGCGGTGTTCAGCGATGCCGATGTCGACGCGCTCCATGTGCAGCTGGCCGACGTGGCGGTGCGCATCGGCCCGGCGCCGGCGGCCGAGTCGTACCTGAGCATCGACGCCCTGTTGGCCGCCGCACGCCAGACCGGTGCCGACGCGGTGCACCCGGGCTATGGTTTTTTGAGCGAAAACGCCGATTTCGCCCAGGCCTGTCTTGATGCCGGCCTGGTGTTCATCGGTCCGCCGCCGGCTGCCATCCGGGCCATGGGCGACAAGGCGCAGGCCAAGCGCCGCATGCTGGCCGTCGGTGTGCCCTGTGCGCCCGGTTACCTGGGCGAGGCGCAGGACGAGGTCACCTTCGCCGCCGAGGCCGCCCTGCTGGGCGTGCCGCTGCTGGTCAAAGCCGTGGCCGGAGGCGGTGGCCGCGGCATGCGCCGGGTGGATGCGCTGGCCGACCTGCCCGCCGCGCTGGAGGCGGCCCGGCGCGAAGCCCACAACGCCTTCGGCGACGGCACTCTGATGCTGGAGCGCTTGATCGAGCGTGGCCGCCACATCGAGGTGCAGGTGTTTGCCGATGCCCATGGCCAAGCCGTGCATCTGGGCGAGCGCGACTGCACCGCCCAACGCCGGCGCCAAAAGGTGGTGGAGGAAGCCCCGTCGCCCGTGGTGTCGGCCGCGCTGCGCGAAGCCATGGGCCGCGATGCGGTGGCGGCGGCATTGGCGGTGGGCTACTGCGGCGCCGGCACGGTCGAGTTCATGCTGGATACCGAAGGCCGCCACTATTTTTTGGAGATGAACACCCGGCTGCAGGTGGAGCACCCGGTGACCGAACTGGTGACCAGGCTGGACCTGGTGGCCTGGCAGCTGCGCGTGGCGGCCGGGGAGCCCTTGCCGATGGCCCAGGCCGACATCCGCCACAGCGGCCACGCCATCGAGGTGCGGCTGTACGCAGAAGACCCCTACGCCGGCTTTGCGCCGCAGACCGGCACCGTGCTGCATTGGCGTCCACCCCAGCCGCTGCCGGCCGGTGTGCGCCTGGACAGCGGCATCGCGCAGGGCAGCACGGTCAGCCCCTGGTACGACCCGCTGCTGGCCAAGGTGATCGCCCCTGGCCGCGACCGGGAGGAAGCCATCCGCCGCCTGCGCGCGGCGCTCGCCCGCATGCCTCTGCTGGGCCTGCGCCATAACGGCGGCTTTTTGCGAGAGCTGCTGGACCACCCGGCGTTTCGCGAAGCCCGCATGCACACCGCGCTGCTGGACCAGTGGCTGAACGACGGCGAGCCGCTGCTGCAGCGCCCGGTGCCG
>JBEGOC010000119.1:0-2675 GCA_041182225.1 Pseudomonadota bacterium | reverse complement strand
ATATGCGAGATGAAGGCTGCCGCCCTGCCCTGCACGCCGTAGGCGCCGGCTTTGCCCATCGGCTCACCGGTGCTGACGTAGGCCTGGATCGCCTCCGCGTCCAGCGCCGCAAAGCGCACCTGCGACCCACACAGCACTCGTTCACGCTGCGTGCCGAGACCGACGGCAACGGCAGTCAGCACGCGGTGCGTGCGACCGGCCAACCGGCCCAGCATGTCGGCGGCCTCGGCCGGGTCAGCAGGTTTGCCCAGGATGGTGCGACCCAACGCCACCGTGGTGTCGGAGCAGAGCACCGGTGCCGCTGGCAAACCGCGCCGTGCCAGCCGCTGCAGGGCAGCATCGAGCTTGAGCTGGGTCACGCGCTGCACATAGGCCGCAGGTGCCTCGTTGGGCCGGGCCTGTTCCAGCGCTTCCGCGTCCTCGTCGGTATCGGGCAGCAGCAATTGGTAGGCCACACCCAGCTGCTCCAGCAACTGGCGCCGGCGCGGGCTCTGCGAGGCAAGGTAAATGAAATTATTCACGGTGGTAGGGGTGGTTCGCGTTGATCGACCAGGCACGGTACAGCTGCTCCATCAGCAACACCCGCACAAAGGCGTGGGGCAGGGTCAGGTCAGACAGTCTGATGCGCTCGTGGGCAGCTTGCCGAAAGGCCGGGTCGAGACCGTCCGGGCCACCGATCACCAGCGCCACATCTGCAGCGTCGAGTTGCCAATGGCGCAGCTTGTCGGCCAGAGCCAGCGTGGTCAGCGCCGTGCCGCGCTCGTCCAAGGCCACCACGCGGCAGCCCCTGGGCAAGGCCGCTTCGATGCGACTGCGCTCGGCGGCCAGCAGGGTGTCCAGGCTGCGCGAGCCGCGCGGCTCGGTTTTGACGGCCTTGAGCTCGATCTTGAGCTCGGGCGGGAAGCGTTTGGCGTAATCAGCCCAGGCGCTCTGCGCCCAGTCGGGCACCCGCTGCCCCACGGCAACAATCAGCAGCCGCACGCGTCACGCTTTGCGCGCGGCGGTCTTCCTGGCTGCCGGCTTGGCGGCCGCCTTCTTGACCGGCGCCTTTTTGGCCGGGGCCTTCTTAGTGGCCTCGTTGATCACCACGGTTTTGGTGGCTGACTTGGCGGGCACCGCTTTGCCTGCCTGCTTGGCGGCTGGCTTGGCCGCCACCTTGACTGAGCCTTTGGCCGCCACCTTCGCTGCAGGCCGCTTGGCAACGCCCTGGGCAGCCACCCGATTTTTCTTGACCTGCGCCTTGGAGGGGAAGGCTTCCTGAACCCCCTTCTTGGCGGCATTGGAGCGCTTCAGGCTGGTAGCGGGTTTCGGCGCCTCGTCCTTTTTCGGGGCGGATTCGGCCTTGACCAGCGGCTTGGCGGTACCGAATTTCAGGCGCACTGCCTTGTCGCCCCACAGCTCTTCGAGGTTGTAGTACTGCCGAATCAGCGGCTGCATCACATGCACCACGGCTTGCCCACAATCAATGATGATCCACTCGCCATTGGCCTCACCCTCCAGACGCGGCTTGGGAAAGCCGGCTTCGCGCACCGCATCGGACACGCTGGCGGCCAGCGCCTTGGTCTGCCGGTTGGAGGTGCCGGACGCTACGATGACCCGCTCGAACAGTGCCGACAGGTGCTCGGTATCGAACACCTTGATGTCCTGGGCTTTCACATCCTCCAGGCCGTCGACGATGGCGCGCTGGAGCTTCTGGATGTCTTTTTTGGCGGGGGTGGCAGTGGTCATCAAGCGGTCTGGTAAAGGTGATGTTGTTCAATATAACGCGCCACCGGTTCAAAGACCAGTGATTCAACGCTTTGGTGCTTGCCCAAGCGGGCGCGGATGTCGGTGGCGCTCACGGCCATCGGTGGCACCGGCAAGCGTACAAAGCGCTGCGCCAGTGGTTCTGGAGGGTCAAATTGGCCGCCAGCCCCCGTCGAATCGTCGCGTTCAGCTACACATATTGTAGCGAGTTGCACAACGTGCCACCAATCGCGCCACTGCGTCAAGGCGCGGGCCTGGTCCTCGCCGATCAACAGGAACCACTCGGCGCCCGGCCAGCGGGCCTGCAAGGCGTGCAGGGTGTCAACGGTATAGCTGGGGCCGGGCCGCTCGATCTCCAGCGGGTCCACGTCAACTTGGGAGAAGTCGGCAAAACACAGCCGGGCCATGGCCAGCCGGTGCCGGGCCGGCGTCAGGGTGCGCGTCTTGTGCCAGGCCTGGCCGGTTGGAATGACCAGCAGCCGGTCCAGCGCCAGATGGTCGAGCGCCGCGCGCACCAGCGCGCGGTGCGCCGTATGCGGCGGGTCGAAGGCCCCGCCAAAGATGCCAATCCGCGTGGGGCGGGTCACGTCGCGGGTCAGGCCGTGGCCGCCTCTGCGGCCCAGTCGCGCGGCACCAAAAACCGGCTGTACAGTTGCGCCTCGGGCGAATCCGGCGCTGGCACCTGCTGGTAGGACCAGCTCGCCAGCGGCGGCATGGAGAGCAGGATGGACTCGGTGCGACCCCCCGACTGAAGGCCAAAGTGTGTGCCGCGGTCCCAAACCAGGTTGAACTCAACGTAGCGGCCCCGCCGGTACAGCTGGAACCCGCGCTCCCGTTCACCATACACGCTGTCCTTGCGCCGCTGCACAATCGGCACATAGGCCGGCAACAGGGTGTCTCCGCCCGCCTGCATCATGGCCAGACTGCGC
>JBEGOC010000118.1:0-14257 GCA_041182225.1 Pseudomonadota bacterium | reverse complement strand
ACATAGGCGTTGCCCGGGCCGGTGATCTTGTCCACCCTCGGCACGGTGGCCGTGCCGTAGGCCAGGGCGGCCACGGCCAGCGCGCCCCCGATGGTGAACACGCGGTGCACGCCAGCCAGGTGCGCAGCGGCCAGCACCAGCGGGTTTTTCTCGCCCTGCGGGGTGGGCACCACCATGATGATCTCGGCCACGCCCGCCACCTGGGCCGGGATGGCGTTCATCAGCACCGAGGAGGGGTAGGCCGCCTTGCCGCCCGGCACGTAGATGCCGACCCGGTCCAGCGGTGTGACCTTTTGGCCGAGCAGGGTGCCGTCGGCGTCACGGTACTGCCAGCTCTGGCCGGTGGCGCGTTTTTGCGCCTCGTGGTAGCTGCGCACGCGCTGGGCCGCAGCCTGCAGCGCCTGGCGCTGGGCCGCCGGAATGGCGTCAAAGGCGCGCTGCAGCTCGGCCGGGGTCAGGCTAAGCTCAGACAGACTGGCGGCATCCAGCGCATCGAAGCGGCGGGTGTAGTCCAGCACGGCGGCGTCGCCGCGCTGCTGCACGTCGGCCAGGATCTCGGCCACGCGCTGCTCGATGGCAGCGTCTGCCTGCGCCGACCAGTGCAGACGCGCCTGAAATTCCGCCTCAAAACCGGCCTCAAGCGTTGACAGGTATAGGGGTTTAGCTACCAAATCCATAGCAAATGACGCAGCGACTCAGGCCTCGACGGCGCGGGCAAAGGCGTCGATGATGGCGCGGATTGGCGCCTGCTTGAGCTTGAGCGCGGCCTGGTTCACCACCAAGCGGGCGCTGATGTCCATGATGTGCTCCACCTCGACCAGCTGGTTGGCGCGCAGGGTGTTGCCGGTGGAGACCAGATCGACGATGGCGTCCGACAGGCCGACCAGCGGGGCCAGCTCCATGCTGCCGTAGAGCTTGATCAGGTCCACGTGCACGCCCTTGGTGGCAAAGAACTCGCGCGCAATCGCCACGTACTTGGTGGCCACGCGCAGGCGCGAGCCCTGGCGCACCGCGTTGGCGTAGTCAAAGTCAGCCCGCACCGCCACGCTGATGCGGCAGCGCGAAATGCCCAGGTCCAGCGGCTGGTACAGGCCGGCGGCGCCGGCGCTGCCGCCCCAGGCGGCAATGTGCTCGATCAGGGTATCGCGGCCGGTGATGCCCAGGTCGGCGCCGCCGTACTGCACATAGGTGGGCACATCGGTGGCGCGCACCACCAGCACCCGCACTGCCGGCTGGTTGGTGTCCAGGATGAGTTTGCGCGAGGTGTCGGGGTCGTCCAGCACCTCGATGCCGGCAGCGCGCAGCAGCGGCAGGGTTTCCTCAAAGATGCGACCTTTGGAGAGTGCGAGGGTGATCATGTGATGCGCTCGATGTCGGCGCCCAGGGCGCGCAGCTTGCGCTCCATCTGATCGTAGCCACGGTCCAGGTGGTAGATGCGGTCCACCACCGTGTCGCCGTCGGCCACCAAGCCGGCAATGACCAGGCTGGCCGAGGCCCGCAGGTCGGTGGCCATCACCGTCGCGCCAGACAGTTGCGGCACACCCTCCACCAGCGCCACCTTGCCGTCGATCTGAATGTTGGCGCCCAGGCGCACCAGCTCATTGACATGCATGAAGCGGTTTTCAAAAATGGTTTCCGTGACCTTGGCGGTACCCTGCGACACGGCGTTGAGCGCCATGAACTGGGCCTGCATGTCGGTGGGGAACCCCGGGTACTCGGTGGTGCGAAAGCTCTGCGCCCGCAAGCGCCCGGTGGCCTGCACCCTGATGCTGTCAGCCAGCGGCGTGATGGTGGCGCCGGCGTCACGCAGTTTTTCAATCACCGCCTCCAGATGGTCGGCGCGGCCGTGGCGCAGCCGCACGTCGCCGCCGGTGGCGGCCACGGCGCACAAAAAGGTACCGGTCTCGATGCGGTCGGCCACCACCTGGTGGGTGGCGCCGTGCAGCCGGTCCACGCCCTGGATGCGGATGCGGCTGCTGCCATGGCCTTCGATGCGCGCGCCCATGGCGATCAGCATCTCGGCCAGGTCGGGGATTTCGGGCTCCTGCGCGGCGTTTTCCAGGATGGTTTCGCCATCGGCGAGGCAGGCGGCCATCAAAAAGTTTTCGGTGCCGGTGACGGTCACCATGTCGGTGGCGATGCGGGCGCCGCGCAGCCGCGTCAGGCCCGGCGCCAGCCGGGCCACCATATAGCCGTGCTCCACCTTGATCTCGGCGCCCATGGCGCTCAGGCCCTTGATGTGCTGGTCCACCGGGCGCGAGCCGATGGCGCAGCCGCCCGGCAGCGAGACTTTGGCGTGGCCAAAACGCGCCAGCAGCGGCCCCAGCGCCAGCACCGAGGCGCGCATGGTCTTGACCAGCTCGTAGGGGGCCTCAGGCGTGTGCAGCGCGTCGGCATGGAGCTGCAGCAGGCCGTCCTCAGCGCGCTCGGCCTGCACCCCCATGTTGCGGATCAGCTTGAGCATGGTGGCCACGTCCTGCAGGCGCGGCACATTGCGCAGGCTCACCGGCTCGTCGGTGAGCAGGCAGGCGCACAGCTCGGGCAGCGCGGCATTCTTGGCGCCGGAAATTTCAATCTCGCCGTGCAGGCGGCGGCCACCGCGAATCAGGAGTTTGTCCATGGGTCGGTCGCGCTCAAGCCTGCTGGGCGGCCCATTCGGCCGGGGTGAAGGTTTTCATCGACAGGGCATGCACCTCGTCGGTGTGCATTTTGGTGCCGAGTGTGGCGTAGACCCGCTGGTGGCGGCGGATAGCGCGCTGGCCCTCAAACTCGGGCGAGACGATGGTGGCGTACCAGTGGCGCCCGTCGCCTTCGAGTTCCAGGTGCTCGCAGCGCAGGCCGGCGGCGATCAGGGTCTTGAGTTGGTCTGCAGTCATGGGAAGGGGTCCGAATGGGGGTTTCAGCTGCGGATCTTGTAGCCGATGCGCAGCAGGTGCACGGCCAGCGTGCTGGCCACGGTCAGCGCCACACCCACAATGGCCAGGCTGAGCCAGGGTGACACGTCGCTCTGGCCGAAGAAGCCGTAGCGAAAGCCGTCAATCATGTAGAAAAAGGGGTTCAGGTGGCTCACGCCCTGCCAGAACGCCGGCAAGGAGTGGATGGAGTAAAACACGCCACTCAGGAAGGTCATGGGCATGATGACAAAGTTCTGGAACGCGGCGAGCTGGTCGAACTTCTCCGCCCACAGGCCGGCAATCAGCCCCAGCGTGCCAAGCAGCGCCGCGCCCAGCACGGCAAACACCACGATCCAGAGCGGTGCCACCACACCCGGCGCGGCAAACCAGACCGTGACCAGAAACACGCCCGAACCGACCACCAGGCCACGCGCCACGGAAGAGCCGACATAGGCAAAGAACCAGCTCCAGTGCGACAGGGGTGTGAGCAGCAGAAACACCAGGTTGCCCATGATCTTGCTTTGGATCAGCGAGGACGAGCTGTTGGCAAAGGCGTTTTGCAGCACGCTCATCATGACCAGCCCCGGCACCAGAAAGGCGGTGTAGCTGATGCGGTCGTAGACCTTGACATGGTTTTCCAGCACATGGCCGAAGATCAGCAGGTAGAGCACGGCGGTGAGCACCGGGGCGGCCACGGTCTGGAAGCTGACCTTCCAGAAGCGCAGCACTTCCTTGTACAGCAGGGCGCGCCAGCCGGTCATGGTGCGACCGGGGCCGCGGCCTCGCCCTCGTGCTGCTGGCCCATCAGCGCCAGAAAGACGTCCTCGAGGTCGGCCTTGCGCACCTCGATGTCTTGCGCCAGCAGACCGGCCTGGCGCACGGCACCGAGGTAGGTCTCGATGTCGAGCGCGTCACGCGCCGGAAACTGCACGATGCGCCCGGTGATGCGGGCCCGCTGGGCCAGGGCCGGCGGCAGCTCGCCGTCGATTTTGAAGCGCAGCACATTGCCCGAGGCGGCCTTGAGCAGCTCGCTGGTGCGGTCGAGCGCGATCACCCGGCCGGCCTTGAGCATGGCAATGCGGCCGCACAGGGCCTCGGCTTCTTCCAGGTAATGGGTGGTCAGCAGCACGGTGTGGCCCTGCTTGTTGAGGCGGGCGATGAACTGCCACAGGGTCTGGCGCAGTTCCACATCCACGCCGGCGGTGGGCTCGTCAAGCACGATCACCGGCGGCTTGTGCACCAGCGCCTGCGCCACCAGCACCCGACGCTTCATGCCGCCCGAGAGCTGACGCATGTTGGCTTTGGCCTTGTCGGCCAGGCCCAGGCTGTCGAGCAGCTCGTCAATCCAGGCGTCGTTGTGGCGGATGCCAAAATAGCCTGACTGAAAGCGCAGCGCCTCGCGCACATTGAAAAACGGGTCAAACACCAACTCTTGCGGCACCACCCCGAGCTTGCGTCGGGCCTCGGCGTAGTCGGTCTGCACGTCGCTGCCCAGCACCTTCACGCTGCCGCCACTGGCCCGCGTCAGGCCGGCCAGGATGGAGATCAGGGTGGTTTTTCCCGCGCCGTTCGGCCCGAGCAGACCGAAGAATTCACCGGCCTCGATGTCCAAGCTAACCCGATCCAATGCCAGAAAGGTGCTGCCCTTGGGTCCGCGCGGGGAAGGATAGCTTTTGGAAACCGACTGAAAAGAGATGGCAGGCATGGGAACCCGCCATTTTAGCTGCTCAGGCTGGCCGCTCCGGCGCTGCCGCCAGCAACTCGCCAATACCGTACAGCGTGGCCAGATCGGCCAGTCGCACCGGCATCTGCGCCACCGCAAACGCTTTGCCCAGTGCCAGGCTTTGCCGCCGCAGCTCCAGCAACACGGCCAGGGCGGCCGAGTCAAAGCGCTGCAAGGCGCTGGCATCCACCACCACCGTCGCCACGCTGTCAGCGCGCAGGCCCTGCGCCAGCGCGCCCAGGCAGGCGCGGGCCTGGGTCTGGGTCAACTCGGCGGGCAGGGTCAGCATGGGCATCAGCCTTTCTTGGCGTTGGCCTTGTTGCGCTCGGTCAGCGTGGTGATCAAGCCGTTGAGGCCCTTGGCGTTGATTTCCTGGGCGAACTGGCTGCGGTAGGTTTCCACCAGCCAGACCCCGAGCACATTGAGGTTGTAAATTTTCCAGCCAGCGCCCTCGCCCGGGGTTTTCTCCAGCCGGTAATCGAGCTGGATCGCGTCGCCCTGCCCCCGGACCTCGGTGCGCACCACCACTTCCTTGTCCTCAGGCGCGGCCCGCATCGGTTTGACCACGATGGTCTGGTCGCTGACCTGGGTCAGCGCGCCGGCATAGGTGCGCACCAACAGGGTTTTGAACTCTTCCTGCAGGCGTTTTTGCTGCTCGGGCGTGGCCTGGCGCCAGCCCGGGCCGACGGCTGAGGCCGTCATGCGCTGAAAATTCACATTCGGCATGATCTTGGTGTCGACCAGCGCAATGATGCGGTTGACGTCGCCGGCCTGGATCGCCTTGTCGGCCCGGATGCTGTCGAGCACCTCGGTCGACAGGCGCTTGATCAGGGCCTCGGCCGCCTCATCGGCGGCCTGCACCGGCCCGGCCAGGAGACTGGCGCCAGCAAAGGCGGCCAGGGCACACAGTTGCTGAAAATAGCGACGGTTCATGGTTGAAAAATCCTCGGAAATCGACGCGATCTTACTGCGCCGGTAATGCCGCGTCGTCGGGCGGGTTACCGTCAAAAATATCGTTGCGCCGGCGCTGCAGGTAGGCGTCCCGCGTGAAGGTGTAGCGGTCGAGCGCCACCTCGTCGAGCATGCTGGTGGCCTTGAGCAAGTCGGCACGGGTGTCCACCGCCCGCACCACAATGCTGGTGTTGCGGGTGGGCACATGGCCGATCTGCGTCACCAGGTCGCCCTGCCAGTCCACCGGCAGCGCCACGGTGTCGCGCAGGCTGGACGGCCCCAGCACCGGCAAAACCAGGTAGGGCCCGGCCGGCACACCCCAAAAACCCAGCGTGTGGCCAAAATCCTTGGTGTGGCGCTCGATCGCCATCTCGGAGGCCACGTCGATCACGCCACCGATGCCGAGCACGGTGTTGACAACCACCCGCGCCAGACTGTCAACGGCCGAGCGGCCCTTGAGTTGGAGGGCGTTGTTGACGGTGGACCAGACGTCTTCGAGGTTGTCAAACACATTGGTGATGCCCTGGCGCAGCCGGGTCGGGGTGTGGTCGCGGTAGGCGACGGCCACCGGCTTGACGATGGCGATGTCGAGCGCGTCGTTGAACTTGAAAACACCCCGGTTGAACGGCTCCAGCGGGTCGTGCGGGCTGGCCTGCGGTCCGCTGGCACAGGCCACCAGGCTCAGCAGCAAGGCGCCCAAGCCGAGCCAGCGCAACAGCCGTGGCTGTGGGCGCGGGCTTGCCAGCCTGCCTTCGCTCATGGTTTGGCCTTGGGCGCGGGCTCGGCCGTGCTGCTGTCGGCCGCCTTGTTGTACAAAAATTGGCTGATCAGGCTCTCCAGCACCACGGCCGACTGGGTGTTGCCAATCGTGTCATCGGCCGCCAGGTTCTTTGCCTCGGCGCCGGCTTCCAGGCCAAGGTACTGCTCGCCGAGCAGACCGCTGGTCAGGATCTTGAGCGAGCTGTCCTTGGGGAACGCATAGCGGCTCTCCAGCGCCAGCGTGACGCGGGCCTGGAAAGACTTGTCGTCAAACACGATCTTTTCGACCCGGCCCACCACCACGCCGGCGCTGCGTACGGCGGCCTTGGGTTTGAGGCCGCCCACATTGTCAAATTTGGCGGTGACGCGGTAGGTGGTCTGAAAGCTCAGGCTCAGCAGGTTGGCCGACTGCAGGGCCAGAAACAGGATGGCGACGGCGCCGATCAGCACAAACAGGCCAACCCAGACATCATTTTTGGAGCGTTGCATGCGGCTTCTTTCTAAATCGTGAACATCATGGCGGTCAGGATGAAGTCCAGCCCCAGCACCGCCAGCGAGGCCACCACCACCGTGCGGGTGGTGGCACTGGCCACCCCTTCGGGCGTGGGCTGCGCCTCATAGCCCTGCAGCAGGGCGACAAAGGTGACGGTAAAGCCGAACACGATGCTCTTGATGACGCCGTTGCCGACGTCTTTCCAGACATCGACGCCGCCCTGGATCTGGCTCCAGAACGAGCCGGCATCGACCCCGATCATCAACACCCCGACCACCCAGCCGCCAATGATGCCCATGGCGCTGAACACCGCCGCCAGCAGCGGCATGGTGATGATGCCGGCCCAGAAGCGCGGCGCCAGAATGCGCTGCACCGGGTCGACCGCCATCATCTCCATCACGCTGATCTGCTCACCGGCCTTCATCAGGCCGATCTCCGCAGTGAGCGAGGTGCCCGCGCGGCCAGCAAACAGCAGTGCCGTGACCACCGGCCCGAGCTCGCGCACCAGGCTGAGTGTGACCAGCAGGCCCAGCGCCTCGGACGAGCCGTAGCGCTGCAGGGTGTAGTAGCCCTGCAGGCCGAACACAAAGCCGACGAACAGGCCTGAGACCGCAATGATGGCCAGCGAGTAGTTGCCCAGAAAGTGAATCTGGTCGCGCACCAGGGCAAACCGGCGCAGCGCCGGCAGCACCGTGGCCAGCAGGCGGCCAAACAGACGGGCGCCGTAACCCAGGCCGGCCAACTGGCGGCGCACGCCCAGGCCGAGATCGGCCGGTTTGTACCAGCTCATGGCAGGGCCACCCCGAAGTCATCGGCCACCGTGGGGCCGGGGTAGTGAAAGCGCACCGGACCGTCGGACAGCGCATTGACATACTGGTACACCAGCGGGTCGCTGCTCTGGCGCACCTGGGCCGGCGTGCCCTGGGTGGCAATTTTGCCGTTGGCCAGGATGATCACATGGTCGGCAATGGCAAAGGTCTGCTCCAGCTCGTGCGAGACGAAGATGCTGGTCAGACCCATCGAGTCGTTGAGCTGGCGGATCAGGCGAGCGGCGGTACCGAGCGAGATCGGATCGAGCCCGGAAAAGGGTTCGTCATACATCACCAGCTCCGGGTCGAGTGCAATGGCGCGCGCCAGCGCAATGCGGCGGGCCATGCCGCCCGACAGGTCGCTGGGCATCAGGTCGCGCGCGCCCCGCAGGCCCACAGCGTTGAGCTTCATCAGCACGATGTCGCGGATCAGCGGCTCGGGCAGGTCGGTGTGCTCGCGCAGCGGAAAGGCCACGTTCTCATACACCGACAGGTCGGCAAACAGGGCGCCGAACTGGAACAGCATGCCCATGCGCCGGCGCGCCGCGTACAGCTCGGTCTGGTTCATGGGCCCGATGTCCTGGCCGTCAAACAGGGTCTGGCCGGACTGGGCCCGGTTTTGCCCGCCAATCAGGCGCAGGATGGTGGTCTTGCCGCCCCCCGAGGCACCCATCAGCGCGGTCACCTTGCCACGCGGCACCACCAGCGAGATGTCGTCCAGAATCACCCGCTCACCATATCCAAAGGTGAGGTGACGCAATTCGACCAGGGATTCAGAAGGGGAGGCAGCCATAAAAAAAGGAGGCCGGGGCAGTCCCGGCCGGGCCGATCATAAGGGCTGGGCCTGATTTCCCGATGACAAATAATGACAAAACCCGGGCTTTTACCTGACGTTTACCTTGGCAATTCGCTAAAACCCATCAAAAACTCATCCACCGCGCGCGCGGCCTGACGGCCCTCACGAATGGCCCACACCACCAGGCTCTGGCCGCGCCGGATGTCGCCGGCGGCGAACACTTTGGCCACATTGGTGGCATAGCCCCCCACCAGGTCGGTGCCGGCGCGGGCGTTGCCGCGTGCATCGCGCTCGATCCCGAAGGCGTCCAGCACGGTGGCGACCGGGCTGACAAAGCCCATGGCCAGCAACACCAGATCGGCCGGCAGCACCTGCTCGCTGCCCGGCACCTCGGCCATCTTGCCGTCGCGCCACTCGACGCGCACGGTTTTCAGGCCGGTGACCCGGCCGTCAGCACCCAGGAACTCTTTGGTGGAGATGGCGAATTCGCGCTCGCAGCCCTCTTCATGGCTGGAACTGGTGCGCAGCTTCAGCGGCCAGTAAGGCCAGGTCAGCGGCCGGTTTTCTTCGATTGGCGGCTGTGGCATCACCTCGAACTGGGTCACGCTGGCGGCGCCATGGCGGTTGCTGGTACCGACGCAGTCACTGCCGGTGTCCCCGCCGCCGATCACGATCACGTGCTTGCCTTCGGCGCGCAGCTGGTCGGCCAGCGTGTCGCCGGCGTTGACCTTGTTTTGCTGCGGCAGAAACTCCATGGCGAAATGGATGCCGGCCAGTTCGCGGCCCGGCACCGGCAGGTCACGCGATTGCTCGGCGCCACCGGTCAGCAGCACGGCGTCAAAGTCTCGCTGCAGCTGGGCTGGCGACACCGTCTCTTGGGCCCAGTTGGTGACCTTGGAGCCCTCGGGCAGCGCCCCCACCAGCACGCCAGTGCGGATGGTGACACCCTCGGCCTGCAGCTGCGCCACACGGCGGTCGATGTGGCTTTTTTCCATCTTGAAGTCGGGGATGCCGTACCGCAACAGGCCGCCCACGCGGTCGTTCTTTTCGAACAGCGTCACCGCGTGGCCGGCGCGCGCGAGCTGCTGCGCCGCCGCCAATCCGGCCGGGCCAGAGCCGACGATCGCCACCTTTTTGCCGCTGGATTGCGCGGCCGGGCGCGGCTGCACCCAGCCCTCGCTCCAGGCACGGTCGATGATGGCGTGCTCGATCGACTTGATGCCGACCGCATCGTCGTTCACATTCAGGGTGCAGGCCGCCTCGCAGGGCGCCGGGCAAATGCGGCCGGTGAACTCTGGGAAATTGTTGGTGCTGTGCAGCACCTCGATGGCGTTTTGCCAGTCGCCCTGAAACACCAGGTCGTTGAAGTCGGGGATGATGTTGTTGACCGGGCAACCGCTGTTGCAGAACGGCGTGCCGCAGTCCATGCAGCGGGCCGACTGCTGCTTGGCCTGCTGGTCGTCGAGCCCGATCACGAACTCTTTGTAATTCTTGATCCGCTCGGGCACGGGCTTGTAGCCCTCTTCGAGCCGCTCAAACTCCATGAAACCGGTGATTTTTCCCATGATGGTCTTTCATTAGCTAGCGCGCGACGCGCTCATTTGACGAAGGGGCATGGATTCCCGCGTGCGCGGGAATGACGAAGTGGGCCGCCTGCGCGGGAATGACGAAGTGGGTCTCGTGCGCGGAAATGACGGGGTGGGTGTCATCCCCGGCCGCGACCGGGGATCCATGCCAGCGGACTCGCTTATTTGACATCAACCGCTTCTTTTTTTGTAGCACTACCACCAGCACTGGCGTGGGCTAGTGCCGTTTTCTTGGCATGAAGTTCACCCAGGGCGCGCTTGTACTCCAGCGGAAACACCTTGACGAATTTCAGGCGCGACTGGTCCCAGGTGTCCAGCAGTTCGCGCGCCCGTTTGCTGCCGGTCCAGCGGTTGTGGTCTTCCAGCAGCTTTTTGAGCTGGGCCTCGTCGCTCAGGCCCTGGTGCCAAATAGCGCGCGGCACGGTGGCCGCCTGCTCGGTGGCGGTCAGCACCTTGTCGAGCGCCACCATGGCGGTGTTGGCGCGGCGGGCGAACTGACCGTCTTCGTCATACACGTAAGCGATACCGCCGCTCATGCCGGCGGCAAAGTTGCGCCCGGTCTTGCCCAGCACGGCCACGGTGCCGCCGGTCATGTACTCGCAGCCGTGGTCGCCGGTGCCTTCCACCACCGCTGTCGCACCGGACAGCCGCACCGCAAAGCGCTCGCCAGCGACGCCGCTGAAAAAGGCCTCGCCGCTGGTGGCACCGTACATCACGGTGTTGCCGACGATGGTGTTGCGCACCGCCTCGCCGCGGAAATCGATGCTGGGGCGCACCACCACGCGGCCGCCGGACAGGCCCTTGCCCGTGTAGTCATTGGCGTCGCCGATCAGGTACAGCGTGATGCCGCGCGCCAGGAAGGCACCAAACGACTGGCCGCCCGTGCCTTCGAGCTGGATGCGAATGGTGTCGTCGGGCAGGCCCTCGGGGTGAACCTGGGTGACTGCCCCTGACAGCATGGCGCCAACCGAGCGGTTGACGTTGCGCGCCACCTCCATGAACTGCACGCGCTCGCCGCGGTCGATGGCGGGCCGGCTCTTGGCGATCAGCAGCTGGTCCAGCGCCTTGTCCAGGCCGTGGGACTGGGTCTCGATCTGGTGGCGCGGCACCTCGGGGCCGACGGGCGCCATCGCAAACAGCCGGCTGAAATCGAGGCCGCTGGCCTTCCAGTGGGCGATGCCATGGCGCATGTCGAGCAGGTCGGCGCGGCCGATCAGGTCGTCAAACTTGCGGATGCCGAGCTGGGCCATGATCTGGCGCGCCTCTTCGGCGATGAAAAAGAAGTAATTGACCACATGCTCGGGTTTGCCCGAGAACTTCTTGCGCAGTACCGGGTCTTGCGTGGCCACGCCCACCGGGCAGGTGTTGAGGTGGCACTTGCGCATCATGATGCAGCCCTCGACCACCAGCGGCGCGGTGGCAAAGCCGAACTCATCGGCGCCGAGCAGGCCGCCAATGACGACATCGCGGCCGGTTTTCATCTGGCCGTCGGCCTGCACCCGGATGCGGCTGCGCAGCCGGTTGAGCACCAGGGTTTGCTGGGTTTCGGCCAGGCCGATCTCCCAGGGGCTGCCGGCGTGCTTGATGCTGGACCAGGGCGAGGCGCCGGTGCCGCCGTCGTGGCCGGCGATCACCACATGGTCGCTCTTGCACTTGGCCACGCCCGCGGCGATGGTGCCCACGCCAATCTCGCTCACCAGCTTGACGCTGATGCTGGCGTGCGGCGCCACGTTTTTCAGGTCGTGGATCAGCTGGGCCAGGTCTTCGATGGAGTAGATGTCGTGGTGCGGCGGCGGCGAGATCAGGCCCACGCCGGGCACCGAGTAGCGCAGCTTGCCGATGTAGTCGCTGACTTTGCCGCCGGGCAGCTGGCCGCCCTCGCCGGGTTTGGCGCCCTGCGCCATCTTGATCTGGATCTGGTCGGCACTGCTCAGGTACTCGGCGGTGACACCGAAGCGGCCTGACGCCACCTGCTTGATGCGCGAGCGCAGCGAATCCCCGTCGCGCAGCGGCAGATCGACCTCGACCACGCCCTCACCGATCACGCTCTTGAGGGTGTCGCCCTGCTTGATCGGGATGCCCTTGAGCTCGTTACGGTAGCGCGCCGGGTCTTCGCCGCCCTCCCCGGTGTTGCTCTTGCCACCAATGCGGTTCATGGCCACCGCCAGCGTGGCGTGGGCCTCGGTGCTGATGGAGCCCAGCGACATGGCGCCGGTGGCAAAGCGCTTCACAATCTCGCTGGCCGGCTCGACCTCGTCCACCGGAATGGCCCGGCTGGGGTCGAGCTTGAACTCGAACAGGCCGCGCAGCGTCATGTGGCGGCGGCTCTGGTCGTTGATGAGCTGGGCGTATTCCTTGTAGGTGCTCCAGTTGTTGGCGCGGGTGCTGTGCTGCAGCTTGGCGATGGCGTCCGGCGTCCACATGTGCTCTTCGCCACGGGCGCGCCAGGCGTACTCGCCGCCAGTCTCGAGCATGCTGGCCAACACCGGGTCGGCGCTGAAGGC
Source organism: Pseudomonadota bacterium (assembly GCA_041182225.1). Taxonomy (GTDB): domain Bacteria; phylum Pseudomonadota; class Gammaproteobacteria; order Burkholderiales; family Burkholderiaceae_C; genus Rhodoferax. The sequence goes on along the minus strand of JBEGOC010000118.1, from coordinate 1,742 downwards.
GGCGCGGTGCATGCGGATCGCCTCTTCGGCGATCTCGAACACGCCAATGCCCTCGACCCGGCTGGGCGTGCCGCTGAAATACTTGGCCACGGTGGCGCTGGAGAGGCCGATGGCCTCGAACAGCTGGGCACCGCAGTAGCTCATGTAGGTGGAGACGCCCATCTTGGACATGATCTTGGACAGGCCCTTGCCGACCGCCTTGATGTAGTTGTAGATGGCCTTCTCGGCGCTTAGCTCGCCCGGCAGGTTCTGGTGCATGCTGGCCAGGGTTTCCAGGGCCAGGTAGGGGTGCACGGCCTCGGCGCCATAACCGGCCAGCACGCCAAAGTGGTGCACCTCGCGCGCGGTGCCGGTTTCCACCACCAAGCCGGCGGAGGTACGCAGCCCGGCCAGCACCAGGTGCTGGTGGATGGCGGACAGGGCCAGCAGCGCCGGAATGGCGACCTGGGTGGCACTGATGGCGCGGTCACTGACGATCAGGATGTTTTTGCCGCCCTTGATCGCGTCCACCGCTTCGGCGCACAGCGAGGCCAGCTTGGCCTCCACGCCCTCGTGGCCCCAGGCCAGCGGGTAGGTGATGTCCAGCGTGTAGCTGCGGAACTTGCCCTGCGTGTGGCGTTGGATGTCGCGCAGCTTGCTCATGTCCTCGAAGTTGAGCACCGGCTGGCTCACCTCCAGCCGCATCGGCGGGTTCACCTGGTTGATGTCGAGCAGGTTGGGCTTGGGGCCGATGAAGGACACCAGGCTCATCACGATCGCCTCGCGGATCGGATCGATCGGCGGGTTGGTGACCTGGGCGAACAGCTGCTTGAAGTAGTTGTACAGCGGCTTGTTCTTGTCGGACAGCACCGCCAGCGGGCTGTCGTTGCCCATGGAGCCGATAGCCTCTTCGCCAGCGGTGGCCATCGGGGCGATCAAAAACTTGAGGTCTTCCTGGGTGAATCCGAAGGCCTGCTGGCGGTCGAGCAGGCTGACCGTGTCGTTCAGCCGCTTGGGCTCCAGGGTGGCCATGACTTGGGCCAGGGCCGCGTCTTGGCGGCGCTCGACAAAGGTCACGTCATCGAGCTTGATGCGCAGGTTGTCGATCCACTGCTTGTAGGGCTTGCTGTTGGCCAGGCTGGCCTTGAGCTCCTCGTCGTCGATCATGCGGCCCTGCTCCAGGTCGATCAGGAACATCTTGCCGGGCTGAAGGCGCCACTTGCGCACGATTTTGTTCTCGGGCACCGGCAACACGCCCGACTCGGAGCCCATGATCACCAGGTCGTCGTCGGTGATGCAGTAGCGCGAGGGACGCAGGCCGTTGCGGTCCAGCGTGGCGCCGATCTGGCGGCCGTCGGTGAAGACGATGCTTGCCGGGCCGTCCCAGGGCTCGAGCATGGCGGCGTGGTACTCATAGAAGGCGCGGCGGCGCTCGTCCATGGTGCTGTGCTGCTCCCAGGGCTCGGGAATCATCATCATCACGGCCTGGCTGATGGGGTAGCCGGCCATCGTCAGCAGTTCCAGGCAGTTGTCAAAGGTGGCGGTGTCGGACTGGCCGGCAAAGCTGATCGGGTAGAGCTTTTGCAGGTCGGCGCCCAGCACCGGCGAGGACATCACGCCCTCGCGCGCCTTCATCCAGTTGTAGTTGCCCTTGACGGTGTTGATCTCGCCGTTGTGCGCCACATAGCGGTAGGGGTGGGCCAATGGCCACTCGGGGAAGGTGTTGGTCGAGAAACGCTGGTGCACCAGGCCCAAAGCCGAGA
>JBEGOC010000117.1:0-2927 GCA_041182225.1 Pseudomonadota bacterium | reverse complement strand
GCATGGCCTTGCCGTTGGGGCTGAGCAGCGGCTTGCGGTAATAACCGCCACGCGCGCCGTCGGTCAACGTATCGGCGCCAATGCCAGCGGTCTGGCCCGACGGCAGACTGGACAGGGTCTTGACCACCTCGAATTTGTCGGTCGCCGGGTCGAACGCGACCAGTTTGGACAGGTACTGCACCCCGATGTCGGTCATCACGCCATAGAAACGCTGGTCCGTGGGGTTGAACACCATGCCGACGGAGGTGGTCGACAGCTCCCGCATCCAGGGGCGCCCGGTGAAGGTTTTTTGCACCGTGGCGGTATTGCTGTCGAGCGCAACCCGGTAAATCTCACCCAGGTTGGCGTTCCCCGACGTCTTGCCGGTGAGCCACAGTGTGGTGGCCGATGCCAGCGCTAGCGGCTGATTGGGCACCTGCGCGTTGGCCGGTGCCTGCAGCGTGGTCCCATGGTTGACCGGGGTGCCGGGGTTGGTCACTGCCGCCACATTGGCGCTGGTGCCATCTTCGTGATAGACCGTTGCGCTGGAGGCCGCCGGGGCCACGGAGGCGGAGCCATCGCTCACGCCACTGCTGCAAGCGGCCAGCAAAGCCGAAATGCACAAGATAGACAGCGCCCATGGGACGCGCCGGGCCAAAGGGCTGACGGGTAGGGGTTGCACGGCTGAACTCCTGGTGGCGCCCCGGGGGAGCGGGTTAATCGGACTAATCCGGGAGGGGTTGTTCACATGTTAACAGCGCCTTGCGCCGTCCTGGGCCTGCCATCCCGGCTACTTCCGGAGCGCCAACGCGACGCTGCCAGCGATACCGGCGAAGCAGGCCGCAGCATCCTGGTTCGCCACCACCGCGGACCGGTAGCCCACGTAGTACAGGGCCCAGATCGTGTAGCAACGCGCATCAACAGCATCGTAACCCCGTTCCGCGAGCAAACTCGCGATCGGCGACAGCAGCGCCAGTACCTGCTGCCGGATCCGGTCTTCATACTTGCTTGACCACATCCAGCCATAGGCGGCGCTCTCGCGACGAATGCCCATGTTGCGGATGTCGCTGTCATACAGCAGCACCAGGTACCGCTCAACAAACTCAAAGACCGATTCGTCGCTGCGCGCCACCATGAAGGCGGTGATGCCGGCCAGCTGCTCAGCACTGAGCTGGATGCTGATTTCAGCCAGCAGGTCCTCCTTGGACAGTCCCAGCCGGTAAGCCTGGATCGGGCTGCAGCCCGCGCGGTCACAAATCGCCCGCATGCCCACCCGCGCAAAGCCCCGCGCCATGAACAGCGACCGGGCCGCGGCGACCAAACTGACGAAACGATCGCTCAAGGGGTTTGACCGCCTCAGGCCAAGGCCCGCTGGATGATGATCTTCTGCACGTCCGAGGTGCCTTCGTAAATCTGGCACACCCGCACGTCGCGGTAGATGCGCTCCAGCGGAAAGTCACTGACGTAACCATAGCCGCCCAGGGTCTGGATCGCGGCGCTGCAGATGTGTTCGGCGGCCTCGCTGGCAAACAGCTTGGCCATGGCGGCTTCCTTCAGGCAGGGCCGGCCGGCGTCGCGCAGGCTGGCGGCGTGCCAGATCAGTTGGCGGGCCGCTTCGAGCCGGGTGGAACAGTCGGCCAACCGGAACCCCACCGCCTGGTGATTGAAGATGGCGGTACCGAAGCTGTGCCGCTCCTTGGCATAGCCAATGGCCACCTCCAGCGCGCTGCGCGCCATGCCCACACTTTGCGCGGCAATGCCGATGCGCCCGCCTTCCAGGCCGCCCAGGGCAATCTTGTAGCCCTCGCCCTCTTCGCCCAACCGGTTCTCCACCGGGATGCGGCACGCATCAAAGTTGATCTGCGCCGTGTCGCTGCTGTGCTGACCCAGCTTGTCCTCCAGCCGGGCCACCACATAGCCAGGGGCGTTGGTGGGCACCAGAAAGGCGCTCATGCCCTTTTTGCCGGCGCCGGGGTCGGTGACCGCAATGACGATGGCCACGTCGCCGTGCTTGCCGCTGGTGATGAACTGCTTGACGCCTTTGATCACATAGCTGTCGCCCTCGCGCACGGCGGTGGTCCGCAAGGCAGACGCGTCCGATCCGACGTGCGGTTCGGTCAGGCAAAAGGCGCCCAGCATCTCGCCGCGCGCCAGCGGCATCAGCCACTGCTGTTTTTGCGCCTCGGAGCCATAGCGCAACAGAATGGCGTTGACCGGGCAATTGGTGACACTGATGGCGGTGCTGGTGCCACCGTCACCGGCGGCGATCTCTTCCAGCACCAGTGCCAGGGTGAGGTAATCGAGGTTGGCGCCGCCATAGGCCTCGGGCACACAAATGCCATAAGCCCCGAGTGCGGCCAGGCCCTGGTGCGCCTCTTTCGGGAAATGGTGCTCCTTGTCCCAGCGCGCGGCATGGGGCCAGAGCTGCTCCTGTGCGAAATCGCGCACCGCATCGCGGATCATTTCCTGGTCTTGGGTCAGCAGCATGGTCAAGCTCCGGACGACACGCCGAGGCGGGCGGTCACCTCGATTTCGATTTTCATGCGTGGGTCGATCAGACCCACCACCATGGCGGTGGCAGCAGGCCGCGCGCGGGCAAAGTACTGGCCGAAAACCGGCGCGACACGGTCAAACAGGCTGGCATCGGTCAACAGGTAGCGCACGCGCACCACGTCATCCAGGGTGGCATCCGCCTGGGCCAAGGCCGCGCTGATGTTGCTGAAGCACTGGTGCGTCTGCAGTACGGCGTCGTCGACGATGCTCATGTCACGGTAGTCAAAGCCAGTGGTGCCCGAGACATGAATCCAGTCCCCGTCAACGACGGCACGGCTGTAGCCGGCCAAGGCTTCAAAGCTCGAGCCGGAGCAGATGTGGCGCACGCCGCTCACAACAGTTCCAGCGCCACGGCCGTGGCCTCACCACCCCCGATGCACAGGGTCGCCACGCCC
>JBEGOC010000116.1:0-27609 GCA_041182225.1 Pseudomonadota bacterium | reverse complement strand
ATACCCACCCCCACCCGGCGTCGCCACCTCGAACACATCGCCGGGCTGCATCTGCACCTGACCGATGTGGCCCAGGGGTTCGATGCTGCCGTCGGCGCGCAGCACGCGGTTGGTGCCGACTTGGCCGGCTTGCCCGCCAGCCATGCCAAAGGCGCCTTGGGTGCGGCCATTGGACAGGATGCTGGCGGTCATGGGTTCCAGGAAGCGGATGCGGCGCACACCGCCGTCACCGCCGCGCCAGTGCCCGGCGCCGCCCGAATTCAGGCGGATTTCGTAGCTGTCCAGCCGCACCGGGAAGCGGAACTCCAGCACCTCGGGGTCGGTCAGGCGTGAATTGGTCATGTGGGTCTGCACCACGCTGGTGCCGGCAAAGCCCTCACCCGCACCGGAACCGCCGGCAATCGTCTCGTAGTACTGGTGGCGCGCATTGCCAAAGGTGAAGTTGTTCATGGTGCACTGGCTGGCCGCCATCACGCCCAGCGCGCCCAACAGCGCGTTGGTGATGCAGGTGGAGGTTTCCACATTGCCCGCCACCACCGCCGCCGGCGGGTTGGGGTTGAGCATGGAGCCGGGCGGGATGATGACCTGCAGCGGCTTGAGGCAACCCGCATTGAGCGGAATGTCGTCGTCCACCAGCGAGCGGAACACATACAGCACCGCCGCCATGCAGACTGCGGTGGGGGCGTTGAAGTTATTGGCCAGCTGCGCCGAGGTGCCGGTGAAATCGATCACCGCGCTGCGCTGCGCGGCGTTGACCCGAATGGCCACGCTGATCTGGGCGCCGTTGTCCAGCGGCAGGGTGTACTGGCCGTCTTTGAGCCGGGTGATGACGCGGCGCACCGACTCTTCGGCGTTGTCCTGCACGTGGCGCATGTAGGCCTGCACCACGGCCAGCCCGAAGTGGGTCACCATCTTGTGCAGCTCCTGCACGCCTTTTTCGTTGGCAGCAATCTGGGCTTTGAGGTCGGCCATGTTTTGCGCCGGGTTGCGGCAGGGGTAGCGGCCACTGCCCAGCAGCGCCAGCATCTCAGCCTCACGGAGCAGGCCCCGGTCGACCAGCTTGACGTTGTCGATCTGTACACCCTCTTCTTCGATCGAGGTGGAGAACGGCGGCATGGAGCCGGGCGTGGTGCCACCCACGTCGGCGTGGTGACCGCGCGAGCCGACGTAAAACGTGGCGCAGCCGTCCAGGTACACCGGGGTGATGACGGTGATGTCGGGCAAATGAGTGCCGCCGTGGTAGGGGTCGTTGAGCACAAACACGTCGCCCGGCTGCATGCTGGCCGCGTTGTCGCGCACCACGGTCTTGATGCTCTCGCCCATGGAGCCCAGGTGCACCGGCATGTGTGGCGCGTTGGCGATCAGGTTGCCGGCGGCATCGAACAGCGCGCAGCTGAAGTCGAGCCGCTCCTTGATGTTGACCGAGTGGGCGGTGTTTTGCAGCTGTAGCCCCATCTGCTCGGCAATGTTCATGAACAGGTTGTTGAACACCTCCAGCAGCACCGGATCGACTGTGGTACCGGCGGCCAGCCGGGTGGCGCGCGGGCTGCGCCGCTCCAGCACCAGGTGGTCCAGCGCGGTCAGCCGCGCCTGCCAGCCGGGCTCGACCACGGTGGTGGCGTTTTTCTCGGCAATCACGGCCGGGCCGTCGATCAGGTCGCCCGGCTGCAGGTCTTCGCGCACCAGCAGGGCTGCGGCCTGCCACTGGCCGTCGCAATACATGCGCACGCTGTCGCGCACAGCGCCGCAGGCCTGCAGGTCGCGCGGCGGGTGCAGCGGGTGGCGGCGCTCGGCCGGGGCGTCGCCGGCCACCACTGCCTCGACCGACACGGCTTCCACCACCAGGGCGCGGCCGCTCATCAAAAAGGCGAAGCGTTGGCGGTAGGCAGTCTCGAACCGGGCCTGGATCTGGGCCACCAGCGCGTCCGGGCTTGCATCATGGGGCAGGTCGGCGGGCGGGTCGGGCCAGGCCACGACCAGTGCCGAGTCGCTGCCCTCGTAACGCACATGGACCCGGCGCAGCACGCGGGCCGCACCCTGGCTGAAGGGCTGGCGCGCCAGCTCGGCCAGCGCAGCGGCGGCCAGCGCGTCGAGCTGGCTGACCATCTGCGACATGGCGGCGGGCTGCAGCCGCGCCTCCACCGCCTGCTGCCGGCTCACGCTCTGGTCGGCCAGGCCCATGCCGTAGGCGCTGAGCACGCCGGCCAGCGGGTGCACCAGAATGCGCGTCATGCCCAGCGCATCGGCGACCAGGCAGGCGTGCTGGCCGCCGGCGCCACCAAAGCATTGCAGCGTGTAACCGGTCACGTCGTAACCCCGCGCCACCGAGATTTTCTTGATGGCGTTGGCCATCTGCTGCACCGCGATGCGGATGAAACCTTCGGCCACCTGCTCGGCCGGCTGGCCAGTCTGCTGCGCCAGCGCGGCAAAACCGGCTTGGGCCGCCTCAAAGCTCAGGGCCTCATTGGCCTGGGGGCCAAACACCTTGGGGAAATAGGCCGGCACCAGCTTGCCCAGCATCACGTTGGCGTCGGTCACGGTCAGCGGCCCGCCGCGGCGGTAACTGGCCGGGCCCGGGTTGGCGCCGGCGCTCTGCGGCCCGACCCGAAAACGCGCGCCGTCAAACGCCAGAATCGAGCCGCCGCCAGCGGCCACGGTGTGGATGCTCATCATGGGCGCGCGCATGCGCACGCCGGCCACCTGGGTCTCAAACTCGCGCTCAAACTCGCCGGCAAAGTGCGACACATCGGTGGAGGTGCCGCCCATGTCAAAGCCGATCACCCGAACCGCGGCGTCTGGCACACCCACCCGGCCGGGCTCGGTCAGCGCCAGCTGCGCGGTACGTGCCATGCCGACAATACCACCGGCTGGGCCGCTGAGGATGGCGTCCTTGCCGGCAAACTGGCCGGCGCCGGTCAACCCGCCCGAGGACTGCATGAAATACAGCGGCACGCCCGGCATCTCGGCCGCCACCTGGGCGACGTAGCGGCGCAGGATGGGTGACAGGTAGGCGTCCACCACCGTGGTGTCGCCGCGGCTGACCAACTTCATCAGCGGGCTGGTCTCGTGCGAGGTGCTGATCTGGGTGAAGCCCACCGCCTGCGCCAGCCGCTTGGCCGCCAGCTCGTGCGCGGTGTAGCGGTAGCCATGCAAAAAAACTATGGAAATCGACCTTAGCCCTTGCTGGTATTGGGTTTCTAGCTCCTGTTTCAATAGCACTTCATCGAGTTCCTGAAGCAACTCGCCATGGGCACCCATACGCTCATGCGCCTCCACCACCGCGCTGTAAAGCAGCTCGGGCAGCCGGATGTGGCGATCAAAAATGCGCGGCCGGTTCTGGTAGGCGATGCGCAGGGCGTCGCGAAAGCCACGCGTGGTCACCAGCAGCGTGGGCTCGCCCTTGCGCTCCAGCAGCGCGTTGGTGGCCACCGTGGTGCCCATCTTGACGCAGGCCACCAGCTCTGGCGTGACCGGCTGGCCCGGCGGCAGGCCGAGCAGGTGGCGAATGCCGGCCACGGCCGCGTCGCGGTACTGCTCGGGGTTGTCGCTGAGCAACTTGTGCGTGAGCAGGGTGAATGTGCCGTCGGCCTCGGGTCGGCGGCCGATCACATCGGTGAAGGTGCCGCCGCGGTCGATCCAGAACTGCCAGCGCTGGCTGTTGTCGTGTGTCATGGGTTCCCTGCTTACAGGCTGGCGGCTGAACGGGCGGCCTGATCGTAAATGCCGGACAGCAGCCGCAACAGGCGAGCGAGCTCGCCAATGTCGCGGTTGAGCGCGTCATCGGCGTTGAGTGCATCGATCAGGCAGGACTCGCGGATCTCGCGGTAGCGTTCCACATACTGGCGGCCCAGCTCGGTGGCGGCGTAAGTCACTTCTTTGCCGCTTTTCCGCGAGGCGACCACGCCCAGCGCGAGCAGCTTTTTGAGCGAGTAGTTGATGAGGTGGGTGTCTTCCACGTTCATGATGAAGCAGATGTCTGCCAGCCGCTTGTCGCGGGCCCGGTGCGTCACATGGTGCAGCACCAGCACATCGAGCGGCATCAGATCTTTCAGACCGGCCGCACTCATGCAGTGCGCAATCCAGCGGTGAAAGGCGTTGCCGGCCACGATCAGGCCAAACTCAAACTCGCTCATCTCGGCGCTGTGGGGCGACACCAGGTGCGCTGATGACACGATGGGCCCGGACTCCACGGGCGGCCCGGCTTGGCATTCTTGTTGCATGAACTCATTGTAGGTAAGACAAACACAATTTATTGACAATTTGTTGACATTTAGGGAAAACACTGAGCAGCTGCTTTCAAATCCCGCGTACATTCTTTCAACTCAACATCCCTAGGAGCTTTCATGAAACGTCGCCTGTTTGCCCTGACCACCACCACCCTGCTGCTGAGCCTGGCCGCAGGTTCTGCCGCAGCCCAGACCAAGTGGGACCTGCCGGCCGGCTACCCTGCCACCAACTTCCACACGGTCAACCTGACCGACTTTGCCAACGACATCGACAAGGCCACCGGTGGCAAACTCAAGATCACCGTGCATGCCAACGGCGCCTTGTTCAAGGCGCCCGAAATCAAACGCGCGGTGCAGGGCGGGCAGGCGCAGGCCGGTGAGATCCTGATGGCCAACTTCCAGAACGAGTGGCAGCTGTTTGGAGCCGATGGCCTGCCCTTTCTGGCCGACAGCTATGACGAAGCCATGAAGCTGTACAAGGTGCAAAGACCGTTTCTGGAGAAGAAACTGGCCGAGCAGGGCATGGCCCTGTTGTACGCGGTGCCCTGGCCGCCACAGGGCATTTACGTGAAAAAGCCGATCAATTCCGGCGCCGACCTGAAAGGCGTGAAATGGCGCGCCTACAGCCCGGCCACCGCCCGCATTGCTGAATTGGTGGGCGCCCAACCGGTCACGGTGCAGGCGGCCGAGCTGTCGCAGGCCATGGCCACCGGCGTGGTGGAGAGTTATATGTCGTCCGGCTCCACCGGTTTTGACACCAAGACCTATGAGCACATCAAGTACTGGTACGACACGCAGGCCTGGCTGCCCAAAAACGGCGTGATCGTGAACAAGGCGGCGTTTGACGCGCTGGACGCGCCCACCAAGGCCGCCGTGCTCAAGGCCGCTGCCGACGCCGAGGTGCGCGGCTTAGCGGCTTCCAAAAAGGCCAACACCGAGTCGCTGGACAAGCTCAAGGCCAATGGCATGAGCATCGTGGCCCCGTCGGCGCAACTCAAGGCCGATATGAAGAAGGTAGGTGACGTGATGCTCAAGGAGTGGCTGGAGAAAGCCGGTCCCGAGGGCAAAGCCCTGGTTGACGCCTACCTCAAGCCGTGAGAACGGAGCCCATGCCATGGGCCGGGTACCGCTGATGCGCCGTGCCCTCGACACCCTGTTCAATGGCGCGGCCGCCCTGGCTGCCGTTTGCATGGTGGGGCTGCTGCTGATGGTGCTGTTGTCCATCGTCAGCCGCCAGCTGCAGTTCCATGTGCCGGGCACCGATGCCTACGCTGGCTACCTGATGGCAGCCAGCGGGTTCCTGGCACTGGCGCACACCCTCAAGCGGGGCGAGCACATCCGGGTCACGCTGCTGCTGGCGGCCCTGCCCGGACGCTGGAAGAAGGCCATGGAACTGTGGGCGCTGGCCTTTGCCACGGTACTGGGCGGTCTGTTTGCGTTTTACTGCTGCCGGCTGGCCTGGCAGTCGCACAGCTTTCATGACGTCTCCACCAGCAGCGACGCCACGCCCCTGTGGCTGCCGCAACTGGCCATGGCCGTAGGTGCCGTGGTTCTGGCCGTCGCCTTTCTCGACGAATTGGTGCTGGAAGCCCGCGGCCAACGCGCCGAACGGCACAGCGATGAAGCGCTGCGCAACGAGTAAGGCTCATCATGAATGACCTGATGATCACTGTCTCGTTGCTGGTCGCCCTGCTGCTGATCCTGGGCAGCGGCGTCTGGGTCGGGCTGACGCTGACCGGTGTGGCCTGGCTGGCGGTGTCGATTTTTTCGTCGCGCCCAGCCGGCGACGCCATGGCCGTGACGGTGTGGGGCTCCTCATCGAGCTGGACCCTGACCGCGCTGCCGCTGTTCATCTGGATGGGCGAGATCCTGTTCCGCACCCGGCTCTCCGACGACATGTTCAAGGGCCTGGCGCCCTGGGTGCAGGGCCTGCCCGGGCGCCTGTTGCACACCAATGTGATCGGCTGCACCATTTTTGCGGCCGTCTCGGGCTCCAGCGCCGCCACCTGCGCCACCATCGGCAAGATGACGCTGCCCGAGCTGACCCGGCGCGGCTACCCCGAACACATGGTGATCGGCACCCTGGCCGGCGCCAGCACCTTGGGCCTGCTGATACCGCCGTCCATCATCATGATCGTCTACGGCGTGGCGGCGGAGGTGTCGATCTCCAAGCTGTTCATCGCCGGGGTGCTGCCCGGCTTGATGCTGGCAGGCCTGTTTTCGGGCTACATCATGCTGTGGGCGCTGCGCCACCCGAGTCAGGTACCGGCCGCCGACGGCCGGTTCACGCTATGGCAGAAACTGGCCGCCTCGCGCAGCCTGATACCGGTGGTGTCTCTGATCGTGGCGGTGTTGGGCTCGATCTACACCGGCATTGCCACGGCCACCGAGGCGGCGGCGGTGGGCGTGCTGGGTTCACTCCTGATTTCAGCACTGCAGGGTTCGATGACCTGGGCCAGTTTCCGCGATGCACTGATGGGCGCCACCCGGCTGTACTGCATGATCGCGCTGATCCTGGCCGGGGCCGCGTTCCTGACCCTGGCCATGGGCTACATCGGCCTGCCGCGCCATCTGGCCGAGTGGATCAGTTCGCTTGGGCTCAACAAGGCCCAGCTCCTCTTTGCGCTCACGCTGTTCTTCATCGTGCTGGGCTGTTTTTTGGACGGCATCTCGATGGTGGTGCTGACCATGGGCGTGCTGATGCCCAGCGTGCAGGCCGCCGGCATCGACCCCATCTGGTTTGGCATCTTCATCGTGCTGGTGGTGGAAATGGCGCAAATCACGCCACCGGTCGGCTTCAACCTGTTTGTGCTGCAGGGCATGACCGGGCGCCAGCTGACCTGGATTGCCCGGGTGACACTGCCGATGTTTGGGCTGATGTGTGTGGCGGTGCTGCTGATTTATGTCTTTCCGGGCATCGTGACCTGGCTGCCGCAACAAATGAGCCGCTGAGCCCGCATGCTGCCTGTGATCGCCATCTGCATCGGCGCCAGCCTGGGCGCGCTGGCACGCTGGGGCCTGGGCCTGTGGCTCAACCCGGTGGCTGTACTACCGCTGGGCACCTTGGCTGCCAATCTGCTGGGCGGCTACCTGGTGGGCGTGTGCGTGGCAGTATTCAGCGCCCTACCCCAGCTGGACCCGGTCTGGCGGCTGACGCTGGTCACCGGCTTTCTGGGCGCACTGACCACCTTCTCCAGCTTTTCGGCCGAGGTGGTGGCCATGCTGATGCAGCAGCGCTACGCCCTGGCCCTGGGCACCGCTGCCCTGCACCTGCTGGGCTCACTGCTGCTGACCGTGGCCGGCATAAAGACTGCTACGTTATTGATAGCTTAAAACCCAATAGGGACGTGGCTTGAGGGCTGATTTCATGCCTACCTAGGCCCCTGTGGACTCAGCCGCCGCCGCGCTGCATGTAGAGGTCAAAGCGCTTCATGAAGGCGTAGCGCTGCGCCTCGTCCAGGCCGGCGAAGCGAAAGGTCACCAGCAGGCGGGGCATGCGCACCAAGGCGATGGCGCGCGGCTCGGCCACCTGCCAAGTCAGGCCCAGCGCACCGTCGCCGATGCGCACGCCGGCCGAGTGGCTTTGCAGTTTCCAGAAATGGTCGCCAATGGCGGCCGGCAGCCAGCGCAGCCACTCGGCCTCGGTGCAGCCCATGTCGCGCTCAAAACGCTCGGCGTAGAAGGATTGCATGGCGTGGTCTCAGGCGCTGGTGCGCAGGTCGGGCACCAGCAGGGCCGCTGGCGCCCATGGCCTCAGCCCCCGGCAATCGGCGGCCAGATGGCCAGCACATCGCCCTCGGCCAGGGTTTGCGTCAAGCGCTTTTCGGGCTCGATGTACTTGCCGTTGATCAGCACCAGATGCACCATCTTGGGCGGCAGGCCGAAAGGCTCGATGATCTGGCTGATGCTGGCCTCGGGCGCCACGTCCAGCTGCACAATGTTGGTGTAGCGGGCCTCGGGCGGCAAGTAATCGGTCAGCGAGGCGAACAGCTTGAAGGTGATCTGCATGGGCAGCCTGTGGCTCAGCGCCGGCGCGCGTCCTGCGCGCCCGACCAGCCGCTCTGCCCCTGGGCGCAAGCCAGGTAGGCCGGCATCAGCTGCGTCGGGTCTTTCAGCAGCGCGTCCTTCCAGGCGCCGAGCCGGACCTGGCCCTCGACCAGGCCGCGCATCACGCCCACGTGCTCGGTCCAACCGACCGAGTTGCAGCCCACCAGCACGTCGTCCTTGAATTGCAGGCTCAGGTGCTGGCCGGCTTGGACATTGGTCAGTTCCACATGTTCGCCCCCGGGCAGACCCTGCCAGGCGCCGAAGCTGGTGGAGATCAATCCCAGCGTGTCCAGTACATTGATTTGGGTGACACCCTTGAGCTCGCTGGCCGCGGCCATCCCCTGGGCATGGGCCACCATGTTCAGAGCCGCCACCCGGGCCTGTTCAGCGGCGTTGGGCTGGATGGCGCTGACCATGGTTGTGCCGCTGACCTTGTCAAAGGCCTCGGCACAGTCACCCGCGGCAAAAATACCCGGCACATTGGTTTGCAGGCGTTCGTCGGTCAAAACCCCCAGCAGGCAACCGATGCCCGAATCGGCCAGAAATTCAATCGCCGGCTTGACGCCTGCCGCACTGATGACCAGATCAGCATCCACAGACCTGCCGTTGGACAGGCGCACCGTCAATGGCGGGCCGGCCTCAATCGCCTCGACCCGGGTGCTGGTAAACACCTGCACCCCCTTGGTTTCACACCAGTCGCGGATCATGCCGCCCGCCGTGGGGCCCATCATGCGTGGCACCATGCGGTCGCCCATCTCGACCACGCTCAGTTGCACGCCACGGGCTGCCAAAGCTTCCATGATGATGCAGCCAATGAAACCGGCACCGAGCTGCAACACCCGGGCACCCGGCTTGGCCAGGTCCATGATGGCGCGCGCGTCGGCCAGCGTCCAGCAGGCATGGACGCCGGGCGCGTCGATGCCGGGAATGGGCGGGCGAATCGGGCGCGACCCGGTGGCAATCAGCAGCGTGTCGAAGGCCACCGCCTGCCCGGTGTCGAGCGTGACCAGTTTGGCCGCCGTGTCCACCCGGCGGGCGCTGGCGCTGACCTGATTGATCCGCAGATTGGCCAGGTGCAAGGGGTCTTTACGCAGGTAGGTGCCTGCTTCATCGACGTTGCCGATCAGCAGGTAGGGGATCGCCATGCGGGAGTAAGGCGGCTCGCGCTCATCGCCCACCACGGTGATGTCATCAAGCGGCGCGTGCTTGCGGATGGTTTCGGCAGCGATCACGCCAGCCGGGCCGGCGCCAAGGATCAGGTGGTGCATGGGGTCAGTCTCCAAAAATTAAAAAAGCGGCCCCGCGGAGCCGCTCGTTTCCGGATGGCGCCGGCGGACAGCGATCCAGCCTTACAGACTGAGCCGGGTGCGCGTGGCCTCGGTCGGGCGGCCTTCGCTGTCCCAGCCGCGTACCGCGTAGTACTTGGGCATCATCTCGGCCAGCATATTGACCTTGCCCGTGGCCGGACCGGTCTTGCAGGCTTCTTCGAGCAGGCGTTTGGGCAGGCTGTCGTCCTTGGCGGTAAAACCGGCCCGGTTGTTGAATTCGCGCTCCATATTCCACACGCGCTCGCCAATCTTCTCCAGCTCTTCCGTGGTGAACTGCTCGCCACAGGCTGCCGCCATTTGCGGCGCCAGGTCAGCCAGGCCCCAGGCAAAGGTGGTGAAAATGCACAGGCCGGAGGAGTCGAATGCGGCAGTGGCGTCCTGGAAGGCTTTGACCAGCTCAGGTTTGCCCTCGTGCGCCAGCGGATCGGTCTTGACGGGGATGCCCAGCACCTCGGAGGCGATGGTATAGCCGCGGAGGTGACAGCCGCCACGGTTGGAGGTGGCGTAGGCCAGGCCGATGCCCTGGATCGCGCGGCCATCGTAGGCCGGAAACTCCTGGCCCTTGCTCGACATGCTGAGGTCGGGGTGACCGTATTTGGCGGTCAGGCGCTTGGAGCCCTGGCCGATTTCGACCCCGAAGCCGCGACCGTTGACCGTTTCTTCGACCAAAAAGGCCAAGGCCTGGGCCGAGCCGAACTTGGCTTCGATGCCGACCTGCTCCTTGGTCAGCACGCCCATGTCGTACAACTCCATGACCGCGCCCACGGTGGCGCCGAAGCTGATCGGGTCGATGCCTTCCTCGTTGCAGATCATGGTGGCGTACTGCAGGGTTTCGAGGTCATTGACGCCATTGGCGGCGCCCAGCGCCCAGGCGGCTTCGTACTCCAGGCCGCCCGAGGCACCCCAGTACTGCGGCTTGTTGGCCACGGTGAAGTGGCCTTCGTCCATCTTGCTGATGCGGCCACAGGCGATGGTGCAGCCGAAGCAGGCCTGGTTGGTGACCAGCTGCTTCTTGCCGTCGGTCTTGCGCGGCGTGGCCATGGCTTCGGCCGAGATGTCCTTGGCGCCTTCAAACTGGTTATCGCGGTGGTTGCGCGTGGGCAGCGCGCCCACTTCGTTGATGACGTTCATCAGCACCTGGGTGCCGTAGGCGGGCAGGCCCTGGCCGGTGACGCCGTTTTCAGCCAGGATCTTTTTCTTCTCGGCAATCGCCTTCATGAAGGCTTTGGGGTTCTGGATGTTGCCCACGCCCTTGGTGCCGCGCACCGCAATCGCCTTGAGGTTTTTGCTGCCCATCACCGTGCCCACGCCAGAGCGGCCGGCGGCACGGTGCAGGTCATTCACCACGGCCGCATACAGCACGCCGTTTTCACCGGCCTTGCCGATGCTGGAGACGCGGGCGAGTGGGTCTTGCAGGCTCTTCTTGAGGATTTCCTCGGTCTGCCAGACGCTCTTGCCCCACAGGTGGGTGGCATCGCGCAGTTCGGCCACGTCGTCATTGACATACAGGTAGACCGGCGTGGCGCTGCGGCCTTCAAAAATGACCATGTCCCAGCCGGCCATCTTGAATTCGGCACCCCAGTAGCCGCCCGAATTTGAGCAGGCAATGGCGCCGGTCAGCGGGCTCTTGGTGATCACGGTGTAGCGACCGCCAGTAGAGGCCATGGTACCGGTCAAGGGACCGGTGGCCCAGATGATCTTGTTGGCCGGCGACAGCGGATCGACGGTGGCGTCCACCTCTTCGACCAGGTACTTGGTGCCCAGCCCACGCGAACCCAGGTAGGCGCGCGCCCAATCCATGTTGAGTGCCTCGGACTTGACGGTGCCTGCGGTCAAGTCAACACGAAGAATTTTTCCTGCCCATGCCATGGTGTGTCTCCTTAAACCGCAGAGGGTTGGTTGCCGAGCTTGTCCGCCCACTGGGCCATCTTGCCCAGGCCGGTCCAGTTGGCGTCGATGAAGGTGATGGCGCCGGTCGGGCAGGCGTCGGCACAGGCCGGCTCGCCGCCGCACAAATCGCACTTCTGCACCTTGCCGGTTTCCTGCACATAGTTGATGGTGCCAAACGGGCAGGCAATGGTACAGACCTTGCAACCGACGCAGGTGGCTTCGTTCACCACCTTGGCGCCAGTGGCCTTGTCCACCGTGATGGCTTCCACCGGGCAGGCATGCAGGCACCAGGCTTCGTCACACTGGGTGCAGGTGTAGGGCACTTTCTTGCCGGTGTGATGAAAATCAAACACCTTGATGCGCGACTTGGCGGTGGCAAAAGTGCCGTAGTTCTCATAAGAACAAGCCATTTCGCACTGCAAACAGCCCGTGCATTTGTCTGGGTTGATGTGCAACACCTTCTGCATGCGTCTCTCCTTGGGTAGCGGCACGCCCTATGCAATGCCTAGCCTATGAAATTGGTTACATAGCATTGTTAGGCGTGTCAGGGCACGCACACCTAGGTGAAAACCCTAGTCAAGTATTCGGCTCTGATGGGCTGTTGCGCCGAATCAAGACCGAGGGAACGGCCCAGGCAGCCCACACACCAGCAGGCCGGGGTCGTTGGCGCTGATGGCCAGGTCATTTTTGGCGTGGGCCACGTCCATATCGCGCGGCAGCGCCACCCCATTCTTGACCGCCAGAATCTCGGCCATGATGCTCACCGCGATCTCGGGCGGCGTTTTGCTGCCGATGTAGATGCCGATCGGGCCGCGCAGGCGGGCCAGCCCGGCCTCGGTCTGCTCAAAGTGCGCGATCATGCGCTGCCGGCGCGCCTCGTTGTTGCGGCGGGAGCCAATGGCGCCGACGTAAAAGGCCTCGGTCTGCAGGGCTTCGAGCAGGGCCAGGTCGTCGAGCTTGGGGTCATGCGTCAATGCCACCACGCAGCTGCGCCGGTCGGCGCGAAAAGCCTGCACCACCTCGTCGGGCATGTCTTTGAGCACAGTCACCCCGGCCACCGACCAGGAGCGCGCGTATTCCTCACGCGGGTCGCACACGGTCACGGCAAAGCCGCTGAACAGGGCCATGGTGGCCAGGTACTCGGTGAGCTGGCCGGCCCCAATCAGCAGCATGCGGAATTCGGGGCCAAAGGTGTTGGCCAGGGTCTGGGCGTCGAGGTTCAGGTCAGCCGGGGCGGCACTGGCGACCAGGCTGACCGCACCAGTCCCCAGCTGCACCGTGCGGCGCACCAGTTGCCCGGCGGCGAGCGCCTGCACCAACTCGGCCAAACCGGCGGCGTCGGGGTCAAATTCCAGCAGCAACTCCAGCGTGCCACCGCAGGGCAGGCCGAAACGGTGGGCTTCGTCGGCGCTGATGCCGTACTTGACCAGCCGTGGCGGCCCGGTCGGGATATCTTGGGCGGTCTCAGGCTGCGCCGCAGCGGCTGAGGCATAGGCCCGGGTGAAGCGGTAGATCAGGTCGTCTTCGATGCAGCCGCCCGACACCGAGCCGACCACCGAGCCGTCCTGGCACAGGGCCATGATGGAGCCGACCGGCCGGGGCGAGGAGCCCCAGGTGCGCACCACCGTGGCCAACAGGGCCCGCTGCCCGGCCAGCCGCCAGTCGCGCAGGGTGCGCAACACCATCACATCGATATTTTCCATGGCAGCTCCCTTGCCGGCAAGCGGCAGTCGATCAGCGCGACAGCCAGTAGACGGCGGCAGCGACGGCAAGGGCGACCGCACCCCAAACCCAGACCGGCACCGCCTTTGGGGCCGCCTCGGCTGGCGCCGCGGCCGGGGCTTTTTCGGCATAGGCCTGCGGGTACTGGCGCTGCATCTCGGCGTCAAACCGTTTGAAAAAATCTTCGGCCATGGATTTGGCGGCGCCGTCGATCAGGCGCTGGCCCAGTTGCGCCACCTTGCCGCCCACCGAGGCATGCACGGTGTAGCTCAGCAAATGGCCCTCGGCATTGGGCGCCAGCAGCACCTTGGCATTGCCCTTGCCAAAGCCGGCCGGGCCGCCCTGCCCTTCAAAGCTGATGGTGTAGCTCTCGGGCGCCTTGATGTCGCTTAGCGCGATCTTGCCGGTGAATTTGGCCGCCACCGGCCCGATTTTGACCGCCATGCCGATCGCATACTGGTTCTCGCCCGTGGCCTCCACCCGGTCGCAGCCGGGAATGCAGGTCTTGAGCACCTCAGGGTTGTTGAGTGCATCCCAGGCCTGTTGCTGGGTGATGGCGAGTTGCCGGCTGCCTTGCATGTCCATGGGGGAATCCTGTTCTGATGGGTGTTGGGGTGTATTTTCGCGCAGCGGGTGGCGCAAGGGTTGGTTCAGCGCTTCATCAGCGCAGCCAGGCTGGCCGCCAGGTCATCGAGCCGGCTGAGGTTGTGCACCGCCACCATGCCATGCGCCTCTTTATGCAGCACGGCCGCGCCCTGGGCCAGTGGCGCGTAGCCCTCAAAACGCAGCAGCGGGTTGAGCCACAGCAGGCGCCGGCTGCGCCGCCGCAACCAGCCCAACTCCTGCGCCAGTTGCGCGGGCTCACCGGTGTCCAGCCCGTCGGTGATCAACAGCACCAGGGTGCGCCGCCCCACCAGGCGGCGGGCATGCTGCCGGCGCAGCGCCGTCAACGAATCACCCAATTGGGTGCCGCCGGCAAAGTCTTCAATCAGCTCACTGGCCTGGGCCAGCATGGCGTCGGTATCGGCCAGGCGGAAAGCCGGCGTCAGGTCGGTCAGCTGGGTGCCGAAGGCGAACACATCACGACGCGGGTGACGGCGGGTGGCCGCATGCAAAAAAGCCAGCAACAGCCGAGAGTACCGTTCCATCGAGCCCGACACATCCACCAGCACCAACAACGGCAACGGCTGGCGGGAGCGCTCTAGCCGGGGCAATTGCATGGGCTCGCCACCGGTGCGCACCGCCGCGCGGAGCACACCAGCCCAGTGCAGGCGGCTGCCGCGCTCACCCGGGCGAGTGCGGCGCGAATCAAACTCGGGCAGCGGCAGCCGGATGTCGCGCGCCAGCCGCTCCACCAGCCGGTATTCGGCGGCGGACAGGGCGTTGAAGTCAGCGTGCTTGAGGCGCTGTTGATCGCTGGCCGTCATGGCCGCGTCGAAGTCGACCTTCTGGTCTTCCTGTTTGGGCTTGACCTGCGGGGCGAAGGCTTTTTGCGGCGTCAGGGCTTCGCGCACGCGCGGACGCCGTTTGCTGGGCTCGGCCTTGCCCTCGGCACTCGGCAGCAATTGCGACAAGAGCTTGTGCGCCAGGTTGGGGTTGCGAAAAAAGGCCTCGAACAACTCGCGAAACACCTCGCGGTCCTGCTCGCGGCTGACCAGCACCGCCTCCATCGCCGCCGACAAGTCAGCCCGGTCGTCCAGACCGATCGCCAGCGCCGCATCGGCCGCCAACGCAATGCGCGAGCTGTCCACCCGCACCCCGGCGCGGCGCAGGGTGCGGCCAAACGCCGCCAGATTGTCGGCCAGCTTGCCGGTGCGCGCGTCGCCGAGTTGCATGGGGATCAGCCCTGGGCGCCGGGCTCGGGCCGCAACAGGTCTTGCGCCATGTCGTTGGTCAGGGCTACCACGTCGTCGCGTTGCTTGAACAGAATGCCCGCCGTATCGGCCATCAGCTCCGGGTCCAGCACCAGGGTGTCGAGGGCGATGAGGGCTTTGGCCCACTCGACGCTTTCGGCGATGCCGGGCGCGCGCTGGAAGGCGCTGGCAAAGGGTTGGCTGCGCAAACGGGTCACCACCTGGGCCACCTGGGCCGACAGCGCTTCCGAGGCCTGCGGCACCTGGGCCCGGACGATGGCAAGCTCGCGCTCGCGCTCGGGATAGTCCAGCCAGTGGTACAGGCAGCGGCGTTTGACCGCATCGTTCAACTCGCGGGTGCGGTTGCTGGTGAGAATGGTCACCGGGCTAACCAGCGCGCGCACCGTACCCAGCTCGGGAATGCTGACCTGGTACTCGCCCAGGTACTCCAGCAAAAAGGCTTCAAACGGTTCGTCGGCCCGGTCCACTTCGTCAATCAGCAGCACGGCGCCGGGTGCCGGCGTTTGCAGCGCCTGAAGCAGGGGCCGGCTGATCAGGTAGCGTGGCTGGTAGACCTCACGCTCGACCTGGGCCACATCGGCTTCGCGGCCCTGCGCGGCGCGCATGTGCAGCAGCTGGGCGGCGTAGTTCCATTCATAAAGGGCTTCGCGCTGGTCCAGCCCGTCGTAGCACTGCAGGCGCAGCAACTCACGCCCCAGCACCGTGGCCAGCGCCTTGGCCAGCTCGGTCTTGCCCACGCCCGGCTCGCCCTCGAGCAGCAGCGGGCGCTGCAGCTTGAGCGCCAAGAAAACGGCCGTAGCCAGCCGGCGGTCGGCATAGTAGCCAGCCGCCTCCAGGGCAGCCATCAGGGCATCGATACTGGAAAAATTGGACATCTCAGGTACCCATAAAAAAAGCCCCGCGTCGGACAACACGGGGCCTGGCGGAGCGCGTTCGGTCAGCCGAGCAGTTTAGCCACTGCGCGCTGGGTCTGCACGCTGATCAGGTTGGCCCGGTAGGCGGCCGAGGCGTGGATGTCGGCATTGAGCTCGGAGGCGTCAATCGGCACCCCAGCGGCCGAGGCCACGGTAAAGCTGCGGTTCAGGGCCTCTTCCAGAGCGCTGTGGCGGAACACGCCCTGGCCGGCACCGGTCACCGCCACCCGCACGCCGGCATCGGTCTGCGCCACAAACACGCCCACCAGCGCAAAGCGCGAGGCCGGCTGCACAAACTTCATGTACACCGCGCGCTTGGGGATGGGGAAGCTGATGGCGGTGATCAGCTCGCCCTCGGTCAGGGCGGTGCTGAACATACCCTGAAAGAAGTCATCAGCGGCGATCTTGCGCGCGGTGGTGTGCACCGTGGCGCCCAGCCCGAGCACGGCGCTGGGGTAGCAGGCGGCCGGGTCGTTGTTGGCGACCGAACCACCGAGCGTGCCCATGGCGCGCACCTGGCGATCGCCAATGTGGGCAGCCAGGTCGGCCAGGCCGGGGATCAGGGCTTTCACGTCGGCGCTGTTGGCCACGTCGAGGTGACGCGTCATGGCACCAATGACGAGGGCATTGCCGTCGCGGCAGATGCCGCTCAGTTCTGAAATGCCGGCCAGATCGATCAACTGGCCCGGCTGCGACAGGCGCAGTTTCATCGAGGCCAGCAGGGTTTGGCCGCCGGCCAGCACTTTGGCGCCGCTGGCAGCAAGTTGGGTGGCGGCCGCCAGGGTGCCGGGCCGCTCCAGGGTGAATGGGTACATGGTGGGTGTCCTCTGTCTTGAACGGTGGCGTTGTTACTTGGCGGCCTGAATGGCTTCCCAGACCCGGCTGGCGGAGGCCGGCATGTCGAGCTCGGTCACACCGACGCTCTTGAGCGCGTCCAGCACGGCGTTCATCACCGCCGGCGGCGAGCCGATGGCGCCGGCCTCGCCACAGCCCTTGGTGCCCAAGGGGTTGTGGGTGCAGGGCGTGCAGACGGTGTCGATCTTGAACTCGGGGAAATCGTCGGCGCGCGGCATGGCGTAATCCATGAACGAACCGGTCAACAACTGGCCGGTGTCGCGGTCGTAGACGCAGTTCTCCAGCAGCGCCTGGCCGATGCCCTGCACCAGGCCACCATGCACCTGACCTTCGACAATCATCGGGTTGATGATGGTGCCGAAATCATCCACCGCGGTGAACTTGTCAACCCGGGTGGTACCGGTGGCGGGGTCGATTTCGATCTCGCAGATGTAGGTGCCGGCCGGGAAGGTGAAGTTGGTCGGGTCGTAAAACGCGGTTTCGTTCAGGCCGGGCTCCAACTTGTCGAGCGGGTAGTTGTGCGGCACGTAGGCGGTCAGCGCCACCTGGCCAAAGGTGACCTTTTTGTCGGTGCCCTTGATGGTGAACTCGCCGTTGGCGAAATCGACGTCGGCGTCGCTGGCTTCCATCAGGTGGGCGGCAATCTTCTTGGCCTTGGTTTCGATCTTGTCCAGCGCCTTCATGATGGCCGCGCCACCCACCGAGATCGACCGCGAGCCGTAGGTGCCCATGCCAAACGGCACGCGCCCGGTGTCACCGTGCACCACATCGACGGCGTCCACCGCGATCCCCAACCGGGCCGCCACCACCTGGGCAAAGGTGGTTTCATGCCCTTGGCCGTGGCTGTGCGAGCCGGTGAACACGGTCACGCTGCCGGTCGGGTGTACGCGGATCTCACCGCACTCAAACAAACCGGCGCGTGCGCCTAAAGCGCCCGCGATGTTGCTGGGCGCAATGCCGCAGGCCTCGATGTAGCTGGAATAACCGATACCGCGCAGCAGGCCTTTGGCGGCACTGGCGGTCTTGCGCGCGGCGAAGCCGGCCGCGTCCGCCAGCAGTTCGGCCTTGTCCATGCAGCCGCGGTAGTCGCCCACGTCGTACTGCAGCGCCACCGGGGTCTGGTAGGGCCAGCTGTTGATGAAATTGCGCTTGCGGATTTCGTCCTGCGACAGGCCCAGTTCCCAGCCGCAGCGCGTCACCAGGCGCTCGAGCAGGTAGGTGGCCTCGGGCCGGCCCGCACCCCGGTAGGCATCCACCGGCACCGTGTTGGTGAACCAGGCATCGACCTCCACATAAATCTGCGGGCAGGTGTACTGCCCGGCCAGCAGCGTGGCGTACAGAATGGTCGGCACCGCCGTCGAGAAGGTGGACAGGTAGGCACCCAGGTTGGCATCGGTGTGCACCCGCATCGCCAGAAACTTGCCGTTGGCATCCATCGCCATCTCGGCGTGGCTCACATGGTCACGGCCATGGGCATCGGTGAGGAAAGACTCGGAACGCTCGCAGGTCCACTTGATGCTGCGGTTGACCTGCTTAGCGGCCCAGGTCAGGGCCACGTCTTCGGCGTACAGGTAGATTTTGGAGCCGAAACCGCCACCGACGTCAGGCGCAATCACCCGCACCTTGTGCTCGGGCAGACCCAGCACAAAGGCGGTCATCAGCAGCCGCTCGACGTGCGGGTTCTGGTTGGACACGTGCAGGGTGTACTCTTCAGTGGCGCGGCTGTAGCTGCCGATCGCGGCGCGCGGCTCCATGGCGTTGGGCACCAGCCGGTTGTTGACCAGGTCCAGTTTGGTGATGTGGGCGGCCGTGGCAAACGCGGCTTCGACCTGCGCCTTGTCGCCCAGCGCCCATTTGAAGCAGTGGTTGTCTGGCGCCGCCTCGTGCAGCGGCGCCGCTGTGGCAGCGTCTCGCACATCGACTACGGCGCTCAAGGGCTCGTAATCCACCTCCACCGCCTCGGCGGCGTTTTTGGCCTGCTCCAGGGTCTCGGCAATCACCATCGCCACCTGGTCGCCCACGTGACGGGCGCGCCCGAGCGCCAGCACCGGGTGCGGCGGCTCTTTCATGGGGGAGCCATCGGGGTTATTGATGAGCCAGCCGCAGGGCAGGCCACCCATCTTGCCTTCGAGGTCCTTGCCAATGAAAATTTTCACCACGCCGGGCATGCCATTGGCACGGGTCAGGTCGATGCCCTTGATCAGCGCGTGCGCGTGCGGGCTGCGCACAAATACGGCGTAGGTCTGGGCGGCAAAGGTAATGTCGTCGGTGTACTGACCGGCCCCGGTCAGGAAGCGGTAGTCTTCCTTGCGGCGGACGGCCTCGCCAATGTGCGGCAGTTTGGAAAAGTCGGATGCACCCATGAAGCTTCTCCTTTATTTGGCAGCCATGGCCGCCTGGCCCTGCTGCACGGATTTGACGATGTTTTGATAACCGGTGCAGCGGCAGATGTTGCCTTCGAGCAAGGCGCGGATGTCACCGGCGTCGGCCTCGGGGTGGTGGGTGCACAAATCGACCGCGCTCATGACCATGCCGGTGGTGCAGTAGCCGCACTGCAGACCGTGGCACTCTTTGAAAGCCGCCTGCATCGGGTGCATGGTGCCGTCGGCAGCGGCCAGGCCTTCAATGGTGGTGATCTCCGAACCTGCCGCCTGGGCGGCCAGCACGTTGCAGGACTTGATGGCGCGGCCGTCCTTGATGACGGTGCAGGCGCCACATTGGGCGGTGTCACAGCCGACATGGGTGCCGGTGAGTTTGAGGTGTTCGCGCAGCACCTGCACCAGCAAAGTGTGGGGGGGAACGTCAACCGCCGTGGCTTTGCCGTTGACCTTGAATTGAACCTGCATGAATTTTTCTCCGTTGAGCGCGTTATTGAAAAACCAGCCCTGATTATTTGCTTCTATCTGAACAGCGCCCCTAGGTAATACCCTTGTTGCAGCCGCCAAAAGTCATTAATTTCGGCTCTGGGTGGCACTCGGCCAGCGTGCCAGAGTGACGCGGCTTACCAGCCTGTGCGAATATTGGCTTCGAACTCGGCCAGCGGCAACGGCCGGCTGAACAAATAGCCTTGATAAGCGCCGCAACCATTGCGCTCCAGAATGGCGCGATTGGCCTCGGTTTCCACGCCTTCGGCCACCACTTCAAGGCCCATCGCATTGGCCATGGCGATGATGGTGCGGACCACGATCATGTCATCCGGGTCGGCCGCGACATTGCGGATGAACGAATGATCGATCTTGAGCTGGCGCAACGGCAAACGCCGCAGGTTGGTCAAGGACGACAGGCCGGTGCCGAAGTTGTCCATCGACATCGAAACGCCGAGCGCCTTGACCCGAACCACCCGGTCCACCACGGCCTCCGGCTCCTTGTTGACCAGTTTTTCGCTCAGCTCCAGGGTCAGGTTGTCCGGGTCAAAGTCGAACCGGGTCAACAAGGCGGCGAGGTCCTCAACAAAGTCAGCCTGCAGAAATTGCGAAGGACTGACATTGACCCCAAGGCGCAAATGGGCCAAGCCCGGCTGTGCTTTCCACTGAGCAAGCTGCTGGCAGGCCGACGACAACACCCAGGCACCAATCGGCAGGATCAGGCCGGTTTCTTCGGCGAGCCCGATGAAATCGGACGGCGACAGCAAGCCGCGCTGCGGGTGCTGCCAGCGCAGCAACATCTCGGCGCCCAGCAAGCGGCCGGACAAATCGACCAGCGGTTGCAAGTGCAGCACGAATTGCTGCTCGGGCAGGGCACGGCGCAGATCGGCTTCGGTCTGGGTTCTCAGGGCCAGGCTGCGCTGCATCTCCGGCTCGAAAAAAACCACCCGGTTTCGGCCTCCGGACTTGGCCTGGTACATGGCGGTATCGGCGCGCTGCAAGAGAGTGCCAAAAGGCGTCGCGTCGCCCCGAAACAGGGCCACGCCAAAGCTGGCAGTCACAAAAAACTCATGGTCGCCGGCCACAAAAGGTTTCTCCAGGGCGGCGCGGCACTTTTCCGCGATCGCCTCGGCTTGCCCGGCAGCCTGGGTCGGGTCGGCACTGAGGCCCTCCAGCACCAGCACGAACTCGTCGCCGCCCTGCCTGGACACGGTGTCACCCAGTCGCACTGCGCCACGCAATGCCTCGCCAGCCTTGATCAGCAGCCGGTCCCCGGCAGCATGGCCACAGCTGTCGTTGACCAGCTTGAAATTGTCCAGGTCGATGAATACCACAGCACCCTGGCAGCCGCTGCGCCGGCTGCTGACCAGCGCCTGCTCGACCCGGTCTTGCAGCAACCGGCGATTGGGCAGGCCGGTCAGGGTGTCAAAAAAAGCCAGGTGGTGGATGGTGGCGTCGGACTGCTTGCGATCAGAGACATCGCGCAACAGGGCAACCACATACCTACCCCCAACGCCGGCGGCCTTGACCTCCAGATCCACCCAGTCGCCGTTGCGGTGCCGGTGCCGGGTTTCGAAGCTCTCCTTGCCGCGGCTCAAAATACGCCGCATCTGGGTCTGGATTTGCTCGGTGTTTGCCACCGCCTCAAAGTCGGCTATCGACATGGCCATGATGTCATCGCGGCTGAAACCGATCATCTGGCAATAGACGTCATTGACATCGACAAACGCACCGTTGGCATCCAGAATCCAATAGCCGTCGCCCGAGGCCTCGATGGCTTTCAGTGCGTAAACGGCAGTATGGCGCAGCCGCAACAGATGCACCAGCAGCAGGGCTGCGGGCAACAGGCACGCCAAGCTGGCCAGCAACAGCGTCGGCCAGCCCATGGTCATGGCGCCGGACCCAGCCTCGATGGCAAACCAGGCCGCCAGAAAAATCAGGACTGTCAGGCCCAGGGACAGCGTCAGCGGCGTGGCACTGCCTTTCAACCAAACCAACCCTCGATCCATGTCGCACCTTCAGACCAATCGTGTCGAACGGCTTTAACCATGAATTGGTGGGGCCGGACTGATGATCGTCAAGTATCCCACTTGCGGCGTTGGTTTCCGATGTAAAGTTTCCTTACTCCAAAGTATTGACGTGCATCAAATCTTGCCGGTCAACGTGGCGCATTCGGGAAAAATAACTGCTCGCCCCCAATTTTGTAGCGCGCCACCACCGTTTGACCGGCTGGCGATACCACCCAGTCGACAAACTTCTGGGCGTCCGCCGCCTTGACATGCGGGTGCTTGGCCGGATTGACCACCATCACCCCGTACTGGTTGAACAGGCGGGTGTCGCCCTCCACCAGCACGGTCAGATCGCCGCGATTTTTGAAACTGAGCCAAGTGCCGCGGTCGGCCAGCACGTAAGCGCCACTGCTGGCGGCGATGTTGAGCGCCGGGCCCATGCCGCAGCCGCATTCCTTGTAGGCGCTGCCCCGCGCCTCGGCCAGACCGGCCATTTTCCAGAAGCGCAGTTCGGCCGCGTGGGTGCCGCTTTTGTCGCCACGCGAGATGAAAGCGCTGTTGCTGCCAGCCAGCAACTTGAGTGCAGCCACGATGTCGCGGCCGCGCGCCCGCGCCGGGTCCGCTGCCGGCCCGATCAGCACAAAGTCGTTGTACATGACGGGCAAGCGCTTGAGGGCAAAACCCTCGGTCACGATTTTTTCCTCGGCCTCCTGGTCGTGCACGAACAGCACGTCGGCATCACCGCGCCGCCCCATGTCCAGCGCCTGACCCGTCCCCAGGGCCACGACCTTCACATCCAGCCCGCTGGCCTTCTTGAATTCCGGCAGCAGATGCGCAAACAGCCCCGATTGCTCGGTGGAAGTGGTGGACGCCATCACGATCGACTGCGCCCACCCCGATACACTTGCTATAGAAAAAATAGCAACACAGCCATACGCGACAATGCGTGAAGGCCGAAAACATCTAAATTTCATGCAATTTCCCCTTTGACAAAAAGATGGGCCGCCGGGTAGTGCTGCGCCAGCAGCGGTCCGGCAAAGAAATCCGCCACCGGCAAATCCGCCAGGACCCGGCCAAGCTCCAGGTAAATCACACGGCTGGCCAGGCGTTTGACCTGGCCGAGGTTGTGGCTGGCAAACACCAGCGTGACCTCAGGCGACTGCGTCGCCATGTCGGCAATCATGTGTTCCACCTCGCGCTTGGCGTGCGGATCCAGGCTGGCGGTGGGTTCATCCAGCAAGAGCACCTGCGGCGCCAGGGCCCAGGCGCGGGCCAGCGCCACCCGCTGCATCTGGCCGCCAGACAGCTTGCGGGCGTTGCGCTGCGCCAATTCGGCCAGGCCGACCCGAGCCAGCGCCGCGCGCGCCAGCACCAGCGCCTGGCCCCAAGGCCGGCCCGCCAGCCACAGGCCGAGAGCCACATTGGCCTGCACCGACAGCCGCAGCAGATGGGGCCGCTGGAACAACATGGCTTGGCGCAAATCCGGTGCCCGCACCAGCCGCCCAACCGACGGCGCCGCCAGGCCGTGCAGCAGCCGCAGCAGGGTGCTTTTGCCGCTGCCGTTGGCACCAACCAGCGCCACGCGCTCGCCCGCGCCAATGACCAGGTTCAAATCCGTCAAGGCCGCCACACCCGCCGACCGGGGACCGAAGCGGACGCTGGCCGCCTCCAGCTGCAGCAGCGGCGTCACAGCGCCAACCCGGCGGTGGGCAGCGGGCCGGCCACTCCTTCCTGCCGCTCGCGCCAGCGCTGCACGCCGCTGATCAGCAGGTTGAGCAGCAGCACCACAGCCAGCAGAATCAGGCCCAGACCCAGGGCCAGCGGCAAATCGCCCTTGGAGGTCTCCAGCGCAATC
This sequence comes from Pseudomonadota bacterium, assembly GCA_041182225.1. GTDB lineage: Bacteria > Pseudomonadota > Gammaproteobacteria > Burkholderiales > Burkholderiaceae_C > Rhodoferax. The sequence goes on along the minus strand of JBEGOC010000116.1, from coordinate 4,025 downwards.
GCCGTGGTCATGACCCGGGTGAAGCCGTCGATGTTGCCGCCCACGATCATGACCGCGCCGACCTCGGAAATCGCCCGCCCAAAGGCGGCAATGACAACGGTGAGCAGGGCGTAGCGCTCGTCCCAGGCCAGCAGCAGGCTGCGCAGCAAGGGCTTCGCCCCGAGCGAGCTCAGCTGCTCGCCATGCTGGGCGTGCGCGTCATCCACCACTTGGCGCGTCAGTGCGGTGACCACTGGCAGCACCAGCAACACCTGGGCCAGCACCATGGCCTTGAACGAAAACAGCCAGGCCAGAAAGCCCAGCGGCCCGGACCGCGACAGCAACAGGTACACCACCAAGCCCACCACCACCGACGGCACCGCCAGCAGGGTATTGAGCAAGGTCAGCAGCATCGGCCGGCCGGGGAAACGCGCCACACCGAGCCAGGCCCCAGCGACCAGCCCCAGCCCACAGGCGATCAGGCAGGCGCTGGCACTGACGGCCAGCGAGCGCCCGACGATGGCCATCAGAGCCGGGTCGTTGCTGAGAATGAGTTGCAAGGCCGTGGCGGCACTGTCGGTGAAGGTGGCCATGAGTTGGGTTATCGTAGCCAATGACCCAATATCCGGCGATATGAAACCCTGTGCATAGGCTCCAGTTCCACTACACCCTGTCTCGCGACAGCAGCCCGGCCTCGGTCCGCAATCCGCTGATCGACCTGTTGCAGGCGGTGGCCACGCAAGGCTCGATTTCGGGCGGCGCCCGCGCGCTGGGCCTGTCGTACCGGCACGTCTGGGGCGAGCTCAAGCGTTGGGAGAACGAGCTCGGTAACGAACTGGTGGTCTGGGAAAAAGGGCAGGCGGCCCAGCTGACCGAATTTGGCGCCAAGCTGATGTGGGCCGAGCGCCAGGCGCAGGCCCGGCTGGCGCCCCAGATCGAGGCGCTGCGAGCCGAACTTGAGCGCAGCTTTGCCATTGCCTTTGACGACTCGGCGCACGTGGTGACTTTGTACGCCAGCCACGACGAGGCGCTGGGCAGCCTGCGCGAACATGCGCTGCGGCTGGACCAGGGCCAGCTGCACCTGGACATCCGCTTCAGCGGCAGTGTGGATGCGATCCGGGCGCTGAACGAGGGGCGCTGCGTGATGGCCGGTTTTCATACCCTGCAAGATACCGGGGTGCAGACCCTGACGCAGCGCACCTACCAGCCGCTGCTGCAACCGGGGCTGCACAAGGTGATTGGCTTTGCCCAACGCACCCAGGGCCTGATGGTGGCTCGTGGTAACCCGCTGGCCTTGCAGACCCTGCCCGACCTGGCCCGCACTCAGGCCCGCTTCGTCAACCGGGCCCTCGGTACCGGCACCCGGGTGGTGCTGGACGAGCTGCTGGCGCGCGCTGGCGTCGCCGCAGGCAGCATCCGGGGCTACGCCCACACCGAGCCGTCCCACGCCGCCGTGGCCCACGCGGTGGCGGCCGGCCAGGCCGATGCGGCCCTCGGCATCGCGGTGGCGGCCGGCCGCGCCGGGCTCGATTTCGTGCCGCTGGCCGAAGAGCGTTACCACTTGGTCTGTCTCAAATCGGCACTGTCACAGCCGGGCATCGTGGCCTTGCTGCAATTGCTGCGCTCGCCAGGCTGGCGCAACGAGCTCGACGCCATCCCGGGCTATGCCTGTCTGCAAAGCGGCGAGGTACTGTCGATGCGGCGTGTCTTGCCCTGGTGGGACTTTCCGCGCGGCAAACGACAGCCGGTACCGCGCAGCCCCTGACCGCATAATGGATGGGTGATACAGGCGCGTTTGGCGCTGGCCGTCGTGCCGTGCTGCGCTGCTTTTTTTGACTGGACACGAGAGATGACCTTTCCTTTTTCAGCGATCGTCGGGCAGGATGAAATGAAACTGGCGATGCTGGTGTCAGCCATTGACCCCAGCATTGGTGGCGTGCTGGTGATGGGCGATCGGGGTACGGGCAAATCGACTGCAGTGCGTGCCCTGGCGGCGCTGCTGCCCAAAATGCGGGCGGTGGTCGGCTGCCGTTACGGCTGCGATCCGACCCAGCCCGGCGCTGCCTGCGAAGCCTGTGCCGCGTTGAACCAGTCGGCGCGTGGCGCACCACGCAGCCACCTGATCCCGGTGCCGGTGGTGGATTTGCCACTGGGCGCCACCGAAGACCGGGTGGTCGGCGCGCTGGATCTGGAGCGCGCCCTGTCGCAAGGGGTGAAGGCCTTTGAACCCGGCTTGCTGGCGCGGGCCAACCGCGGCTTTCTGTACATCGATGAGGTCAACCTGCTGGAGGACCATCTGGTGGACCTGTTGATCGATGTGGCGGCCTCGGGCGAAAACGTGGTGGAACGCGAGGGCCTCAGCGTGCGCCACCCGGCCCGCATTGTGTTGGTCGGCAGCGGCAACCCGGAAGAAGGCGAGCTCCGGCCCCAGCTGTTGGACCGCTTCGGCCTCTCGGTCGAAGTCCGCACCCCGGATGCGCTGCAGGACCGGGTGGAGGTGGTGCGTCGCCGCGATGCCTATGAGCATGACCCCGCAGCCTTTGCCAGCCAATGGAAAAAAGACGAGGACCGGACCCGCAAACAAATCGTGGCCGGACGGGCTCGCCTGGCCGAGGTGAGCATTGGCCAGGCTGCGCGCGAGCGCGCCGCGCAACTGTGCATGGCGCTGGGCACCGACGGCCTGCGTGGCGACCTGACCCTGATCCGCACCGCCCGCGCGCTGGCCGCGCTGCAGGGTGACGCCGAAGTGGGCGACGCCCATCTGCGACGGGCGGCCGGGCCGGCGCTACGGCACCGGCTGCGCCGCAATCCGCTGGACGACGCGGGCTCGGGCGTGCGCGTGGAACGGGCGGTTGCGGAGCTGATGGGGCCGGCATGACCGCTGTGGCGCCGGTTGCTGCTGAGGCCCCGGCTGCCGCTGGCCCGGACGCCGCGCTGGTGGCGGCTTTGTTCGCGGTCGACCCGGTTGGGCTAGGCGGGGTGGCGCTGCGGGCACGAGCTGGCGCCGCGCGCGAGCGCTGGCTGGCCCTCCTGAAACAGCTGCTGCCTGCGGACCGGCCGTTGCGACGTGTGCCGCTGAAAAGTGGCGATACCGCCGTGCTGGGCGGGCTTGACCTGGCCGCCACCCTGCAGGCCGGCCGCCCCGTGGCCCACCAGGGGCTGCTGGCGCAGGCCGATGGCGGGGTGGTGGTGCTGGCCATGGCGGAACGGATCAGCCCGGCCACCGCAGCCCGCCTGGCCGGCGTGCTCGACCAGGGCGAGGTGGTGCTGGAGCGTGACGGCCTGGCCCTGCGCCGACCCGCCCGCCTGGGCATGGTGGCGCTGGACGAAGGCGATACCGACGATGAACAGCTGCCTGCTGCACTGCACGACCGGCTGGCCTTCCATCTGTCGCTGGCGCCCGAACCCGCCCCCCTGAAACCAGGCACCGATTGGCAGCGCAGCGACATTCAAGCGGCGCAGGTCCGGCTGCAACACGTCGATGTCGATGACGGGGTGCTGCAGTCCCTCTGCGGCGCTGCCATGGCGCTGGGCGTGGCCTCGCTGCGTGCGCCCCTGCTGGCGCTGCGGGTGGCCCGGGCCGCTGCCGCACTGGCGGGTGACGGCCGTGCCGGCGAGGACCACGCCGTGCTGGCGGCGCGTCTGGTGCTGGCACCCCGGGCCACCCGGCTCCCTGCGCCACCCGAACCAGAGTCCGCCACCGACCAGCCGCCAAGCGAAGCCCCACCACCGGCTCCGCAGGATGCGGCGGACCACACTGACCCCGCCACCGATCCACCACCACCCGAAACTACACCCGAGCCGTCGCCTGAGTCCGAGCCATCGGCCGAGGCCTTGGCCGAGCTGGTGCTGGCGGCGGCGCAGGCCGCAATTCCGCCGGGCTTGCTGGCCATGCTGCAAATCGGACGGGCTGCCCGGGCGCAATCCCAGACCGGCGGACGCGCCGGTGCCGTGTTGAAAAACCAGTCCCGTGGGCGCCCGATTGGCGCGCGACGCGGCGAGCCGCGGCAAGGCGCGCGGCTCAATGTGATCGAAACCCTGCGTGC
>JBEGOC010000115.1:0-10663 GCA_041182225.1 Pseudomonadota bacterium | reverse complement strand
TTCACTCCACGCTGGGCTACGTCAGTCCGATGCAGTTTGAGAAACGCTGGGACGCGGCACAGCTATTGAAAGCCGCATAATGGAACGGCTAAGCGGTACGTCAAACAGGGGCAGGTTCAGTTGTTGTTTTTAAACAGGAAACAAGTGAAATGTAGGCGTTTTCGGTAGGCACCGGTCAGTATCGCTCGCAAGCTGCTGTAGCCGCTTGGAAACAAGGCTGCCTGCCAGGCCCAGAGCGTCTCGTGCGTCAACGCTTTCGATCCGTGCAGCAGCGCGGCCTGCAAGACATCGAGTGTGGCTTCGGTTCTGGCGTCACGCGGCGCTGGCCCGGCATCCAGCCCCAGCCGTCTGGCGGCGGAGGCGCGCACCGAATGAACCTGAAGCGTTTCGCCCTCAATTTGGGCGGTCGCCAGGGCCTCCTCGGCCCAACCCTGAAGTTGTAACTCGCCCAACTCGATCAGGTGCAGGTGGCTGGCCAGGCCCATCGCTCGGCCCTGGGCAAACCGTGCCGCCGACAAGGCCGGCGCCAGCGTAGCCATGTCCAGCTGGAATGCGGGCCATTGCGGAGATTGCCAAATGTATATGATGAAGCAAAGTTTAGCCTTTTTCGCATCACAGATGAAGCGTAAAAGCCCAATTTACGCTTCACGTCGCCATCATTGGCGCCTTCAGCGCACGCCGTACCGATCCCGATAAGCCTGCACTGCCGCCAGGTGGCTGTGCGGGGCGTCACCGGCTGAGGCGGCCAGATAGGCCAGCAGGTCCGACAGCTCGGCAATGGCGCAGACCTGCAGGCCGAGTTGCTGGCGCACGTACTGCACCGCGCTGTAGGGCACGTCTAGAGTGCTGCCGTCGGGCTGCTTTTCGGTGGCCATTTCCTGCCGGTCCAGCGCGATCACCACTGCGTGCGGCGTGGCGCCAGCGGCCTGGATCAGCCCAATCGACTCGCGAACAGCCGTGCCGGCGCTCATCACATCGTCCACGATCAGCACCCGGCCCTGCAGCGGGGCACCCACCAGGCTGCCGCCTTCGCCGTGGTCTTTGGCCTCTTTGCGGTTGTAGGCAAAGGGCACGTTGTGCCCCAGCCGCGCCAGCTCCACCGCCAGCGCCACACCCAGCGGAATGCCCTTGTAAGCGGGGCCAAAAATCATGTCGAACTGCAGCCCGCTGGCCAGCAGGCGCCGGGCATAGAATGCCGCAAGCCGGCCCATCTTGGCGCCATCGTCAAACAGGCCGGCGTTGAAGAAATAGGGGCTCAGTCGGCCGGCCTTGGTCTTGAACTCACCAAAGCGCAGCACACCGCAATCGAGCGCAAACTTGACAAAATCCTGCGCCAGCGCGTCCCGGGCCTCCACAGGGTGCGCGTTGGCAGCATCGGGCTCTGACATGGGGAATTTCCTTGTTTAAACTGACCAGTCTCAACCTTAACGGCATCCGCTCTGCCAGCAGCAAAGGCCTGGAGGCCTGGCTGGCCAAAAACGCGCCCGATTGTATGGGGGTGCAAGAGGTGAAAGCCCAGGCCGAGGACGTGCAGGGCCGCTTTGAGCAGCTGGCCGGCCTGCAGGGCTATTTTCATTTTGCCGAGAAAAAAGGCTACTCGGGCGTGGGCCTGTACACCCGGCTGGAACCCAGCGATGTGCGCACGGGTTACGGCTCGGGCGAGTTTGACGCGGAAGGCCGCTACATCGAGCTGCGCTTTGATACACCGCGCGCCAAACACAGCATCATCAGCGCCTATTTCCCCAGCGGTTCATCGGGCGAGGAGCGGCAACAGGCCAAGTTCCGTTTTCTGGATGAGTTCTACCCGCACCTGGTCAGGCTCAAAGCCGAGCGCGACTTCATTCTGGTGGGCGATGTCAACATTGCGCACCAGGAAATCGACCTGAAGAACTGGAGGGGCAACCGCAAAAACTCCGGCTTTCTGCCCGAGGAGCGTGCCTGGATGAGCCGGCTGCTGGGCGAGGCCGGTCTGGTGGATGTGTACCGCCAGCTGCACCCCACCACCACCGACGAGGCCTACACCTGGTGGAGCAACCGCGGCCAGGCCTACGTCAAGAACGTGGGCTGGCGGCTGGACTACCACCTTGCCACGCCGCAGCTGGCCGCTGGGGCGCGCACGGTGGAGATCTACAAGGGCGAGAGATTCTCGGATCACGCGCCAGTGACGGTGGCGTATGACTGGGTGGCGTGACCTCCAACCAGCGAAAGTGCCCCTCCCATGAAGTCTGCTGTCATACGCCAAACAGTTCTCGCAGACCTTGACGACGTCACGGCTGTGTTTGATCAGTACCGACAGTTTCAAGGCAAAGCCTCGGACCTCAACGCCTGCCGCGCGTTTTTGGGCGAGCGGTTAAATCTGGCGAGTCGATCGTCTTCTTGGCATTCCTCGATGAGCAGCCTGTAGGAATGGCCCAGCTCTATCCCAGCTACTCCTCCACAGCACTTGCACGCGTGTTCATCCTCAATGACCTTTTCGTATCAGAAGCTGGGCGTCGGGCAGGTGTCGCCACGGCATTGTGAGCTTGTCGCCCATCAGCGGAGCGCACGACGCGAACGGCAACACTTGGCTGATGCCTGTGCGGCCGATTGGAATGCGGTGCATGCGGCCGTCGGCTCGTTGGCAGATGAGCACACCACTTTGTCATGACGCAACTCGATGTCCATCACAGCTAGAGGGCCTTGCGCGAGTCGATGCCCTTCAAGGTGGTAGTTCAGTCCGCACAGTTTGATCGCTACCGTTGCATGTTGGTGCAACAGAATCACTGGACGCGATTGTCAGGCGAGTCCTTCAATGGGATGGCCTTGCAATCCCCTGAAAGACTCAGTTTTTTCGGAGCAGTTGCGGCCTGGTTGAGGCGCCTCGCACCTTGGGGTCCATGAACAGGCCGGCACACAATCTCCTCAGCCACAGATTACCGGGTTCATTGTGAAAGCGTGCGTGCCAGTGCTGCTTGACGGTGAAGGACGGAATGGGAACAGGGCAGGGCAAAACTTTCAGACCATTGACATGGGCCAGGGTCTCTCCAATGTGCCTGGGCAGGGTCGCAATCAGGTCGGTACTGGAAACAACGGCGGCCAGCCCCAGAAAACCGGGAAGCTCCAGCACGATCCTTCGCGCTATGCGGTGGCGGGCCAAGGCCTGTGAAAGGAGCAGTGAACCTGTGCCCGAGACAATGCCAATGTGCCCTTCCTCCTTGTAGCTTCGCTTGTCAATTTCCAGCTGAATACGGGCATGTTTCTGGTTGACCAGGCACACCCAGTCTTGTGGGAACAAGGCTTGCTGATAGAACCCGGCTTCGAGCCAGGGCACCAGGCCGATGGCGAGATCCGCCTCGCCCGATTGCAGCGCTTCAGCCGTTTTTTCGTCAATGCGTGCCGCCTCCAGGGTGACTTGTGGCGCCAGTTCCCTTACCCTCGCGAGCAATTGGGGCAACAGCGTGACGTGACTCGCGTCTGTCATGCAGATTCGGAAGTGCCGGGCACTGACGAGGGGATCGAATTCCGGCTCGGATGTCGTGAGCTGCCGCAATGAATCCAATGCGGCGCGAACGGCTCCGATTAATGCCTGCGCCCGCGGGGTTGGCTGCATGCCGCCTGGGGTACGGATGAACAGCGGATCGTCCAGATCCCTGCGCAAGCGGGCCAGCCAGATGCTGACCGTAGGTTGGCTCTGACCGAGCAGTTCCGAGGCACGGGTCACACTGTGTGTGGAATACAGCAGATCAAAAAGCCGCAGGTGTTTGACATCAAGCAGATTCGCATCCGACTGGTTGCTATTCATTATTGCCTCACACAATGATATCTATTTGTTTCATTAGATTTACGTAATGTGAGTCTACACTTATCGTCCTCTCCCACGGCGCATTGATGCGTCTGTGTTGCGGAGATGTGATGAAGGTTTGTGTTCTGGGGGCCGGATCGTTGGGGTGTGCCATAGGCGGTACGCTGGCCAAGTCGGGGGCTGACGTCACCTTGATCAACCGCAATCTGGTGCAGGTGGATGCCATCAACCGAAACGGCCTGATATTGCGGTCCCAGGAACTGGATACGCCAGTTCGGGTTCGCGCCGCGGTCAGCGCCGCTGGGTTGCAAGCCATGGATCTGGTCATTGTGCTGGTCAAGTCCTTTGACACGCGCAGCGCCATGCAGGGCGCCATGTCGCTGGTAGGCGAGAAAACCGTGGTGCTGTCGCTCCAGAATGGCTTGGGCCACGAGGAAGTACTGAGTGAACTCGTTGGCACTGAGCGGGTGCTGGCGGGCAAGACCTATGTGGGCGGTCAGTTGGTGGCCCCCGGCGTGGTGAATGCGGGAACCGCTGGAAAAGAGACCCTCATAGGCGAACTTCATGCCAATGGTTCCGACCGGGCCGATGCCGTCGCCAGGCTGTTCAACGATGCCGGGCTCAAGACCCAGGTCTGTACCGACATCCGTGCAACCATGTGGGACAAGCTGTTGATCAATGTGGCTACCGGTGCATTGAGCGGCATCACCAGGTTGCCCTATGGCGCGCTGTACCAGGTGCCCGAAGTGGAAACCTGCGCCCTGGCTGCGGTTTCTGAGGCCATGGCTGTGGCCAAAGCCAGCGGAGTCCGGCTCTCCATGACTGACCCGCGCGAAGCGTGGACAAAAGCATCCTCTGGCCTTCCCTATGGCTTCAAGGCGTCCATGCTGCAAAGCCTGGAGAAGGGGTCTGTGACGGAAGTGGACTACATCAATGGAGCCGTGGTGGAGCGCGGTGCAGTCCTGGGTATACCCACCCCGGTCAATGCCACGTTGGTGGCCTGTATCAAGGGCATTGAACGCAGGTTTCAGGAACTTGAATGATTTCGAGGGGAAACGACATGTCGACTGCTGCAAAACCACGCGCCTATCTGGAGCATGTTGCCATCTGGGTCAAGGACATCCAGTGGCATATCCGTTTTTTTCATGAAGTGTGCGGAATGACCCTGCGTGAAGTGCAGGGAACGGTGGAAAACCCTGTCCAGTACTGGACGCTGGGCGGTATGCAATTCATGGCGAAACCCGACTTCGATGCGCCTGAAGGACGACTGGGTCACCTTGGCGTGATGTGTGAAGACCTTGAATATGCGCTCAACTCAGCCCGGGCTTTTGGGGTGACAGAGATGCCGCAAGGTCGCAATTGGCTGCGACTGCCTGACGGGCTGGCCGTCGAACTCATGCAGGCCAGCGCAGGCGCAGTGGCCCAGGCCCTTTCCGTCAATCCCCGCGCCTGAGTACCTTCCATTCTCCAGGAACCCCCATGACACTGAGCCCCGAAAAATACTGGGATGACGCCAAAGACGGTGATGTCTGCGTCAGTCCCACCTACACCGTAACCAAAGAACGCATTCAGGCCTACGCAGACCTCACGGGTGACCATACACCCGTTCACGTGGATGAGGACTATGCCAATGCCAGCCATTTTGGCTGCATCGTGGCCCATGGCCTGTTTGGCTTGTCCATTGCCGACGGCCTGAAGACCCAGAGTGATTACCGCTTTTTTCCAGGAATGTCGCTGGGCTGGACCTGGGACTTTCTGCTTCCCATCAAGGTCAACGACGTTCTGCAGGTGAAGTTTTCCATTACCGGGTTGCGTGCATCCAGGAGCCGCCCAGGCTGGGGCATCGTGATTCTTCCGTCGGAACTGATCAACCAGAACGGCGAAGTGGTGCAAAAAGGTGAACACCGGTTGATGGTTCCCAGGAGGCCAGCATGAGCCAGGATCTTCCCCTGAAGGGGTTCAGGGTGGTGGACTACAGCCACTTTTTAGCAGGTCCGTATGTGGGCCGCTGCCTTGCCGCCATGGGCGCCGAAGTGATCAAGGTGGAGCGCCCGGGGACAGGCGATGCCGGCCGGCAGCATGCCTGGTTTTTGGGCGAGAACCATGCCTACAGCGGGTACTTCTTGCAGCAGAACATGGGTAAAAAAGGTCTGTGCGTCAACACCAAGGACGCCCGCGGACGGGAGCTGATGCAAAAGCTGGTGGACAGCGCAGATGTGTTCATCGAGAACTACCGCCCTGGCGCATTGGAAAAACTGGGTCTGGGCTATAAGGCCCTGGCGGAGCGCAACCCAGGCCTGGTGTACTGTTCCATTTCTGCCTATGGCCACACCGGCCCCGATGCGCACCGCTCGGGATTCGGACTCATCGCAGAGGCCAAGAGCGGGATCATGCAGATGGTTGGAAACCCAGGCGAAACACCGCCTCTTCTGCGAATATCGCTGGGGGATATGTACACCGGCATCCACGCAGTGGCTGCCATCAATGCGGCCTTGCTCGGGCGCGTGAAGTCCGGTAAAGGCCAGCACATTGATATGGCGCTGTATGACACGCTGGTGTCCATGCACGAATATGCGGTGCAGTGCTATACATTGTCTGGCGGCAAGGAAGTGCCCGTACAGACAGGCCACGATATGCCCAACTCAACGCTGTACGGCGTATTCCGCGCTGCGGATGGTGACCTGGTCATCGCCGCGCAAGTAGACGATGCCTGGAAGCGCTTTTCCGTCCTGGTCGAGCAGACCGGGGGCCCCGCCGGGTTCAGCGCTGAAACCCGGTTCCACACCACTGCAGGACGCAATGCCCATCGGCTGGAAATCCTGCCCGTAGTGAAGGAGTGGGTAGCAAACCAGCACGTTGCCCATGTGCTGAAGTCGCTGGACGCCATTGATGTGCCCAGTGCAAAAGTGCAGCGCATTGATGAGGTACTTGCCGACCCGCAGATTCAGGCGCGCGGGATGGTGCTGGAGCAATCCCACCCGGTTCTCGGGCAAATCAGATTACCCAACGTACCGTTCAAGTTTTCGGATTGCGATACCACTATCACCCGAGTAGCGCCCGACCTGGGTGAGCACAATGCAGAAGTGGCCCAGAGTCTGGGTTACTCGGGATCGGACATTGCTGCCATGCAAAACGATGGCGTGCTTTTCTCGGCATAGGACGCAAGGAAACTCCTATGACAGATCGCTACGCCGTCATTGGCAATCCCATTGGCTTTAGCAAATCTCCCATGATCCACGGCCTGTTTGCACAGGCAACAGCGCAGGACATGGAATACATCAAGATTGAGGGAGCGCTCGGCGGTTTTGCAAGCGCTGTGGATGCATTCCGGGCGCAAGGTGCGAAGGGAATGAACATCACGGCGCCATTCAAGGTCGATGCCTTCAACTATGCGTCGGAGCATTCCGATGCTGCCAGACTGGCCGGGGCGGCCAACGCCATGAAGTTCGAAGGCGGGCGTATCTGGGCCGAGAATTTCGATGGCGTGGGTCTGGTACGCGACGTGGTGCACAACCTGAACAGCCAACTGAAGGGAAAGCGGATATTGCTGCTCGGTGCCGGGGGCGCAGCACGCGGTGCCTTGCTGCCCTTTTTGGAACAAGAGCCTGCAACACTGGTTATCTGCAACCGCACCCTGGCAAAGGCCGAGGAACTGGCTGAAATAGGCAAAGGCCGCGGCCATGTCCACGCCTGTGGTTTTGCTGATCTAAAAGGAGAAGCCTTCCAACTGGTCTTCAATGCCACATCGGCCAGCTTGCGAAGCGAAATGCCCCCGGTTCCGTCCTCCGTATTCGCCCCTGACTGCCTTGCTTATGAACTGGCCTACGGCAAAGGTCTCACTCCTTTTTTGCGGCTTGCACAAAGCGCAGGCGTCAGCGCCTTGGCTGATGGGGTGGGAATGCTGGCCGAACAGGCAGCCGCGGCATTTTCCTGGTGGCGAGGCGTGAGACCAGACACCCGAGCGGTCATTGAAGCGTTAAGGGTGCCTTTGGTCTGAAATGCTGACTGTTCGGTGTCCATGGCTGGCCGAACAGATGGGATGTCATCTCTATGTCTTCAATGGGTCACAATCAGACCCCCGACCGTATCTGCCTGATGCCCATTAACACGGCCCGGGGGAAATTCGTTCTGGCCATACCGAGCTACACCTAGAGGGTCAGGCGTCACTAAGCCGCGCCATGGCCGGCATGTCATGTTGAGTTGGCCGCTCTGGCTGACCATCGAGTGTGGCCCGTGCTCCGGCAAAGCAGTCAATGCCCGCCGGCAGAACGACACCGGTCTGGGCAGACTCAGTCCAGATGTGGCTGGTGATGTCAACGGCATTGGGGTCGTCGTAGCAGCCGCGGGAAATGGCGCGGACTTCCGGCCAGCGCTCAAACGTCAGGCCAACGGTGGTGCCGCAGCTTGGGCAAAAGTGAACATAGACTTTTTTCTGACTGCCGTCCGACACATGCTCGTACCGACTCAGCTCGCCTTCATTGAACTGGACGGCATCCAACGGGAAAATCGATTCTGCAAAGAAGGACGTGCCAGTCACGCGTTGACAGAATGCGCAGTGGCAGGCAAAGGTTCGCACGGGCGGCTGGTTGGCACGGAATCGAACCTTGCCGCAGAGGCAGCCCCCTTCAAGGATGACGGCCATGATGTCAGGGATGCGCTTCAACGTGCTTGGCAAAATTATTGAGGATGGCTTGCCACCCCTCACGCTGTAGTTCCACAGGGTTTTCGGTTTCGGCATCGAACGTGACGCGCACTGTAACACCGTTGGCGCCGGACATGAACTCGACCGTGCAAACCCGGTCTCCAAACGAATACTCAATCAATTTATGGAGCACGATCTTGGTGTACGTCCCCGCGAAGTCAAAGCCGAAGCTACCGTCTTTGGCCTCCATGCGCGATGAGAATGCCCCGCCCTCGCGCAGGTCGACACTGGATTGGGTGGTGTGCCAATCATCAGACGCCGCATTCCACTGCGTGATGTCGGCTGGCGTCGTGTAGGCGCTCCAGACTGAGCCGATTGGCGCCTGCATGCTGGTTTCAACAGTGATTTTCATAAGGTTGACTCTTGATGTCGTGGCGGATCAAACGGGTCATGGTGTCCGCTACCGCAGCAGACCCGCCGCTCCGGCCAGGCAGGCCAGGCCGGCCACCAGGGTCAGGCGGCGGCGCAGCGGCAGCCAGGCCTGCAGCTGGTAGTGCGGGTAACGGCGCTCATCCACCAGCAGGCACAGCCCCAGCAACAGGGCCAGGCCGAGCAGACCCCCAGCCGGCGGCAGCAGCAGCGCCAGCCAGGCCAGCAGGCTGGGCGTCACGCCCCACAGGTAGGGCCCGGCGCCGGCGCCAGGCTGGTCGCGCATCGCCAGGCCCCAGTGGATGGCGCCAAGAAAGCTGGCGATGGTGGCGCCATAGCTGGCCAGCGCGTGGCTGCTGAAGGCCTGCTGGCCCAGGCCGGGCCACCAGAGCGCCAGCGCCAGTACTGCAAACGGGATCAATCCGCCGGCACCGAGCCAGCTGGCCCAGGCCGGTGGCACGGTCGTCACGGGTGCCGTCATGCCGGGTCAGACGGCTCGGCGCCTGGTGCCTGAGCCTGAGTGGGCGCTGTCTCGCCCATGGCGGAGGGGGCGCACATGACGTTGCCGTTCCACTTTTGGCCGCACCAGCAGTAGCCGTCGGCATTGATCAAACAGGTACCGGTACCGCAGCAGCGCTCGTCGTCTTCCATGGTGGGGTCTTTCGCAGTTAGAAAGTGCCCTATTGTCTTCAAAGCCGGAGGCTGTTGCCGGGGCCGGGGCAATGTCAAAATGGACTATGGCCATGAACCCCGTCAACCCCAAAAAACTGCATTTGAGCAAATGGACAGCGGTGCTGCCGATTGGCCGCAACAAGCACTTTCTGGTGGCCAAGGTGATCCTGCCCGAGCCGCCGGCGCTGGCGGTAGAGTGGGTGGAGCTGGAGGCGGTGCATTCCAAAACCATCACCCGCATGGCCTGGCGCGAGCTGCGCGACACCAGCCGCTGGCGCCAGGGCTGGGTCTGATTTTTGCTATTTTTTATATAGCTACAACCCTAGTATTCACGTGGCCTAGAGGCCAAAAACACCCCAAGAGATTTCAAATCCATGACCACCTTCGCCCACTACCCCAGCTTGAGTGATCGCACCGTGCTGATCACCGGCGGCGCCACCGGTATCGGCGCCTGTCTGGTTGAGACCTTTGTGGCGCAGGGCGCCCGGGTCGGCTTCCTGGACATTGACGCCAGCGCCGGTACCGCACTGGCGCAGCGCCTGGTCGGCGCCCGCCATGCGCCGCTGTTTGTGCCGGCCGACCTGACCGACACCGCCGCCCTCACGCGCGCCATCGCCGCGGTGCGCCAGCACTTTGGCCCGATCACCGTGCTGCTGAACAACGCCGCCAACGACCAGCGCCACAAGGTGGAAGACACCACGCCCGAGAGCTGGGACGCCGCGATGGCGGTCAACCTCAAGCACCAATTTTTTGCCGCCAAAGACGTGGCCGCCGACATGCGCCAGGCCGGTGGTGGGTCCATCGTCAACTTTGGCTCGGTCAGCTGGATGCTCAAGATGGGTGGCATGCCGGTCTACACCACAGCCAAGGCGGCGGTGCAGGGCCTGACGCGCAGCTTGGCGCGGGATTTCGGGCCGTTCAACATCCGGGTCAACACCCTGGTGCCAGGCTGGGTCATGACCGACAAGCAACTGCGGCTGTGGGTGACCGACGCCGGCCGTGCTGACATCGCGCGCGGCCAGTGCCTGCCGCAGTTGCTGATGCCCGAGCACATTGCCCGCATGGCGCTGTTTTTAGCGTCTGACGACAGCGCCATGTGCACGGCCCAAGACTTTGTGGTGGACGGCGGCTGGGTTTGA
>JBEGOC010000114.1:0-35212 GCA_041182225.1 Pseudomonadota bacterium | reverse complement strand
TGCTACGCGCTGGCGGTGGCCGGCCAAACCTTGCCTGCAGCGCTGTTGGCCAATGCTGCCGAGGCCAGGCCGCTGGCGCAGCAGACCGTCATGCTGCGCGAAAGCCGGCGGTTTGGCGGTGTCATCGGGCAACTGGCGCTGGCTGTCAACCAGGGCCAGGGCGACGCCGCGCTGGCCCTTTTCGCGAGCGATGCCAGCCAGGTGCTGCAACTGACCACGGCACCGTCGGTCCGTACCGTGCAGGCACTGGCCGTGGCGGGGCGCCCAGGTGCCTCGGCCTGTTATGCCGACTATCTGGGCTTGCTGCAGAACCGGCCCGCTGACAGCCTGCAAGATGTCGGGCGGCATGCCGCCTGGGTCGCGGCTGTGCTGCAGGCCTTTGACCGCTTTCGTATCCTGTGCGCCATTCATGCCAGCGAGTGGGGCACCCGCCACCTGAACCTGGCGGTGCAGGAGGCCCTGGCTGATGCTGGCCTGTTGGTACCCCGTGGCGAGTGGTTTGCTGGCCGTCCGGTCATGGTCACACGCAATGACGCCGAGCTGGGCGTGTTCAATGGCGATGTCGGTGTGGCTTTGCCCGGTCCGGGCGCGGCGGGCGGGTTACGGGTGTATTTTCTGGATGGCGAGCAGTTGCGTTCGGTGGCGGTGAGCCGGCTGTCGCATGTGGAAACGGCGTTTGCCATGTCGGTGCACAAGTGCCAGGGTTCCGAGTTCCTGCACACGGTGCTGGTGCTGCCGCAGTGGGGCGCCGGGCTGGTCACGCGCGAGCTGCTGTACACCGGCATCACCCGGGCGCGCCAGCAGTTCACCTTGGTGCAGGCGCAGGACGGTCTGCTGCAGCAGGCGGTGGGCCAGCACGCGCAGCGCGCCAGCGGTTTGCTGGGGCGGCTGCAAAGCGGCCCGCCCGCACTTTGACTTTGCGAGAATCGCGCCCATGATCCACCGCCTCCGTGCCCGTTTGACTGCCCTCGTTGCTGCCCTGTGCCTGACCAGCCCCTGGGACCTGCCCGCCGCGATCGCAGCCCAACCGGCCGGCGCCGGGCTGGCCACCATCGCCAGTCTGGACGTGCCCCGCTACATGGGCACCTGGCATGAAATCGCCAAGTACCCCAACTGGTTCCAGCGCAAGTGCGTGGCCGACACCCGGGCCGAGTACAGCCTGTTGGCCGACGGTACCGTGCGCGTCGTCAACCGCTGCCGGCAGGACTCGGGCGAAATGATGGAGGCGGTTGGCGCAGCCCGCCAGATGGGCGAGGCGAGTTCGCCCAAATTGCAGGTGCGGTTTGCGCCGGCCTGGCTGTCGCTGTTGCCTCTGGTGTGGGGCGATTACTGGGTGATCGACCTGGACCCCGCCTACCAGCTGGTGGCGGTGAGCGAGCCGCGTCAGGAGTACCTCTGGATACTGGCCCGCAGCCCCCGGCCGGATGCCGCCGCGGTGGATGCGCTGCTCGGCCGGCTGGCCGGCAAGGGCTTTGACCTGACGCGGCTAGAGCGTACCCGGCAGAGCCAGTGACAGTCGGTGGGAGGCTTCAGCTGCTGTCAGCCGGCCGGCGGCGCCCTATACTTCCACGGACCGAGCGATCGCCTTGATCCAGCCCCATGACCCTGCCGGCCTGGCTGCTAGCCTCGGCAATCCAGACCGATCCGTAACGACAGTGAAAGACCCCCTGACCATGCCCCTCGCCACCCCGACCCTTGCCGCCATCCAGACCGCCGGCGCCGCCGTGTTTGCCGCAGAGGCGGAACTCAAGGCCGCGGTGCAGCGCCATGCCGATCAGGTGCATGCCGCCATGCGCGACACGCCGTTTGACGCCGGCAACGATGGCCTGTTTGAAGATTGGAAAACCGCCGCCCGGCTGGCCCAGGCGCTCGCCCGCATCGAGGCCGAACTGCGCCAGGTGTATGCCCTGGCCGCCAGCCTGGACGGCCCTGGACTGGCCGCGCCTGCACCGCGGCCGGCATTGGCAGCGCCCGCCAGCCCCGTGGAACTGTTGCAGGACATCCAGGCCACCGACGTGCGCATCAAAAAGGCGCCGAGCCACCCCGCAGCGGCGTCCGCGCTGCGCGGCAACCCGGCCAAGGTGCTGGCCCGGCTGCAGCAAATCCTGCCGGCCCGCGGCGCACTCAAGGTCAACCGCTCCAGCCTGGCGCGTGACAGCGGCCTGCCCAAAGGCTCGATCAACGCCGCCCTGACCCAATTGGCGCGCCAAGGCCACATCGTGCTGGGCCGCGCCGGCGAATTGCGGCTGGCTTGAGGGCTGGTCGCGCGCCGACGCCCATGATGGTGCCCACGGCCGACCTGAACCTGGCCCAGCAGGAGGCGGTCAACCACCTGCACGGGCCCTGCCTGGTGCTGGCCGGTGCCGGCTCGGGCAAAACCCGAGTCATCACCCGCAAGATTGGTCGCCTGATCCAGGCCGGTATGGCGCCTAACCGCATCGCCGCCATCACCTTCACCAACAAGGCTGCCGCAGAAATGCGCGAGCGGGCCACGAGCCTGATCGGCGGCGCGGCGCGCGAGGTACTGATCTGCACCTTTCACGCCCTGGGCGTGCGCATGCTGCGCCAGGACGGCGCGGCACTGGGCCTGAAGCCGCAGTTTTCCATCCTCGACAGCGACGATGTCACCAGCATCCTGAAAGACGCCGGCGGCACGGTCGACGCCGCCACCGCGCGGCAATGGCAGTGGACCATCAGCCTGTGGAAAAACATGGGGCTCACGGCTGAGGGCGCGGCGCTGGCGGCGCGGGACGACACCGAGCGCGTCATTGCCCGCGCCATGGCCCATTACGAGGCCCGCCTGAGTGCCTACCAGGGTGTCGATTTTGACGACCTGATCGGCCTGCCCCTCAAATTGCTACAACATCATGAGCAGGTGAGGCAGAAGTGGCAGGGGCTGGTGGGCCATTTACTGGTGGATGAGTACCAGGACACCAATGCCACCCAGTACGAGCTGCTCAAGTTGCTGGTCGGCGGCCGGCCTGCCTCTGAAGCCCGCTTTACCGCCGTGGGCGACGACGACCAGTCCATTTACGGCTGGCGCGGCGCCACCCTGGACAACCTGCGCCGGCTGCCGCTGGATTTTCCGGCACTCAAGGTGATCAAGCTGGAGCAGAACTACCGCTCCACCAGTGCCATCCTGCGTGCCGCCAACCATGTGATCGGGCCCAACCCCAAGCTGTTCCCGAAAAACCTGTGGAGCGATCTGGGCGAGGGCGAGCCGGTGCGGGTGGTTGATGCCGACAACGAGGAGCACGAGGCCGAGCGCGCGGTGGCCCGCATCCAGAGCATCCGGGCCGGCAGCGCCGTCACCCAGGGGCCGCAGTTTCAGGCGTTTCAGGATTTCGCCATCCTGTACCGCGCCAACCACCAGGCCAAGGCCTTCGAGAAGGCGCTGCGCAAGGCCCAGATCCCGTACAAGGTGTCGGGCGGTACCAGTTTTTTTGACCGGGCCGAAATCAAGGACCTGTGCGCCTGGTTCCGCCTGTGGCTCAACCCGGACGATGACCCGGCCTTCCTGCGTGCGGTCACCGTGCCCCGGCGCGGTATCGGACACCAGACACTGCAGCAACTCGGCAGCTTTGCCAGCCGCTACCGGGTCAGCCTGTTTGAGGCACTGTTTGCGGCCTCGCTCGGCAGTGCCTTACCCGCCAAGGCCATCGGCGGCCTGCACGAGTTCGGCCGCCAGGTCAATGACCTGACTTTTCGGGCCCGGCGCACCGAGGGCGCCGAGGCAGCCAGCGCCTTTTTGCTGGCCTGGCTCAAAGACATCGATTACGAAAAATACCTGTACGACGCTGAGGACAGTGCGCCAGCGGCGGCCGCGCGCTGGGCCAATGTGCTCGATTTTTGCGACTGGATGTCGGCCCGGTGCGGCGGCCAGATTGATGACATGGCCGGCGTAGGTATGCCCGGCCAGCGCAAAAGCCTGTTGGAGGTAGCGCAGACGGTGTCGTTGATTTCCACCCTCAATGAGCGCGAGAAGCAGCAGGATGTGGTCACGCTGTCCACCCTGCACGCGGCCAAAGGGCTGGAGTGGCCGCACGTCATGCTGGTGGGGGTGACCGAGGGCATGCTGCCTTTTCGGGCGGGCGAGGACGCTGGTGCCGACGAGGTGGCAACCCGGCTTGAGGAAGAGCGGCGCCTGATGTATGTCGGCATCACCCGCGCCCAGCGCAGCCTGGCCGTGAGCTGGAGCCGGCGGCGCAAGAAGGGGCGCGAACTGGTGGCCGTGCTGCCCAGCCGCTTCATTGCCGAGATGGCCCTGGACCGCGCCACCACGCGTGAAGACCCGCGGGAAAAGCTGCGCGCCCTGCGCGCTGAATTTGCCAAAAAAGCCGAGGACAGCGCTGCCGCCCTGGCCCGCGCCAGCTGACCGGCCGGACCCGGATGAAAACCGCATTTGCTATATTATTAATAGCTATAACGCTAGTGAATACGGGGGCTAGAGCCCAATTTGATCCAAAAAATCAGGTGCGGCCCGGCTGCCCCCAGCCCGAAGACATCGGGCCGCTGCACCTGTATGGCCTGTGGCGTGCCGAGTTTGCCGGTTTGCCGCAAGGCGCCACCCTGTTGTTTGAAAAACACCCCGAGTGGGCGGGCAGTGTCAGTGGCGCCATCAACCGCAATGGTGAGCGGTCTCGCATTGCGGGTGACGTCGACCAGGGCGAGTTCAGTCTGGAAGAGTCCGCCGATGGCGTGGCCGTGTCGGCGGTGTGGCAGGGCACGGTGGTCTCCGGCTTGTGCGGCAAGGAGATTCGAGGCACATGGAACAGCGTAGCCAACAGAGCCTTGTACCCTTTCGTCTTGCGCAAATTACCGGACTGACGCGATCACCGCAAAGGAGAAACGTCTCAGGGGCAGGCTGTCGGTACCCCTGTCGAACCACTGCCTGGCTTGAAAAGACGCGACTCCAACGGCTGCGGTCGATTGAGGGCGCTTATGCCTTGGTGCAAAAAACCGGTGCATGGCGACGGCTTTAGCCTCTGGCGCTCGGCCACTTCGGGCTGGATACTCACGGATCTCCCGGAGGACATGTGTGCTGGAGCTGGATTCATGAAAACGTCGCCGATTGGCCGTGATCTTGCCAACGCCCATTGGGGTGCCTACGATGTCAAGCGTGACCTTGGTCACCCTGTGGGCCTGGTGCACCGGCCTGACGATCCCGCCCCCTCCGCGATTGGTTCCGCCATGTGGGACGCCTACCGTTCTGCGCTGCGCGTGCAGCGGCCCGCGGTGCGCGAGGGCTGGTTGCATCGTACCGGCCCGCAGCAGAGCGGCAACGGCCGCGGCCGCGAACGATTCGTCGAACTGGAATGGGACGAGGCGCTGGACCTGGTGGCGGAGGAGCTTCAGCGTGTCACCGCAGCGCATGGCAACACTGCCATCTTCGGTGGCTCTTACGGTTGGGCCAGTGCCGGACGTTTTCACCATGCACCGGGGCAACTGCACCGTTTCCTGAACACATTGGGTGGCTATGTGCGACACGTGGACCACTACAGCTTGGGCGCCGGTCGTGTGGTGATGCCTCATGTGGTGGGTGCGATAGACGATCTGATGGCCCAGCACCACAGTTGGGATGTGATGGCGGCCCACACACGGCTCTTTGTGAGTTTCGGCGGGGTTCCGACCAAGAACGCCCAGGTGGGCTCCGGCGGTGCGTCGCACCACCTGGCTGGCGCCGGCCTGCAGCGCATGGCCCAGATGGGCTGCCGGTTCATCAACTTCAGCCCGCTGCGTGATGACCTGGAACTGCCGGCCGGTGCGCTGGAGTGGGTGCCGATCCGGCCCAACACCGACGTCACCGTGATGCTGGCCCTGGCGACCGAGACCATCAAGGCGGGCCGCCACGACCGCGAATTCCTGTCCCGCCATTGCGTGGGTTTCGAGCGCTGGCGCGAGTACCTGCTGGGCCTCGAGGACGGCATCGTCAAGGATGCTGCTTGGGCGGCTGGGATCGCGGACGTCCCGGCCCAATGCATCCGCACGTTGGCGCAAGCATTGTGGGGCCAACGCAGCATGGTCAATGTGGCTTGGTCGCTGCAGCGTGCCGACCATGGGGAGCAGCCGTACTGGGCCGCCGTGGGCCTGGCAGCCGTACTGGGCCAGATTGGACTGCCTGGCGGTGGGTTCGGTTTCGCCTATGGCGCGATCAACAATATCGGCAGCCCGGCCCGCCTGCTGCCTGGGCCCACGCTGCCCCAAGGCGACAACCCGGTAGATGCCTTTATCCCGGTCGCCCGTATTGCCGATATGCTGCTCAAGCCAGGAAGCCCGTTCGACTACAACGGGACCCGCTGCATTTACCCGTCCATCCATCTGGTGTACTGGGCCGGCGGCAATCCGTTTCATCACCACCAGGATCTGAACCGGCTTGCGCAGGCCTGGGCACGACCCGACACCATCGTCGTGCACGAGCAGACCTGGAATGCGAATGCCCGCATGGCCGATATCGTTTTGCCTGTGACCTCGGCGCTCGAGCGCAATGATATCGGGCACGCTTCTCGCGACGCTCTGCTCATTGCCATGAAGCAGTTTCTGCCGCCAGCGGGTGAGTCGCGCGATGACCATTCGATTTTCTGTGGCTTGGCGGCACGGCTTGGCGTGCTGGACGCCTTCAGCGCTGGCAAAGACAGCATGCAGTGGTTGCGCGCACTTTATGACCAGGCCTCCCAAGCCATGGCGCACAAGGGGGTGGAACTCCCGGGGTTCGACGACTTCTGGGCCGGTGGCGGCGTTCACCTGCCACCGAATGACCGCCCCGTGGTGATGCTGGCGCAGTTTCGCGCTGATCCACAGACCCATGCCCTGGCGACGCCCAGCGGGCGCATCGAACTGTTTTCCGAACGCATCGCCTCCTTCGCCTACGACGACTGTCCGGGGTATCCGTGCTGGCTCGAACCCGCCGAATGGCTGGGTGCATCGGCTGCGCGCGACCATCCTCTGCACCTGTTGTCAGACCAGCCCCATACCAAACTGCACAGCCAGCTGGACTATTCCGCCATCAGCCTGGCCAACAAGATTGCCGGTCGCGAGCCGCTGCACATGCACCCGCTGGACGCGCTACGACGCAACCTGCAGGCCGGTGACGTGGTGCGGGTGTTCAATGCGCGTGGCGCCTGCTTGGCCGGCCTGTACTTGAACCCGAACCTGCGCGAGGGGGTGGTCAAACTGAGCACGGGAGCCTGGTGGGACCCCGATATGCCCGGTGAACCGCACGCGCTGGACCGACATGGCAATCCCAATGTGCTGACGCGGGACGCCGGTGCCTCGCGCTTGTCACAAGGATGCACGGCTCAAACCTGCCTGGTCGATGTGGAGAAGTTCATTGGCACACCGCCCCCGGTCCAGGTCTTTCAGCCTCCTGTATTCGCTGCGCGGGATGTGAATTGAACGTGGCGCGCGGCATGCCCCATGACCTGCCCGCGCCGAGGTATCAAACGCCAGACGAAGCCAGGGCACGCTGCCGGATCAGGGACAAGGTGGTGGTCGGATTGATGGCCTCGGCGTCGAGCAGGCAATGCACGATGGCGGGCTTGCCGCTGCCCAGCGCGCGACGCAATGCTGGCGCAAACTCCTCAGTGCGTTCGACGCGCTCGCCGTGGCCTCCGAACACGCGCGCGAAGCCCGCGAAGTCTGGGTTTCTCAGCTCGGTACCGACCGTGCGGCCCGGGTACTCGCGCTCCTGGTGCATGCGTATCGTGCCGTACATGCCGTTGTCGATCACGATCACGAGGATGGCCAGGTCATACTGGATCGCAGTTGCAAATTCCTGACCGTTCATCAGGAAATCGCCGTCCCCTGCAAACACGACAACCGTAGCCTCAGGGCGCAGGCGTTTTGCACCCACGGCCGCAGGCACACCGTAACCCATGCTGCCCGCCGTCGTGGCCAACTGGGTGCCGTAGTGTCGGAAGGGCCAGAAGCGGTGGATCCATGTGGCGAAATTGCCCGCACCGTTGCATATGATCGCTTCTGCGGGAAGTGCCGCCTGCAACTCGATCATCAGCTGCCCCATTTGGAGTGGCCCGGGTACCTTGATCGCAGCCGGATCACTCCAAGTCAGGTAGTCACGGTGGGCCTCCTCGATCTGAACGCGCGAACGCCCTGTGGCCGGTGGCGGCGGCAGATCGACCAGCGCTTTCACAAAATCTTCGGGGGCAGCATGGATGGGAAGCTGGGCCGGGTAGAGGCTACCCAGTTCGGCCGCATCGGCATGAATGTGGACCAGCGTCTGCCTGGAACCCGTCCTGTCGAGCAGCGTGTAGCCCTGGGACGGTATCTCCGACAGGCGGCAGCCCAGCAGGATAACCAGATCCGCGGCCTTGAGCCGTGCGATGACGCTGGGATTGACACCGAGCCCCAGGTCACCTGCAAAGCAGGGGTGGTCGGCTGGAAATAGCATCTGGCGCCGGAAAGAGCACAGGACTGGCAATGCCAACCGATCGGCGAATGCGGCAAACATCGACACGCCGGCAGCCGTCCACCGGCTTCCGCCCAGTATGGCTACTGGCCGCTCGGCCACCGCCAGCGCCTGCTGGAACCGGGCCATTAAGCCGGGCGCCGGGCTGGTTTCGATGCAATGGTAGCGTGGCGCGTCGGCCACTGCAGTCGTCTGCGTCAGCATGTCCTCGGGCAATGCGATGACCACCGGCCCCGGGCGGCCGGACGTCGCTACGTGAAACGCCCGTGCCACCAACTCCGGAATGCGCGCCGGATCATCGATTTCCGTGACCCACTTGGCGATCGAGCCAAACACGGCGCGGTAGTCAAGCTCCTGGAAGGCTTCGCGACCCCGTACACCGCGTTCCACTTGACCAACGAACAAGATCAGAGGGGTGGAATCGTGTCGCGCGATATGGATGCCCTGTGCTGCGTTCATTGCTCCTGGTCCTCGGGTGACCATACAGATGCCGGGGCGGCCGGTGAGCTTGCCGTGGGCTTCCGCCATCATGGCCGCGCCGCCCTCCTGCCGGCACACTGTCAGAGCAATCGCACTGTCATGCAGCGCGTCCAACACGGCCAAAAAGCTTTCGCCGGGCACGCAGAACACATGCGCGACGCCGTGCACCGTCAGTTGATCGACCAGGATCCGTCCTCCGGACCGCGGGGTCATGGCGCGAGGCTTTCGGTCGCCTGAGTTGACCTGTTGATGCCGTCTGCTGCCTCCTCGGCGTTGGGCAACGAGGTGTATATCTGCTCGAAAAGCCTGAACTGAGCGAAGTAGTGCCTGAGCACATAGTGCTCGTTGGCATCATGCTGCTGGTTGTCGCAATTGGCGCAGGGCAGGATGATCGTGGGCACCGCCAGAATATCGGTGATGACCCAGGTGGGCAACGTGCCGCCGAGAATGGGTACCGTGACTGGGGCACCATCTCCCTGCGCTTCCAGCAACCGTAGCAACCACGCAAACTCGGGCCGGCGTGCGGATGTGAAACTGCTGGGCTTGCCATCGGCCAGACGCAGCTGCAAGGTAATGCCCTTGGCCTCTGCGCTCTGTGCGTGCCGGGCTACCAAGTTTTCGACCAGTTGGGAGATTGCTTGCGGCGGGGTATCTGGTGTCAGGCGAATATCCAGCTTGGCGTGGGCCGCGCGAGGAATGACCAGCCGGCGAACGTCGAGCGAAGTCCCCTCCGTGGCGAAGTGATAGGCATTGACCGCGGGCCACAGGAAATGCCGCCAGCGCTCGCCCTCCCACAGATGGGCCAGCTGTTCGGTCTCCTGGCGGAATGTGTCGTGCTGGCGCGCATAGTCGTTCACCTGAACTCGGACGTCTTCCACAAGGCGGGCGAGCGCGAACAATGGATTCGGCACCACATTGCCGTAGTTGCCAGAATGCACACCGGTCTTCTGTTCATTTTCTGCCGACAAGTGCACATGCAGGATGCCACGAATGCCGAGCACCAGGGTCGGACGGTTGCGCACCTTGGGGCCATCTGCGCTGATGCACAGGTCGGCTTGCAGCCGTTCACCATGGGCTTCAACGATTTCTGCAAAGTGCGTGCTGCCGCTCTCCTCTTCCCCCTCGAGCAGTATTCGCACCCGCCAAAGCAGGGTGCCTTGGCGGGCTGCGGCGAGCGCTGCGACGAGCGCTGCCACATGCTGGCCCTTGTTGTCGACCGTTCCCCGCGCGATCATCACTGTGTCGTCCAATTGCTCTATGCTGGCAATGGCGGGGTCCGCCACCTGGCGGCCGTCATGGAAGTAGGTCGCAAGGAAGGGTGCTGTTTGCACGCCTTCCCACACCCATTTGTCCAAATCCCCTGCGGGCTGCGTATCAAAATGACCATAGATCAGCAGCGTGGGGGCACCAGGTGGCCCGGGGATCTCGCCCCACAGCGATGGCGTACCCTGACCATCAGGCGGGTACAGGGTGGTCAAGGCCAGCCCCTGCGCCTTCCAAAAGTTGATCACTGCTTGCAGGGCGTCTGGGCCGACATGTCGGCTGACTGTGGGAATGCGGACGTATTCGTCCAGCAGGGCCAGTTGTGCCCGCCGACTATCCATGAGCGCGCTCCACAACTTGCCGTTCCAGAGCCTGCTGAGCCGCCAGCGCGGCGACGATGGCCCGCCCCCAAGCCGGAATATCGCGCGGCGTGCGCGCAGTGACCAAATTACCGTCGATAACAACCTCTTCGTCAACGAACACAGCACCAGCGTATTCGAGATCGTCTTTGACTGCGACGACGCCGGCCATTCTCTTGCCCGCACAGATGCGGGCCGATATCAACACCCATGGGCCGTGGCAGATGCTGGCGATCATCCGGCCCTGTTCGAAAACTCTGCGGACCAGGGCAAGAATTGCCGGATCGCGCCGCAGACGGTCCGGCGCCCAACCGCCTGGCACGACGATCCCGTCGAAGGTTTCCGTGCCGATGTCGGCGATCTGGCGGTCGACCTTGACTTCGATCCCATGCTTGCCGCGGTACGACGCCTCCCCCATTCCCACCACCACTGTTTCTGCGCCTGCTTCACGCAGGCGCAGCAGCGGGTACCACAACTCCAAATCTTCGAAATCGCGCTCTGCGAGCACCGCGATACGCATGTTCTTCAGGTTCATGAAAAGCCTTCTCAGTGGTGATTCCAGACAAAACGGCACCGACTCTTTTTGCGAGCATCGGCGCCGATTCCAGCAATATGCTGAGTGAGTCTGCAACCCGAAGCGATGGCTGACAAGCTCAAAAACTGCGCGCGCCCATAAACGTCTCTTATGCGGTGACTTCGTCAGAGGTTGTCAACGCCTGGCCGAGTTGCGCAGACCGCGCCGCGTCTGGGCTTGAACGGCCACGAACACGGCCAGTGACAACAACATCAACATCGAGGATGCCGCGGCAATGGTGGGATCGCTCTCGAACCGGATGCCCTGCCACATCTGGAGCTGGATCGTCTTCATCCGCGGCCCCCCTAGAAACAGGGCGATCAGCAGGTCATCAAAGGACGCCAGGAAAGCCAGGAAAGTGGCGGCCAGAAACGCTGGTCGGATGATCGGAAACGTCACGCGCAGGAACACCTGCCAGGGCGGACAGCCCAGGCTCAACGCGGCACGCTCCAGTGTGATGTCAAAGCGCTCCAGCGCCGCCATCAGGGTCACGATCACGTAGGGCACGGCAAGGATGACATGACCGACCACGATGGCGACCGGAGAACCGACATAACCCAGGGGTGCGAAGGTGAAGTACAGACCGATCGCCAGAATGATCACTGGCATGATGAGGGGCGAGAGCAGTAATGCATAGACGAAGTTGCGTCCCCGGAATCGGTAGCGCACCAGCGCGATCGAGGCCAGCGTGCCGAGCACCAGGGCGATGAGGGTCGATGCCAGTCCCAGTCCGACGCTGATAAAAATCGCCAATTGCCAATCCGGCGCGGTCAGGAAATTGGTGTACCAGCGCAGCGACCACCCGGGTGGCGGAAACACAAAGAAGCGAACGCTGGAGAATGACAGCGGAACCACCACGAGTGCCGGCATGGCCAGAAACGCCAAAACCACCCAGGAGAACGTCGGCAAAGAGAGCTTGCGCATCGCCTCGGCTCACGCTCCGCTGAGCGGGGCACCCGCCCCTTGGGTGAAGCGGAAGTAGTAGGTGAATGCGAGCATGGACACCACCAGCAGGATCACTGACATGGCCGCGCCCAGTGGCCAGTTGAGTGTTTCCTGGATCTGGTCACCGATCAGGGCCGCGATCATGGTGTGGCCTGAGCCGCCAAGAAGCACTGGCGTGATGTAGGCACTCGCGCTGGCGATGAACACCAGCAATCCCGCGGCAGTGATGCCCGGCGCGCTGAGTGGCAGAAAGACGCGCAGGAAGACCTGGACCGGTGGCGCCCCCAGGACGGCGGCCGCTTTGAGAATATGGGTGTCTATGCCTTTGACCACGCCGTACATGGTCACCACCGCGATCGGCAGCAGCACGTGAACCATGCCGACATAAATGCCAAACTGGTTGTACAGCAGCTTGAGCGGCTGTGCAGTCAGGCCCAGCACTATCAGCATCTCGTTGATGACGCCCTGCCGGCCCAGAATCGTCATCCAGGCAAATGAACGCACGAGCACGCTGGTCAGTAGCGGAAAGACCACCAGGAACATGCCCAGCGCCAAGGCCCAGCCCGACAGACGTGCCAGATAGATCGCAACCGGAAATCCGAGCAGGAGCGTGAGTGCGGTGACACCGACCGACAGTTTCGCGGTGGTCAGGATGATCCCAAGGTATTCTTTGTGGCCGAAGATCTCCAAGAAAGGCGCGATGGTGGGCCCGCTGTCCCACACGCTGAGCAACAGCAGCCGCGCCACCGGCAGTACAAAGAACAGCGCGAAATAAATGACGATGGGTGCGAGCATGGCGACATGCCATGCGACACGCCGGCGGTTCCGGGGCTGGCCCGCGGCCGAATCGGTTGTTGCCATGCCCGGGTTCAGAGAACCCACTTCCGCCAGCGCTCAGCCACCTTGTCCACGTTAGACTTTCCGGCGCTATCGACGGCGTTCCACCAGTCTGCATCGACGACAACCGTTTTTTCGACCACGCCCGGCGCCGTAGACAACAGGGCCGCCTGCTGGGGCGTCAGATGGGCGAAGGCACCGCGATTCACGGGTCCGGCCGGGTAGCTTGCCGAAAAGGCAGCCTGCGCGCGCGCACCGCTGGCGAACTGGATGAAGCGTTGTGCACTCTTGGCGTTCTTGGACCCTCTCGGGATGACCCACAGGTCCGGGAACTGCAAGGCCTGGTTAAAGTCAAAATCAAGAGGCGCGCCTTCTGCCTTCATAGAGATCGCGCGACCGATCGCCACATTGCCAATGGCTGCATCCCCGCTGGCGATCAGCTCTGCAGGGTTGACGCCGCGAGCCCCCCATTTCACGACATGCGGGCGAATTCGGTCGAGTGCCTTGAAGGCCCGGTCGACGTCCAACGGATAGAGCTTCTGGGGTGAGACGCCGTCCGCGAGCAAGGGGATTTCGAGCGGCCGCGCCCCCGCATCCATGGCAGTGAAACACCGGGGTCCAGGGAAGCGCTGCACATTCCAGGCATCGGCCCAACTCGTCGGGCGATTGCCGACCGAAAATGCCTTGGTGTTGAAGGTTATCGCCTGCGCGACCACCATGGTTCCGACGCCATGCGACTTGACGACTGCCGGCAGCAGGCCGTCAAGTTCCTGTTTCTGAAATCCCGAATAGTCGATCGGCTCCAGCAGGTTTGCTCTTTGCAGCGTGATCATCTCCGGCAATGAGACTTGGACCACGTCCCATTCGACATTGCCCGCCTCGACCATGGCTTTGATACGCGCCACCGAGGGCTCTCCTGTTGGCACTACCCGCACACCACTCTGCTTCTCAAACGGCTCAAAATAGTGGGCGCGCTGTGCACTCAACAGACTGCCGCCCCAACCACAGACGACGACCTGCTGCGCTTGGGCCTGGGCTTGGCGGACCAAAAGCCCGGCGCCGACCACCGCAGCTGACGCGCCCAATATGTCGCGTCGGGTGATTTTGTTGCTCATGACTGCTCCTTTGAGGCTGATGAAACTGGAATCGACTCAGAAAAAAAGAATACGTCTCGCGCACATACCCCGTCAACAAAGTTATGCGTTAACGCAATAAACGGCCCTTATGGCGGGACCCGCATACGCCTCACATTGGTGCATGCTGATACGGGTTCTCACTATTGGTGTGCCAGCACGTACATCTGCTTGGCGTCTTCGACGAGGGCTCCTTGTGGGAACACCCGCTTGACGTCATCCAGCGTCCACCAGAACTTACGTGCCGGCACCCAGTTCTCGAAGTCCTTGCGGCTGGCCCATGAGGACACCGACCAAATTCGATTGGACGCACGATTCGACTGCAACACCATGCGTCCCAAAAAGCCAGGGGCCCGCCGCGCGCTTTCCCCGACCTCGTAAATCATTTCTGCGGCCAGGCACATGGATTCCGGTGTCGGATCAATGATGTGCGGCGCCACCACTGAGTACGGCAGCGACGCCACCGAGCCGCCCAGGACGGCGCCGGCTGGCGGGTCGACATTGAAATAATTGCCCTGGTGCCCAGTCAGGGCAAACATCTCGGCTTCCTGCACCAGCGCTCCTTGTTCGTAAACGCGGTGCAGGTCGTCGGTGGTCCAGGGCAGCGTGCGGATCTTCAGCCAGTTTTCAAAGGCAGCACGGTTGGCCCAGCAGGCCAAGCTCCATACTGCGTGAGGGTTGTCGGCCTGCTGCATCACCAGGCGTCCGATGAAGCCCGGCGCCGCTCGGGCGCTTTCTCCCGTGATACGGGCCATGCGGTCGGCGGCTTCCATCTGGCCGGGCGCGACGGTGTGAGGGGCAATGAGGACGATCAAGTTCGGCTCCTGGTGGTGTTTGTTCAGCCGACGATCGGCATCTCTGGCGGCGCGGATTCCGACAGTTGCTCGTAGCCCGATTCGGTGACCACGAACATATCCTCACCGAGCATCATGCCGTACCCATCGACAGAGAAGATGGGTTCGATGGTGGTGCACAGCCCCGGCGTCATGATGGTCGTGTCCTCGAGGTTGATGTAGGGCCGCTCGGTGGCGGACAGGCCCGTACCGTGACCGTTGATACCAGACTCCGACATGCCACTTTCCGATAACCCGTGCAGTTTGTTGGCCTGGTTGAAGCACCGCGCCATGGCCCGATAGACGTCGGTGATGGGCCGACCCGGGCGGATGGCTTCCTTGCCCGCGAGGATGGCATCCTGCGCGATCCTGTAGGCCACCAGCGCTTTGGCGGGTGGCTTGCCGACGGCATAGGTGCGGCTGAAATCAGACCAGTAGCCTTTGAAGGTACACCCACCGTCCATGTCCACCAGGCTGTTGTTCTCAAGCCGACGCTCGGTGGACAGACCAAACACCAGGTGATCCTTGCTGGGCCATCGTCCGGCATGGCAGTTCACGGGCACATAGGTCGGGCGTTCGGCGCCGTGTTTCAGCATCAGGATGCACATACGCCGCTCGATCTCGCTCTCGGTCATGCCAATCCGGATTTCCGCTCCCAGGTCACGGTAAGCGGCGGAAGTGATCTGCGCAGAGCGCCGCATGCAGTCGATTTCCAACGGTGATTTGATCATGCGCACTTCCCACCAGAGCGACGCCGCGTCGACCAGTTCGAGCGGTGCCAGGCGCTTTTCGAGGGCCAGGAAATCGTTGATCGAGAAGCCCGCGTGCATTTGCCAGTCTCGCTCGACGCCGATGCGGCCTTGCCGAATGCCCTTTTCGGCCAGTACGTCGACGATCAGGTCATTCATGTGGGCGCCATAACCGTCCTTTCGTCGCTTGCCGCCGAAACCGCGAAGGTCTTCGATCCAGGTCACGTCCTTGAGTCCGAAATTGTCGGAAGCGCCCTGAATCACCACCGGGGCGCCCGTCACCGGCAGGATGACGCAGTGGGGCCGAAGGGTATTGGGCCAGCGCTGATTGCGCGCGCCTGTGAGGTAGCGGCAGTTGGCCTCGGTCGTCGCAATCAGGGCTACGAGGTCATTGCGGTACATCTCGATCTGCAAGCGTGCAAAGCGCGCGTCAAATTCCTCCTTGGGGAATTCAGCCCAGGGCCGATTTCCTGTGATGGACAAGGCGCTTGCGGGCGCACTTTGGCTTGAGGGTTCCAAATTCTTGGTCATGCATCGTCTCCAGGGCGCGCGCCGGGCGGATTTGCCGCGCGCAGTGGAGAAATTGTGGGCACGCCGTGCCTGATGGACAACTGAAAAACGCGTAATATCCCATAAAGCCTACTGATGGGCTAGAAGCCGCGCGCAAACTTGGCGACCTCCGGCAGCAGCCAGTTGCGGAACTTTACGATCTTGTTGGAGTGCCGGCTGACTTCGCGATAAATCAGCCAGACGCTGCGCTCCTCATGGCAGGAAATGTCAAAAGGCAGCACCAGGTTGCCGGCGCGGAGGTCATCGGAAAACAGTGCCGGCATGACCAAAGCGACCCCTCTGCCGGCCATCGCCGCCACACCCTCGAGGTACTGGCTACCCATCACGACATCCCTCGCCGCAACCGCGGCGATATTTTCCACGCCTGCGGCGGCGAACCAGTCCTTCCACCACGGCTCGAACTTGCCGATCAGTGGCGCCGACAGCAGGTCGCGCGGCTCCGTGAGGCCCGTACCCTTGAGGAACTGCGGGCTGCACACCGGAGAGAGCTTGGCAGAAAACAGTCGATGGGTCACCATGCCTGGCCAGTCATCTATGCCGTTCTGGATGCCAATATCCACCGTGTCTTCCAATGCATCTGTAACGACCTGGAAAATGTCCAACGTCACCTTCAGGTCGGGACACGCGACACGAAAGTCGTTCAATCTTGGCACCAGAAGCGCAGCGGCGAACGTGGCCGTCGAGGCAATGGACAAGGTGTTGTCAGATGTCTCGCGGATCCGGCTGAATGCATCGCGCAGATCGGCAAAAGCATGGGTCACCGCCGGTAGCAAACGCTCTCCGACCGGGGTCAGGAACACCTTGCCTGACTTGCGCGAGAACAAAGGTGTGCGAAGCCGATTTTCCAGCACCTTGATCTGGTAGCTGATCGCCGCCTGGGTCATGTCCAGCTCCACGGCCGCCCGGGTGAAACTTCCTAGCCGACCTGCCGCCTCGAATGCGCGGATGGCAGCGAGCGGCGGAAGCTTTTGCGTCATGTGATAAGGCCTGTTAATGAACAAAATTGTAATTTCATTTTGCTCCAGCGACCACACACATGCAAACTGGTACCGGCGGGGACGTTTGGTCTGGGCAAGTCCAAGTCGGTCTTGCCGCCTGCCAGGCCCATTAAGATGAACCCAACGATTGACCGGAAAACCAATGGCCGAAACTATGAATGCGCCCCAGCAAATCCTCAAGCAGCAAGACGTGGGCCGAGGTGGTGGTGCCCGGGTGGGGTTGTATGGCGTGTCCAAGCGCTACGGAGAGCTTCCCGCCGTGGACGGTGTGACGTTGAATATCGCCGCCGGCGAATTCATCACCATCCTCGGCCCCAGTGGCTCGGGCAAGTCGACGATCCTCAACATTCTGTCGGGATTCACGCAACCGGACACCGGCGATGTGCGGGTTGACGATGTCCCGATCGTCCACACACCGCCCCACCGACGCGGCTTCGGAATGGTGTTCCAGAACTACGCGATCTTCCCGCACATGACAGTCTACGAGAACATTGCGTTTCCCTTGCGCATGCGTGGGGCGGCAAAGGCCAATATCGACAAGTCAGTTCGGGAAGCACTGCGGCTGGTCAACCTGACAGGGCTGGAGTCGCGTTACGCCCAGCAGCTCTCAGGTGGGCAGCAGCAGCGCATCGCTTTCGCGCGTGCGGTGGTGTTCGGGCCGAAAGTGCTGCTGATGGACGAACCATTGAGCGCACTGGATAGGAACTTACGTCAGCAACTGCAGGTGGAGTTGCGCCGCCTCCACAGGCAGTTGGGGATCACGATCATCCTTGTCACGCACGATCAGGAGGAGGCGCTGGCGATGTCGGACCGGATCGCCATTATGAAGAATGGGCGGATCGTTCAGGTGGGAACCGGACCCGAGCTGTACGAGCGGCCTGTCGACGAGTTTGTCGCCCGCTTCTTTGGCGAATCCAACGTGTTGGAGGGCAAAGTTGCGTCGGTCGATGGCGCAGACAAACTCTTGTTCGCTGGCGGGATGGTCTGCTGTACCGGACGGAAACTTGACCGTCCAGCGGGATCGAAGGTCCGTGTGGTCTTGCGGCCTGACCGTGTTCGCGTGGCAGTCGGTGGAATGTCCCCTGCCTTCACCGCCAGAGTCGAAGATATCACCTACCTGGGCGAAGTGGCCAGATTGGACCTGCAGCTTGATGGCGGCTTGTCCCTAGTGGCCAGAATGCCGAGCGCCATGTTGACATGCGGCAAGGGCGACGCGGTTCAGGTAACTTGGCGTGACGAAGACTTGAAGGTCTTTACGGATGAGGCGACATCAGGCCTGTAAAGGCCGGGCGTCGCCATGGTCAATTTCGGCTCGAGGATCCGCATTGAACCATCGATGGCGGGTGACTACCCAGCACCGGCACAGGCCTTCATCTGCTGCATGAGCCTGCCTCGCAGCGCTGAACCACGCAGCATCACCTTTCATCACCCGCCCTAAAACTGCACCGCCGGCCGGATCGCGGACTGCCTGACAAAGCGCCAGCGTCCCACAGTGCAGGCCATGGCGGTGGCCAGGGCGCCGGCCAGCAGCACCCACTGCAGGGGTTGTTGCCAGGCGCCGGCGTAGGCGTCAAACAGGGTGGCCTTGATCGCGCGGACCTCCCAGGTCAGGGGCAGCCAGGGGCTGATCTCCAGGAAGATGCCGCCGCTAAGCTCCACCGGCACCATGCCGCCGGAGGACGACAGCTGGATCGCCAGGAACATCATGGCCAGGGCTTTGCCCACATCGCCGAACGCCAGGGTCAGTGCAAAAATAATCAGCAAAAAAGTCAGGGCGCCGGCTGCCAGCGTCAGTGCGAAGGCGCCGGGTTGCGCCGGCGGGATCTTGAACAGGTAGACCACGCACAGCATCAGCAGCAGGCTTTGTACCAGCACCAGCGCGGCGGGCAACAGCAGTTTGCCCAAGACCTGGCTCAGCCGCGAGAAAAAGAGGCCCTGCCGCGGCAGCACACGCACGTGGATCAAAAAAGCGGCGATACCCGCCCCCAGCCACATGGCACCCGAGAGAATATTGGGCGCGAACCCGCCACCGTTGCTTTGCACCGGTGCTGCCACTTCGACCACCGGGCTGACCGAATGGGCCAAACCCTGTGCACTGCCGTCCGGCGTGTCGACGGCCTTGGGCAGCGTCTTTTCCAGCATGTCGATGCCCGCACTCAAGCGCCAGGCCCCCTCATTCACCTGGCTGCTGCCGGCTGCCAGTGCCACCGAGCTGGCCGCCAATGATTTGGCTCCGCTCGCCAATTCGTCGAGTTGGCTGTCTTCCGGCAACTTGGCGGCGATGGCGCGTAAGCCGTTGCCCATGGCGGTCACGCCAGTGACCAGGGTGCCCACGCCCTCGCTCAGCCGCCCCGCGCCTTCGGCGAGTTTCTGCTGGCCGGCGGCGGCACTGCGCAGGCCGTTGTCGAGTCCCGACAGGCCCAGCGCGAGTTGATCCAGCCCCGGCGTGACCGCTGGACCCAGCAGTGGGTTGGCTGCCGCCTGCTCCCTAAAACTGCGCACGCTGGTTTGCATCTGTTGCGTGCCACCTTGCAGCTCGGTCAGGCCCGGCCCCAGTTCGCCATGGCCAGCGGCCAGTGCTTCGGCGCCGGCTTTGAGGCGGTTCAATTCAGATCCCCGCGGCCGCTTGCTTTCCAGCGTGCGCACCGCAGTCCCGAGTTCCCGGGTGCCTGCGCTGAGTTGGGTCACGCCCTGCTGCAGCCGTCCTGCACCTGCGCTCAATGTCTCGCTGCCGGCAGCGGTCTGGGCGGTACCTTTGGCCAGCTCTTGCGCGCCTTGTTGCAATTGCTGCACGCCCTGATGCAGCCGTTCCATGCTACGCTGCGACCCCAGGGTGCTGGACAGCACCAGGGCCCAGCGGCGTTCGTTCAGGCTCTCGTTGACTTCATGGCCGAGCTCGCTGGCAAAGCGCCGCGCCAGGCCGGCGCTCTGGTAGCTGTTGCCCTCGGAGGTGTAGACCACCAGCTTGCCGGCACCCGCTTCGGCGCCTGGAATGGCGTTGGAGCTGAAATCGGCCGGGATGATCAGCGCAAAGGCGAGCTTGCCGTCTCTCACCTGGGCCCGGGCAGCCGCTTCATCCGACTGGTCGATAAAACCGAATTGATGCTTGGCCTTGAGGCGGGCGGTCATTTCTTGCCCCACGTTGAACTGTTGCTCCCGGTAGCTGAGCCCGCGGTCCAGATTCACCAACCCCACACCGAGCTGGCCCATGTTGGCCGCCGGGTCCCAGATGCTGGACAGGTAGAGCACGCTGTAAAGCGCCGGGATCAAGGCCACGGCTGCGGCTGCGGCCATAAGCCTGGGGTGGCAGGCGTAATACGCAGCTTCCAGGCGGGCAATGGTGAGAATTTGAAAGAACAGTCGCATTGGGTGACATCTTAGCCTCGCACCAGTGCGCAGGCACCGCACACCGGTATGGGGCCCATCCGGGCCGCCGAGCTGTTGCAACGGGCCAGGCGGCGTTGAGCCGAAGCCGCGCGGGGACTCACCGAGCTCGAAGCCTTTAGCTCAAATGTCGCCCGT
Organism: Pseudomonadota bacterium; assembly: GCA_041182225.1. GTDB lineage: Bacteria > Pseudomonadota > Gammaproteobacteria > Burkholderiales > Burkholderiaceae_C > Rhodoferax. The sequence goes on along the minus strand of JBEGOC010000114.1, from coordinate 14,527 downwards.
GGCGCTGCCACGCATCGCGGTCAAAAAAGCCAGGGCCCCAGTCTTGGCAAAGCCGTAGGGGTTGAAATGGCTGCTCACGCCATGGCGCAGCAGCAGCGCCCGGTTGGCCGTGGCTGCCGGAATGAACGACATGGACCAATCAGCGAACGAGCGCTGCGCGATTTCATCGAATTCGAGCACCGTCAGCTCGCGGTGGCGGCTGTCGGCGAACAGCTTGCCCAGCAGCAGGCTCACCGCAGCCCGTTGTCCCTCGATCACCTGCAGGAAATACTGATGGTCGAAGACCAGCAGGCCGGTCAGGTCGCGGACCTCATTGCGCAGGCGGGCGGTCTTGAGGATGTCTTCCAGGAACTCGCTGGTAACGGGTTGGGCTGCGGTGCTGGCGTACACAAGGCGGATAAGCATTTGTTTCCTTGCAAAAGGCTTTTGCCTGATTAAACATCCAATTCTTTATTAGATTGTTGCAATTGATCAATACGGATGGCTTACAAATCACAGTCAGTTAAGATGACTTGACGGGCGCGGGTTGACCCATAATGGCGAGGTGTATCCGCTGGTCTGTTGGCCAAAAACTGTCTTGAACAGCAAAAATTCCTTGGATAAAAACACCGTCACATCCCCGTCAACCGCTGGCACAACGCTCCGATGGCTGCTCTGGATGCTCGCCGCCGCGGTTTGGGTGGCCGGCATGGTGGGTCGCCTCGAATGGGCGGTCTGGGCTGGCGGGGCCGTCCTGGTCCTGCTCGCCATGGGGTGGCAACCGTCTTGGTTGCGGCGCTCTGCGCCGCGCGACGCGTTGGCCCTCGGGCTCGACGGCCGGGGCAGCCCCGGCGCGCAAGACCATGCCCACACCACGGCGCTGATTGCATCCGCCACCCAGCTCTGGTCCACCCATATCCAGCTGGCGCAAACCCAGATGCGGGACGCGACTGACGAACTTTTGAAGGGTTTTATCTCTATCCTCGACGAGCTCGACAAAATCACGGCGCACGGCGACCCGTCCAACACCCATGCGCTCGATCATCGGGCCAATCTGCTGCAGGTCTGCGAGCAGGAATTGCGGGCGCTGGTGCGTAATTTCAGCCGCTTTGTCGAGTCGCGCGACAAAATGCTGGCCACGGTCAGCCGGCTCGACCAGGTCTCGGGCGGGTTGCGCGGCATGGCGGAAGACGTCGCGGTGATCGCCCGGCAAACCAACCTGCTGTCGCTCAACGCCACGATCGAAGCCGCCCGGGCCGGTGAGGCCGGTCGCGGTTTCGCGGTGGTGGCGGCCGAGGTCAGGCGGCTGTCGGCCGCCTCCGGTGAAACCGGCAAGCGCATCAGCGATCAGGTCGGGGACTTCGGCCAGCAAGTGCACCGCACCCTGGCCGAAGCAGCGGAGCGGGCTGAGGCGGACCGCTCCCTGGTCAGTGATTCCGAAGGAACCATCGGCTCGGTGATCGAACGCGTCAATGCCACCGTGACCGAGCTCAACCTGCACGCGACCGAACTCGGCACGCGCAGTGCCGTGGTGCGCGCCCATGTCGAGCAGATGATGATCTCGTTCCAGTTTCAGGACCGGGTGCAGCAGATACTGGACCAGATCACCCAGTCGATGGGTTCGGCGTGCGAGCGTCTGGCCCAGGGTGATCGCCCCGATCCGGACGAATGGCACGCCTTGTTGTCGGCCGGTTACACCACCGAGGAGCAGCGCTCGGGCCAGACCGGGTCGGGTGTGGCCAAAGCCGACGACAGCTCCGCCACATTCTTTTGACTGCCTGGGCCCTGGAACCCGATTGGACACCGCATGAGTAAAACCATTTTGATTGTTGACGATTCGTCGTCCCTGCGCCAGGTCGTGAACCTGGCGCTGACCCGCGCCGGTTACGAGGTGATTGAAGCGGTGGACGGCATGGACGGCCTGGCCAAACTCGACGGCCGCAAGATCAACCTGATCGTCAGCGACGTCAATATGCCGCGTATGGACGGCATCGCCTTCGTCACGCAGGTCAAGCAAAACCCGCGCTACAAATTCACACCGGTGATCATGCTGACCACCGAGGGCCAGGATGCCAAGAAAGAGCAGGGCCGCGCCGCTGGCGCCAAGGCCTGGATCGTCAAGCCCTTCAGTCCGCCGGTGCTGCTGGATGCCGTGTCGAAACTGATCTTGCCCTGAGGTTGAGCGCATGCGCCAGACCCTCTTGCTTCCCGCTGAGCTGACCATTTACACCGCCAGTGCCACGCGCGCCGACTGGCTGGCCTGGCTCAACAGCCCGGACCTTGACCGGAAGTCGATGATCCGCATTGACGCGGCCCCGGTCGAGGATGTCGATGGCGCCGGCGTGCAGTTGCTCGGCGCGCTGCTTCGAAGTCTGCTCGAACAAGCCCTGACCTGGCAGGTGGTGGCGCCGAGCGCTGCTTTGCTGGAGGCCTGCCGCGCCCTGGGTTGCCCAACATGGCTGACCGACAGCAGCCAAGAGGTGCCCAGCCCATGAGCCGCGGGGACGACGCCGATCAGAGCTTCATTTTGGAGGCCATGCCGGCCTTCATCAGCGAGGCGCGGGAACAGGTGGAGGCGATTGAGCATCTGCTGCTGCAGCTGGAAGCGAACCCGGGAGATCGGGAGCTGCTCGACGCCCTGTTTCGCTGTGCCCACACGGTCAAGGGATCGGCCGGCATTTTTGGCCTGGACAAGGTGGTGGGCTTCACCCACCATGTGGAGACCTTGCTCGACAAAATGCGCGAAGGCGCGGTTGCGCTGGGGCCGCAGCTCAGCACGCTGCTGCTGGAGTGCAACGACCAGATCCTGCATCTGGTGGACACTGCGGCTGACGACAGCGCCGACACGCAAAGCCATGCCGAGGCCCGGGCCGACCTGATCACCCGGCTGCATGCCATTCTGGGCGAGACGGCCGCCCCCGCGCAGCCGACCCAAGCCGGGGCGCCTGCCGCACCAGCCGGCGCCAGCAAACGCTGGCACATCTCGGTGCAGTTTGGCCCTGAGTGCTTCCGCAACGGCATGGATCCTCTGAGCATCATCCGTTACCTGGGCACCATGGGGACGGTGGTGGCGATTGAGTGCGACCGCTCCGTCATCCCGACGCTGGCGGCCATTGACCCGGAGAGCTGTCACCTCGCGCTGGAGCTCGGCTTTGAGACCGAGGTGGACCGAGCGGCGATCGAGGCCGCCTTCAGTTTCGTCAAGGACGACTGCCAGTTGCGCATTCTGCCGCCGCCGGCGCCCATCGAGCACTTTGTCAAGTTACTCGATGCCATGCCGGACCGTCCGCTGCTCGGCGACATTCTGGTCAACATCGGCGCCATCACCCAAGGCCAACTCGATGAGGGTCTGCGCGCCCAGCAGGCCGCACGCAGCAGTGCAGCTGCCGGCGTTCAGCCCCCGCGGCTCGGCGACCTGCTGCAGAAGCAGGCGGGGGTGGCGCCCGAGGTGATTGCCGCGGCACTGAACAAGCAAAGCAAACGTGAGGGTGCGCCGGCCCCCGATGACAACCGCTACATCCGGGTCCAGGCCGACCGGCTGGATGAGGTGATCAACCTGCTGGGCGAATTGGTGATTGCGGGTGCAGGCGCCGCCCTGGTGGCGCGCCAGACCCGGCACGGGGCACTGATCGAAGCCAATCAGCACATGGGTCGCTTGATTGAGGAAATCCGCAACGGCACCCTGCAGTTGCGCATGGTGCCCATCGGCGAGACCTTCAGCCGCTTCCGGCGGGTGGTGCGTGACACTGCCGCCTCGCTGGGCAAGGAGGTGTCGCTGGAGATCGTCGGTGGCGACACCGAAATGGACAAGTCGGTGGTGGAGAAAATTGCCGATCCCCTGATGCACCTGGTGCGAAACGGGCTGGATCATGGGCTGGAAACCCCGGCTGAACGCCTGGCCGCCGGCAAGCCGGCGCAGGGCACGCTGACCCTGCGCGCGCGCCATGAGTCGGGCAGCATCCTGATCCGCATCGAGGATGACGGCCGCGGTATCAACCGCGACAAGGTGCTACAGCGCGCCTGGGAGCGCGGGCTGGTCGACCGCGACACGGTGCCGCCCGACGCCGACATCCTCAAACTGATTTTTGCACCCGGGTTTTCCACAGCCGAAACTGTCACCAACCTGTCGGGCCGGGGTGTCGGCATGGACGTGGTTGGCAAGAACATCGCCGCCCTGCGCGGCACCGTCACCGTCAACAGCGTGTTTGGCACCGGGACCACCATCGACATCCGCCTGCCCCTGACGCTGGCCATCATCGACGGCTTTCTGGTCTCGGTCGGGCAGTCCAAATTCATCATGCCGCTGGAGTCGGTGGTGGAGGTCATCGAGAACCGTGCCTCGGCCAGTGCGGTAGACGCGCGGGGCCGCAGCGTGGTGGAACTGCGCGGCCAGGTGCTGCCGGTGGTCAGCCTGCGCGCGCTCTACGGTCTTGACAGCGCACCGCCTGAGCGCGTCAGCATCGTGGTCGTCAGCACAGGTGCCGTCAAGTTCGGCATGGTGGTCGACGCGCTGCTGGGCCAACACCAGACGGTGATCAAGCCGCTGGGCCGGATGTTCAAGACCCTGCGCGGCATCTCGGGCTCGTCCATTTTGGGCAATGGCGAGGTGGCGCTGATTTTCGACGTGTCGGCCCTGAGCGATCTGGCCTCGCACCACCCTGTTTCGTCTCTTTCACCGGTCACGCCTGGCGGCGAGCCCGGTCGCCCGGTCAAACTTTCTTCCTGAGGACTCTCACCATGAACCAGCCCAATCCTTCGTGGCTCGCCCGCGTTTTCAGCGGCGCCGAACTGCAGCATGCCCATGACGTGGCCCAGACACACGAGACGGCGCGGCTGAAGGCCGAGGCCGATCTGGCGGTGCTCAAAGCCCGGGTCGCCGAGCTGGAGTCCGAGGTCAAGGTGCGCACCGACATCATGAATGTTACCAGCATCGTGTCCGAGGCCGACCGCAAGGGCGATATCCTGAGCATCAACGACAAGTTCACCGAAGTCTCCAAGTACAGCCGTGAGGAGCTGATCGGCCGGCCGCATAACACCACGCGGCATCCGGACATGCCCAAGGAGACCTTCAAGCAGCTGTGGTCCACCATCGGGCGCGGCGACATGTTCCGTGGCGTCATCAAGAACCGGGCCAAGGACGGCACCCCCTATTACGTCGATGCGGTGATTGCGCCGATTCTGGGCGACAACGGCAAACCCATCAAATACCTGGGCGTGCGCTACGACATCACGGCAGCGGAAATCGAGCGTCAGAATGCCCGCGGCATTTTGGGCGCCATCGACGCCTCCTATGCCTACATCGAGTTTGATCTCGGCGGACAGGTGCTGCAGGCCAACAAGAACTTCCTCGCCCTGATGGGCTACCACCTCGACGAGGTCCAGGGCAAACACCACCGCATGTTTGTCGACCCGGTTCATTCGGCATCGCCCGCCTACCAGCAGTTCTGGCGCGATCTCAATGCCGGCAAGCCCCAAAGCGATGTGTTCAAGCGCATCACCAAGGCTGGCCAGGAGGTCTGGATTCAGGCCATTTACTCGCCGGTCAGCGACGAAATGGGCCGCGTCGTCAAGATCATCAAGATCGCCACCGACGTGACGGCCGAGGTCACCGCCACGGCCATGCTGCGCAAGGCGGTGGAGCAGGCGCAGGCCGTGACCTCGGCCGCCAAGGACGGGGACCTCACCCAACGCATTCCGCTCGAGGGCAAGAGCGGCCCGATCGCGGCGCTGTGCGAGGGCGTCAACTCGCTGATGGAAACCACCACGGTCATCTTCTCTGACGTGGCGCGCGTCCTGAGCGCGCTGTCGGCCGGTGATCTGACCCAGCGCATTGACCGCGACTACTCGGGCACCTTCGACCAGCTCAAGCGCGATGCCAATGCGACCAGCGAGAAGCTTGCCGACATCATTGGCGATGTCGGCCGGGTGTTCTCGGGCTTGGCAACAGGAGACCTGTCGCAACGCATCACGCGCAACGCCGAAGGCACCTTTGACCAGGTCAAGCAGGACGCCAACACCAGCTCCGACAAGCTGGCGCAGATCATCGACGAGGTCCGGGCCGCAGCCCACGCCCTGACCGGCGCGGCCGGGCAGGTCAGCGCCACGGCGCAGTCCCTGTCGCAGGCGGCCAGCGAGCAGGCGGCATCGGTCGAACAGACCACGGCGTCCATCGACCAGATGTCGGCCTCCATCTCACAAAACAGCGACAACGCCAAGGTGACCGACGGCATGGCCACCAAGGCGTCCAAGGAGGCGGGCGAGGGCGGCGACGCCGTCAGCGCCACGGTCAAGGCCATGAAACAGATCGCCTCCAAGATCAGCATCGTGGACGACATCGCCTACCAGACCAATCTGCTGGCGCTGAACGCCGCGATCGAGGCTGCCCGCGCGGGTGAGCACGGCAAGGGCTTTGCGGTGGTGGCGGCCGAGGTGCGCAAGCTGGCCGAGCGCAGCCAGGAGGCTGCCAAGGAGATTGGCGACCTGGCCGGCAACAGCGTTTCGACCGCGGAGCGGGCGGGCAAGCTGCTCGAGGAAATTGTGCCGTCCATCAAGCGCACCTCCGACCTGGTGCAGGAAATCGCGGCCGCCTCCGAAGAACAAAGCTCGGCGGTGTCACAGATCGGCGGCGCCATGGGCCAGCTGAGCAAGGCGACGCAACAGAACGCCTCGGCGTCCGAGGAGCTCGCGGCCACTTCTGAAGAGATGTCCGGCCAGGCCGACCAGCTGCAGCAGGTGATCGGCTTCTTCCATGGTGGCGAGGAAGCGCCCCAGCAGATGCGCACACGCCGCTCCGACGACATGGTGCCGGTCAGCAGGCCGCGCGCCAGTGGCGCCGGAACCATCGCCATGCTTGGCGGCCCCGGCCTCCGCGGCGGCAACTCGAACTTCAAGCCCTACTGAGGTCCGCCATGCGTCAGCCCCCACCCACGGGATCTGCGGCCGCCCCGGCCAGCACGGCCCAGTACCTGACCTTTCTGCTGGCCGACGGCGTGTTCGCCATGGACATCGCCACCGTGCGGGAGATCATCCAGCACGGTCAACTGACTGCCGTGCCCCTGATGCCGTCGTTTGTGCGCGGTGTGATGAACCTGCGTGGCGCCGTGGTGCCGGTGATCGATTTGCAGGCCCGCCTCGGCAAGCCGCCCGCGACCGTGGGCAAAAAGACCTGCGTCATCATCTTCGATGCGCAACGCGAGAACGAGCGGGTGGAACTGGGCCTGATGGTTGACGCGGTCAGTGAAGTGATTGAAATCCCAGAGAGCCAGATCGAGCCGCCGCCGCAATTCGGCAGCGCCGTCAAGCGCGATTTCATCAAGGGCATGGGCAAGGTGGACGGCAAGTTCGTGATCATCCTCGACCCCGAAAAAGCCCTCGATGTGGACGAGATGGCCGACCTGGTCGAGCGCGCGCAAGAGGACTGAGCCATGGCGGAGACCACCTCGTGGAGGCGCTGAGTGAGCGCACCTTCCGTCAGATCAGCAGCATCATGTTTGATGCGGTCGGCCTGTCCTTCAATGATTCGAAGCGCTCCCTGCTGTCGAGCCGGCTCGCAGGCCGGGTCCAGAAACTGGGCCTGAACTCTTTCGAAGACTACCTGGCCGTGCTGGCTGATCCAGCCGAGGCGGCCGAGTTCCAGATGGCGGTAGACCTGCTCACCACCAACGAGACCTACTTTTTTCGGGAACCCAAGCACTACGAATTGCTGGAGCGCGAACTGATCGCGCGCCGCAGCCGCGCGCCGCTGGCCATCTGGAGTGCCGCCTCCTCGTTTGGCGACGAGGCCTACAGCACGGCCATGCTGCTGTCGGACATGCAGCAAAAAGGGCAGGTCGGGCCGGACTGGTCGATCTTGGCCACCGACATCAGCCACCGCGTGCTGCTGAGTGCCAAAGAGGCGGTGTACCCCGTTGATCGGCTGCGCAATGTGCCGCCCGAGCAACTGCGCCGCTATTGTCTCAAGGGCGAGGGGGCCTCCGAGGGCCAGGTGTTGATGCAGGACAAGCTGCGCGACCGCGTCCAGTTCGGCCAGCTCAACCTGGCCAAGGATTTTTCTGGTGTCGGGCCGTTTGATGTGGTATTCCTGCGCAATGTGCTGATTTACTTCGACCCGCCGACCAAGATCGCGGTGGTGGATCGGGTCTTGCGCACCCTGAAGCCGGGCGGCCTGTTTTTCATGGGGACGGCCGAAGGCCGCGTCAACTGCAAGACGCCGATCAGCGTCATCATTCCCGGCGCTTACCGCAAGGGCGGTTGAGGCTGTGCCGGATGCTTGAGCCCTCGCGTTCTTTTGCGGCCTCGCAGCTGGGCCCGGTGCCGACCAAGGTGCATGTGCTGCACCCGGGCGACGTGGCCCTGGCGCAGGAGGGCGAACGCCTGGAAACCCTGCTGGGCTCCTGCGTGGCGGTGATCCTGACCGACCCGCGCCGCACGGTCGGTGCCATGTGTCACATCGTCAACGCCGGCCTGCCCCGGGGCGGCGACCGGGGCAACACCGCCTATGCGGCCAATGCGATGCAGGCCATGTTCACGCGTTTGCGCGGCGTCGGCATCACGCCAACGCTGTGCCATGCCTATGTGTTTGGCGGCGGCAACATGTTCCCGGCGCTGTTCAACAGTCAGCATGTGGGTGCTGCGAATGTCAGATGGGTGCTGGATTTTTTGGCGCAGCAGCGCATCGAGATTCTCGCGGCGTCCGTGGGCGAGCCCTGCTACCGAAAAATTGGCTGGACCGTCGGTTCCGCCGAGTTGCAGATCGAAACGGTGCCTGTGACACCTGACAATGAACCGGGGGCGGCTGAATGACTGCTGTCAAAGTGTACGTGGTGGATGACTCGGCGGTGGTGCGGCAGACGGTGGCCCACCTGCTGGCCAACTCCACCGAGATCGAGTTGATGGGCAGCGCGCCCAACCCGCTGATTGCCGCGCCGATTCTGCGCCGCACCCGACCCGACGTGCTGCTGCTCGACATCGAGATGCCGGGCATGGATGGCCTGACCTTTTTGCGCCAGATCATGGCGGAAGACCCGATCCCGACCGTGATTTGCTCCACCCTGAGTACCGACGGCAGCCGGATTGCGCTCGAAGCCATGGCTGCGGGTGCGGTGGCGGTGATTGCCAAACCCAAGCTCGGGCTGAAGCAGTTTCTTGAAGAGTCCCGCCGCGAGATGATCCAGACCCTCAAGGCGGCCGCTCGCGCCCGTCCCCGCCGGCTGGTTTCGGCCGGGACGGCAGTGGCCAGTCGACCAGTTGTCAAGGCAGCGGGGCCGGGTGCCGGCAGCGCCATCCATGCCTTTGCCGTCAACAAGCCGGTGGTCATCGGCAGCTCGACCGGCGGCACACAGGCCCTGGAGGCGGTGTTGACCGCCTTGCCGGCCGATGCGCCAGGCATTGCCATCACCCAGCACATGCCCGAGAAGTTCACCGCCATGTACGCCGAGCGCCTCAATGGCCTGTGCGCCATGAACGTGCGCGAGGCTCGCGACGGCGACCGGCTGGAACGCGGTGTCGCGCTGATCGCGCCCGGCGGCCGGCACATGCAGCTGCGCAAGGCCGGCGGCCAGTATTTCGTGGTGGTGGCAGACGGCCCGCCAGTGAACCGGCACAAGCCCTCGGTCGATGTGCTGTTCCGCTCGGCCGCCGACTGCGCCGGGCGTGACGCCCTGGCCATCATCATGACCGGCATGGGTGACGACGGCGCGCGCGGCATGAAGCTGCTGCACAATGCCGGCGCGCGCACCATTGCCCAGAATGAGGAAACCTGTGTCGTGTTCGGCATGCCCAAGGAAGCCATCAAGCTCGATGCGGTGGACGACATCCTGCCGCTCGACATGATGGCGCGCGCCATCCTGCAGTTCGACGCGCGGGCCTGAGGCCGCTGCGGCGACGCGCCGCTGCGGCTGCCACCGTCACAATCACGACCATGCTGCACATCTTTCTGACCACCTTTCCGTTTTTTGCGCTGGTGCTGTGCGGCTATGTCGCAGCGCGCGGGGGGCTGTTGTCGCTGGAGGCCATTCCCGGCCTCAACAGTTTTGTGCTGTTCTTTGCACTGCCTTGCATGCTGTACCGATTCGGTGCCAGCACCCCGCTGACGCAGTTGCTCGACGGTGGCGTGTTCCTGACCTATCTGCTGTGCGCCTTGGTGATGGTGGGATTTGCCGTGGGCTTGAGCCTGAACGGCCGCATTGGCTGGAACGACGCTGCGTTCGGTGCGCTGGTGGCGGCTTTCCCCAACACCGGCTTCATGGGCGTGCCGCTGTTGGTCGCCTTGCTGGGCCCGCGCGCCGCCGGCCCGGCCATCGTCACCATCGTGGTCGACATGGTGATCACCACCTCGCTGTGCATTGCGCTGTCGCGGCTCGACGGTGCCGGGCCGCAGGGCGCGCGCAAGGCGGCGTTCAACGCACTCAAGGGCGTGGCGACCAACCCGATGCCCTGGGCCATCCTGCTGGGTGCGCTGGCCTCGGCCCTGAGCCTGCGCCTGCCGGGTCCCTTGGCGCAGACGGTGGGCCTGCTGGCCGATGCCGCCTCGCCGGTCGCGCTGTTCACCATTGGTGCCGTGTTGGCTCGCTCGCGCATGCAGGTGACGAAAGGGCAGACGCAAGCCCTGCGCTTGCGTGATTACCTGCCGGTGGCCGTCATGAAGTTGTTTTTGCACCCGCTGCTGGTGTTTTTGGTGGGGGCGTATGCGATCCGGATTGGGGTGCCGCTGGATCGATCAGCTTTGCAAGTGATGGTGCTGGTGGCTGCCCTGCCCAGTGCCAGCAATGTGTCCTTGCTGGCAGAGCGCTTTGGCGCGGACAACGGCCGCGTGGCCCGCATCATTCTGGTCACCACGGCGGCGGCCTTCGTCAGCTTCTCGCTGGCTGTCAGCCTGCTGGGCTGAGGCGGTCCGGATGCAGGAACCAGCGGTCCAGCAGCACATGGCGGCTGAACCAGCGGCTGCCCAGCAGCACCCGACCCAGCGCCGCCTGCAGTGCTGCTGAACGCGGCCCGATGACCGGCGGGGTCGATCCAAGGCCGTAGCCGGCCTGCAGTTGGCTGGCATAGTCGGCCAAGGCTTCGCGCCGGTAGTCCCCTGCCGCTCGGGCGATGATGCCCGCCGCCAATAGCCCGGACTCGATCGCCGGCAGGATGCCTTCGCCGCTTTGCGGGCGTGCCAAACCGGCTGCGTCGCCCACCAGCAGCATGCCGTCGCCCACCCGCTCCAGGTGGTCCGGACGCCATAAACGGTAGGCATGGCCGCGGAAGCGGGCCGGTGCAGAGGCGGGAATGGTGCCGCGCGCCCGCAGCCAGGCACAAAAGTCGTCCAACTGGCCCGGCAGGGGCGCCGGGTCTTCGCGGCCGAGCCCGACATTGAGGTAGTCGTCCTTGCGCAGGCACCAGCCGTAGCCCTTGAGGTCCCGGCAAAAAAACAGCTCCGGTGTGTCACCGCGCACCGGGCTGTGGCGGACCTGGTCCGGGCTCAGACGGAACTCCATTTCCTGTGCCACCACCTGTGGCGCGCCGTCGTCTGGCGGGTTCAGCAAGCGTGCCACGGGGCAGAAATGGCCGCCGGCCCCCACCACCATCGAGGCGGTGACACTGTGGTTGACGATCCACTGCCGGTCGCGCCGCGCGATCGTGCGCACCGGGGTACCGAGTACCAATGGCACACCGGCGCGCTGCAGCAGGTAGTGGTCAAACTCGACGCGGCGGATGCCGTAGCTCACGGTACGCGGGTAACGGCTCTCCAGCGCTGCGCCGCCGATCAGTCCGGTGCGAAAGCCGCGGAACGGCTGCAGCACCCGGGTGCGCGCATAGTCGGACAGGTCAAGCTGGAGCGTCTGAACCACCTGCGGGGTGATCCAGCCCGCGCAGACCTTGTCGCGCGGGAATTCGGCGCGGTCCATCACCATCACCTCGGCGCCCTGCGCCCGCAACGCGCCGGCGCAGGCGGCACCGGCCGGGCCGCCGCCTACCACCAGCACATCACAGCCCGGCATGGCTGGGTCCGTTCTGGTAGAGGCTGTGGCGCGACCAGGGAATGTGGTTGCAGCCGTTGCGCGCGAACACGACCTGGAACAACTGCAAGTCGCCCGCCCGAAACGAGGCCAGCGAGCCCGCCAGGTAGAGCCGCCAGGTGCGCACAAAAGCATCGTCGAACATGGCCTTGACCTTGTCGGCGGCGCCCTCGAAGCGCTGCAGCCATTGCGTCAGTGTTTGCGCGTAATGCAGGCGCAGGTTTTCGACATCAAGCACCGACAGGCCGTTGGGCTCGAACACCGTCATCATTTGCGACAGGCTGGGTGGGCAAGCGCCAGGAAAAATATAGCGCTCGATCCAGGCATTCATGCTGCCGGCCAGGTCGCGCCCGATCGAATGGATCAGGCCGCGCCCCTGGGGCTTCAGGCAGCGGTTGACCAGCGCGCCCAGGCTTTGATAATCGTCCAGGCCCACGTGCTCCAGCATGCCCACCGAGACGAAAGCGTCGTACTCGCCGTCGATCTGGCGGTAGTCACCTTCCACAAAGTCCACCGTCGCTGCCAGCCCCGCGGTCTGCGCAGCCTGGCGGGCGTGGGCGATCTGCTCTTTCGACAGGTTGTAGGCTTTCACCGTGACCCCGTAATGCCGGGCCATGTGCAGCGCCAGTGCGCCCCAGCCGCAACCGGCCTCCACCACGGTCTCGCCGGGTTGCAGCCGCAGCTTGCGGCAGACGTAATCGAGTTTGGCCACCTGGGCCTGTTCCAGTGACAGGTCGGGCGAGGGGTAGTAGGCGCAGGTGTACACCATTTGCTCGTCCAGCCAGAGCCGGTAGAAATCGTTGCCGATGTCGTAGTGGTGGTAAATGTTGTTGGCTGATTTGTCCGGCGGATTGCGGCGCATGCCGAAGGGCGCCAACAGGCGCTCCTTCAGGCCCAGCGGCTTGTTGCGCGGCAAGGCCCGGTACAGGGTTTCAAGAAAATCCGTGAGATCGCCCTCGACCTCGATGCGTTGGTTGACATACAGCTCGCCGAAGCGGAACTCGGGGTCGGCAATCAGGTGCAACAGGGCGCTGCGATCGCGCACCAGCAGACGGCCCACGCCATCGGGCGCTGCCGTACCCACCTGTTGGCCGTCCCACAACACCAGCTGTACCGGCGGGTTGCCGACCGAGGCCAGCATACGGCCCAGCAACAGGCGCTCGGCCGCCAGCGAGAAGGAGCGCTCGGGCTCTGCCGGCGCGACGGCACCAACGGCCGGCTCGGTGCTCATGGCAGCGCCTGTACCTGGCGCGGTCCGGGCCGCAGACACAGGGTGATGAAGCGGGCGCCGTTCACCAGTGCGCTGGCCAGGCTGGCCTCCACCGGCACCTGACGGCCGTCGGCGGTCAGCGCCGGGTGGGGTTGCCAGCCTGGATTGGCCCCCTGAAAAATGGCATAGGCCATGTTGTAGCCCGGGGTATCGGCAGCAAACGGCAGGTGCGGCATCACGCTGGTGATGGCATGGCCCAGCAGGGCATCCAGCCGCCGCCCGAGCAGGGCCGCTGCGCCCATGCTGGCGTCTGCGATTCTTCCGTGGGTGTCAATGATCAGGGCCGCATCGTGGCCGCTCAGTTCTGCCAGGGGCCGGGCCCCTCCAATTTCGCTCATCCATCTCCCCTGTGGTGGCACCGTCGGGGCCGCGCGCCCCCTGGCACGTGGCAACGGTTGCAAAGGGCTCAAGGTTAGGCACTGCGATGGTTGCGGCAAATACTCAAAAGCGTGGGAATCGCTTACCGGCGTTCCGGTAGTCCCGTAGCGGGCGCCCCTCAGATACCGAGCGGATCGACGTCGATCGCCCAGCGCATCACCCCGCGTCCGGCGCCTTGCGTCCGGGTGGCATGCAGCGCCGTCTGCCAGGCGGCCAGAAAGCGTTGCAGCGCTGCGCGTGAGGGACTTTCCACCAGCATCTGCGCACGCTCGACATTGGCGATGCGCTGGATCGTCATCGGCACGGCGGGATACAGCGTGAGGTCGGCCAGCAGGTGTTCGGCGCCAGGCAATTCGCTGGCGGCGTGCCGGGCTGCGTCCAGGAAGCCCTGCGCCGCCTCCTGGGTCCGAGCCTCGGCACGCACCAGGGCCTGGAAGCTGAACGGGGGCATGGCGGCTTGTTGCCGTTCCCGCAATTGTTGGGCGGCAAAGCCGGCGTAGTCGTGGCGTATCAGCGCCTCGAACAGCGGATGCTGTGGGTGAAAGGTCTGCAGCCACATCTCGCTGTGGCCGCCCACCGCCGCGTCGCGGCCGGCGCGGCCGGCCGCCTGCATCAACAGGGCGAACAGGCGCTCGGGCGCACGCACATCGCTGGAGAACAGGGCGCCGTCCGGGTTGATCGCGGCCACCAGCGTGATGCGGCGAAAGTCATGGCCCTTGGCGATCATTTGGGTGCCCACCAGCACATCCACCTCGCCCGTATGCACCTGCGCCAGCTGCGCCGCCAGGGCGCCCTTGAGCCGGGTGGTGTCGGCATCGATGCGGGCAATGCGCACCGGTTCACCCAGCGGGTGCGAGGCCGAGGCGGTGCCGGGCCGGCGGACCTCGGCCAGCAGTTC
>JBEGOC010000113.1:0-33327 GCA_041182225.1 Pseudomonadota bacterium | reverse complement strand
TCGGCGTAAAGCCATTCAGGCCGGTTTTCTGACAGGATGGCAATGGCCTCGCCACGCTGCACACCCAGGCTGTGCAAGGCCAGGCCGACGGCCCGGGCCCGGTCAAAGTACTGGGCCCAGCTGACCGAGGCCCAGATGCCTTTCTTCTTGTGGCGCAGCGCGGCGTTGCCGGCCCATTCACGACAGCGGGCGCGAAACAGCTTCTGCGGCGTGTCAGAACCGAACGCCAGGATGGGGGAGGACGCGGCGGTGGGCATGGTGCAACTACCTCCAGGTCTTGCGCCGCTTCCAGCGCTGTTTTTGGCCGTCTTCGCGCGTCTGCTGATGGCCCCCGCCCAGGTAAAACTCTTTCACGTCGTCCTTGGCCATCAGCTCGGCACAGGTGCCGGCCGCCACGATCCGGCCCAGCTCCATGATGTAGCCGTCGTCGGCCGTGGCCAGGGCGATGGCGGCATTTTGCTCGACCACCAGGATCGCGGTGCCCAGCTCGGTGTTGATGCGTTTGACGATGGCAAAAATCTCGCGGGTCAGCAGGGGCGACAGGCCCAGTGAGGGTTCGTCCAGCAGCAGGACCGCAGGCCGCGCCATCAGCGCCCGGCCGATGGCCAGCATCTGTTGCTCGCCACCCGACAGCAGGCCGCCATGCTGGTCTTGCCGCTCCAGCAAGCGCGGAAACCAGGTGAAAACCCGCGCCAGGTCGGCCTCGATGTGCTCGCGTCCGGCACGCGCAAAGGTGCCCATCGTCAGGTTCTCGCGTACCGACAGGAAAGGGAAAACCTGACGGCCTTCGGGCACCAGTACCACACCGCTGCGCGCTACCCGGTCAGGGTCCTGCCCGTGGATGGCCTGCCCCTGGTACTCGATGCTGCCCTTGAAGGGGTCGATCACACCGGCAATGGTGTTGAGCAGCGTGGTTTTGCCGGCGCCATTGGCCCCAAGCACGGTCACGATCCGGCCCGGTTGGACCTCCAGATTGACACCCTTGATGGCATTGACCGGGCCGTACCAGGTCTCCAGGTTCTTGATGGCCAGCACAGGGTTTGAGGCGGACATCGCGTCAGGCCCCCAGGTAGGCGGCAATCACGGCCGGATCGCTTTGTACCTCGGCCGGGGTGCCGAGCGCCAGCACCTGCCCCATGTTCATGCACAGCACGCGGTCGGCGGCCTCGGACACCAGCGACATGTCGTGCTCGACCATGATCACGGTGATGCCCAGGTCTTTCTGGATGTCGTCAATCCAGAAGGCGAGTTCCCGGGTTTCTTCCGGGTTAAGGCCGGAGGCCGGCTCATCGAGCAGCAGCAATCGGGGTTGGGTGGCCAGCGCCCGCGCCAGCTCCACCACCTTGCGCACGCCGTAGGGCAGACCGGCGACCGGGCTGTTGCGGTAGGGCATCAGGTCGAGCAGCTGAATCACGTCTTCCACCTGGTCGCGCGAGGCCGCCTCGGCGGCGCGCACTGCCGGGGTCCACAGCCACTGGGCGGCAAAGCTGCCGTGCGGGAAGCGGTGCCGTCCCAGCAGCAGGTTGTCCAGCACGGTGCCGCCCTCAAACAGTTCGATGTTCTGAAAGGTGCGTCCGATACCGCTGTGCACTACCTTGTGGCGCGGCAGCGCGGTGATGTCCTGGCCTTCGAACACCACCCGGCCCTGGCTGGGGTCGAACACCCGGGTGATGACATTCAGGATCGAGGTCTTGCCGGCGCCATTGGGGCCGATGATGGCAAACACCTCGCCCTGCTCGACCGCAAAGCTGACATCCGCGATGGCCTGCACGCCGCCAAATCGCAGCGACAGATCGGAGACGGCGAACACGCTCACCTGTAACGCTCCGACTTCATGTAACTCTTGCCGCGTTTGAACATATCCTTGCGGTACAGCGGAAAGGTTTCCAGAAAGGTCTTGAACTTGATCCAGCGGCCGTTCAGTCCTTTCGGTTCGAACAGCACAAACAGCGCCAGCACCAGGCCGAAGACAAAGGTCTCCAGCCCGAACTGCTTGGCAATGTGGTCGGGCAGCAGCGGCTTGATGCGTGAGATGAACGTGGGCAACATGCTGATCAGGATGGCGCCCAGGATGGCGCCGCGCAGTGAGCCCAAGCCGCCGATGGTGACCATCAGCACCAGCTCCAACGAGAGGATCAGGCCAAAGCCTTCCGGTGTCAGGAAGCCGACATGGTGGGCCAGCAGGGCACCGCCCAGTCCGGTGACCATGGCGGACACCACAAAGGCCAGCACCTTGTAACCGGCAACCCAGATGCCCAGGCCGTAGGCGGCCGCCTCGGAGTCGCGCACCCCCATGAAGGCCCGCCCGGTCTTGGCCCGCATCAGGTTGAGCAAACCCAGCAGCACCAGCACCAGCACCACCAGGCACAGGTAGTAAAAGGATTGCAGTTTGGACAAGTCCAGGCCGAACAGCACCGGGCTGTTGACTGAGACGCCGTTGAAGCCGCCCGTCACGCTCTTCCAGCGGCCGATCACATGTTCGGTCAGGATGGCGAAGGCCAGCGTGACCATGGCCAGGTAGAGCCCGGACACCCGGATTGCCGGCAGCCCGATGATGAGGCCGATCAGGCCGGTGAAGCTGGCAGCCAGCAGCATGGACAGCACCAGCGGCATTCCCTGGGCCAGCAGCCAGGTATGGGTGTAGGCCCCGATCGCTATGAAGGCCGAGTGACCGAGCGACACCTGACCGGTGTAGCCGACCAACACCATCAGGCCCAGGCTGGCAATGCACATGATGAACACGTAGCTGAGCTCACCCACCACATATTTGGGCATGATCCAGGGGGCGATCAGCAGTGCCGCCATCAGCAAGCCGTAGGCCAGCCGGCCGGGCAGGTAGCGCAACAGGGCGTGGCCGTCGCGGTAGCTGGTGTCGTAGGCAAAGCGCATGGGCAGGGGCGGCTGTCAGACCCGGCGGCCGTGGGCCTCGCCCAGCAGGCCACGCGGCCACAAGATCAGCACGCCGATGAGCACCATGTAGGCCATGGCGTCTTTGAAACCATCTGGCAGGTAGACCCCGGAAAACTGCTCGATCACGCCCAGGAGGATGCCGCCCAGAATCGCGCCCGGCACGCTGCCGAAGCCACCCAGCACCAGCGCCGCCAGGGCTTTGAGCACCACGATCCAGAGGCCGATGTCGACCAGCGCAATCGGTGCCAGCAGCAGACCGCAGACGGCGGCGATGGCGCCGGAAATGGCCCAGACCATGGAGGTGACCCGCTTGACGCGGATGCCGCTCAGGTAGGCCGCCAACTGGTTTTGCGAAGCGGCCTGAATCGAGGTGCCGAGCGCGGTTTTTTTCAGGAACCAGAACAGCACCAGCGTGATGAGCAAGGACGCACCGACGATGGCCAGGCTGAGGTCATTGACCACCAGCGTGCCCACTTGTGTTTTCTGGCCGGTCCAGGGGGTGGGGTAGGTGCGCGAGTCGGGCCCGAAGGACATGCTGACCAGCCCACGCAGCATGAAGGCGATGGCAATGGTCAGCATCACCCCCGCAAACTGGGGTTGCCCCACGATCAGCCGCATGATGCGGGCATCGATCAGCCAGCTCAGGGCCGCGGCCAGCAGCACGGTGGCCAGCGTGGCCAACCAGAACGGCCAACCCAGGCCGACGATCAGGCCCCAGCCCACAAACGCAGAAGCCATCAGCACGTCGCCATGCGCAAAATTGAGGACCTCGGTCGCCTTGTAAGTCAGCACCAGGCCCAGCGCCACCAGGGCGTAGATGGCGCCGATGGCGATACCGTTGAGGGTCAGCTGCAGCAACTGGGCAAGTTCGGGATTCAAGAGGTGGGTCCGCGCTGACTGGGTCTAGTTGGGAAAGTGATATCTTGGCATATCCGCCTCTGGCCGTCTACCGGGCAAGCACCCGCTTGCACCGAATCCAGGGTAAACACTTAGGCGGCCAGCCGCTCGATAACCATGGCGCTGGCCACGCCGGCTGCGCCGCAAATCGCAATGCAGCCGTAGCGTTGTCCGCGCCGTTCCAGCTCATCGAGCAGCACACTGACCAGGGCGGCGCCGGTGCAGCCCATGGCGTGACCGATCGCGATGGCCCCGCCATTCACATTGATGCGTTCCGCGCCAACCTGCATGTCGTCCATGAAATGCAGGGCCATGGCGGCAAAGCCTTCGTTGATCTCAAACAGGTCGACGTCGGCGGGGCGAAGTCCTGCGCGTTGTAGCGCCAGGCGGGTGGCATCGACCGTGCCGGTGAGTGCCAGCATGCGGTCGGAGCCGATATCGGCCATGCCGAGAATGCGGGCGCGGCTGCGCAGCCCGGCGCGCTCGACCGCGGCGGGCGAGCCTACCAAAACGGCAGCAGCGGCATCGGCCATGGCAGGCGAATTGCCCGCGTGGTGCACATGGTGAATGGCCGGCAACTGGTAGCGCCGGCATAACTGGGCGTCCCAGCCTGCATCGCCGCCTTTGGCGCCCCACTGGGCAAAGGCTGGCTGCATGGTCGCCAGGGATTCAGCGGTAGTGGCCGGGCGGATGTTTTCGTCCCGGTCGAGCAGCAGCTGGCCGTCAGCACCGGTCACCGGCATCATGGAGGGCGGGCGCCCCCGAGCGGCTGCCGCTGCCGCTCGCAGCTGGGAGCTCGCCGCATAGGCGTCGAGCTGCTCACGGGCATAGCCACGCTGGGTGGCGATGGCGTCGGCTGCGATACCGATAGGCACCAGACGTGCCTGGGCCTGCAGCGTCAGGTCGTGGGTCAGCGGCCCCTGGTCGCTGCCCATAGGCACGCGTGACATCATTTCCACGCCCCCGCCCAGAGCCAGGGTGTCGCCATACAGGGCCTGCAGCGCGGCAAAATTGGTGGCCGACAAGCCGGATGCGCAGAAACGGTTGATGGTCACGGCCGATACCCGGTCACTCCAGCCAGCCAAGGGCAGTGCCAGCGTGCCCAGGCTGCTACCCTGCTCCCCGGTTTGAGAGACACACCCAAAGATGGCATCGTTGATGAGCGAGGTATCCACCCCGCTGCGGCTGGCCAGTGCAGCCAGCGTCTGGGCCAGCAGCTCGGCCGGCTTAAGGCGCTTGAGGCTGCCTTTGTCATTGCCTTTGCCGCGCGGCGTGCGCACGGCCTCGGCGATCACGGCGTAGGTCATGCTGTGTTCTCCGGCATGTGTTGGGCCAGTTCCTCGAGGAGCCTGGCAAATGAACCGTTGGCGCTGGGGTAGCTTTGGACGCCCAAGGTTGCCAACCCCTTGACGACTTCAGCAGGTGACCCGGCGCCCAGTGCCAGGGCCTGCGTTTCGCCGACCGAGGCGCGGCGCACCAGCCCCGCACCACTCACCAGCACCTCACCATTGAGCGCACAGGCCTCGCTGCACAGCCAGCTCACCAGTGGTGCCACCAGCGCCGGATCAAAGCGGTCGGCCATGCGTTCACTCATGTAAGGCGCGGTCATCTGGGAGTAGCCGTAGGGGGCAATCACATTGACCCGCACCTGATGGCGCTGGCCTTCCAGGGCCAGCGCACGCATCAGGCCGATCACAGCCGATTTGGCGGCACTGTAAGCCGACTGCCCGTGATTGGCGTACAGGCCGGCACTGGAGGCCGTGAGCACCATGCGCCCATAGCGCTGCTGGATCAGGTGCGGCCATGCGGCATGCGCCAGATGCAGGTTGCCAAAAAAGCTGGTGTCAAAGATCGCGCGGAAATCCGCCAACGCCTGCTTGATGAAGGTGGTGGGGGTGTCGATGCCGGCGTTAGCCACCACGATGTCGAGCCGGCCGAAAGTGGCCAGCGCCTGGGCCACCATGGCCGTGCCGCTGTCTGGCTCGATCACATTGTTCCAGTTGGCGCAGGCGCACCCACCGGCCGCTTCGATGGCGGCGACGGTCTGGGCCGCCGAGGTCTGGGCATCCGTTTCCCCGGCATGCCGGCGGTTGTTCACCAGCACCTGCGCCCCAGACGCAGCCAGCTGCAGTGCGTAGGCGCGCCCCAGGCCATTCCCAGCCCCCGTCACAATGGCGACGCGGCCGCTGAGGTCTACGCCGGTGGTCACTTGGGCTTGCCCCACGGGAAGAAGGTGGGCACGCGGGCCATGTAGGCAGCGTAGGAGGGCTTGGTTTTGGCCATGTAGCGCTCCTGCATCGGCGTGGCTGATCCCGCACTCATGAACCAGGTCACATAAGCGGGACAGACCAGTGCCAGCCAGCCCCAGGGGTGCACCAGGCCCAGCGCCCCGAAGCTCCACCACACCACGGACTCGCCAAAGTAGTTGGGGTGTCGGCTCAGGCTCCACAGGCCCTGGTCGAGCACCTGGCTGCGGTCCGTGCGCCGTTTCTTGAAGCGTTCCAGTTGCAGGTCGCCCACCACCTGGAAGTAATACCCCACGCCAAACAGCAGCAAGGCCAGACCGTGCTGCCAGCCCAGCGGCCGGGCGCCGCTGTCCACTGCCATGATCAGGCCCAGTGACCAGAGCCAGACGGTGACGCCCTGCATGGTGAAGACCTGGAAGAAGCTCCACCACCACCAGTGCTTGCCAAAACGCCGCCGCCATGCCGCGTACCGGCCATCTTCGCCATGGCCGCGGTTGCGCAGACCGATATGCAGTGACATGCGCAGGCTCCACAGGGTGACCAGCGTCGCGAGCATGATTTCATGGGGCGACCAGTTGCCACGCCAAAGAAGCAGGCTCACCACGGGGACGGAGGCCGCCATGGGGTAAGCCACGTCCATGATGCCGCAATCCCGCTTCCAAAGGCTCATCAGCCAGACGCCGGTGAGCATCAGCCAACTGATGAGACCGGCCTGCACGTACAGCTGCAGAAACTGGCCCAGCTTGCTGCTTGGGTCGACCATCAACCAGACCCCAACGATCACCAGGGCCGCGATGGGGTAGACCAATTCACGCGCGGTTCCCACACGCAGCTCCGGGCGCTGCTTGAAGGTCAGCAGGCCAGCCATCCACACGATCCACAGGACCGCTGCCATCAGTGTCAGGGTGTTTTTCATGGCGCGCTCAGTAGGCCGTGACGGACATCGGGACCGTTGGCCCAGCAGGAGTGGGTGCCGCTGCACAGTTTGTGTGGCAGCTCGATGCGACACACTGGGCCCTCGGCGAAGCGCTTGCAGTCGATCAGCAGCGCCTCCGAGCGCTGCGTGGCCTCGTTGGTGATGAAGGTGACCAGGTAGCCGTCGTCTTCATCGATGGCGTTGATGCGCGGTGCGAATGGCGCTTCGCTGGCGTACTGGCCCTCGGGCAGTGCAATTTGCCACGACGCGCCGGTGAGCAGGTCGTGCTTGACATAGCCGTTGAATAAAAACCAGCCCGGCACCTGCACGGCACTGTAGGTGTAGCGGTAAGGGCGTCCGGCGTAACGCTGGTTGATCATGCCGAACTCCAGCGTGCGCTCATCCAGGCGCTGCTCGCTGGTTTGGCCGGTGCTCAGGTTGAAGCGCCAGCGGTGCAGCCGGGTTTTCATCTTGTACTGGTCCAGGTAGGACATCATGCGTTCGTAGCCCTTGGGCGCGCCTTCGAAGTTCTTGGGCTCAGGCTCTTCCTGGAAGTAGCCATCCAGGATGATCTCGTCACCTTCTTCATAGGCATTGAGCCAGTGCAGCACAAAGGTGGGTGCGGCTTCAAACCAGCGGATGTCCTGCGGCTGGCCCCGCCGCGGAATGATGGCAAAGCGCGAGGGCTGGTCGGCATGGAACTTCACCACATGCTTGCCCTGCTTCAGCAACTCCGGGTCCCAGTAGAGCGGAAAGTCGTTCAGGATGGCGTAGTGCTCGGTGAAGCACATGTCATGCGGTAGCCGCGGCCCCGGCAGCGGGATAGGTACGTAGTGCACCAGCTGGTCGTACCGGTCCACCACCCCGTAGTGCATGTAAGGCGCATGTTTGGAGTAGTTGAAGAACAGCATCTCGCCGGTGGCCTCATCGATCTTCATGTGGGCCGAGATGCCGTCCAGCGGCGACCAGGGCGGAATACCTTGTTGCGCCAGGGTGAAGGGGTCCAGCCGGTAGCCTTCGCCGCATTGGTAGTAGGAGGTGAATGCGCGCCCGGCATGCACCACCACGTCGGTGCTGGAGGCGTCCTTGATGGCGCCATGGGCGCCCCAGCCCGGGCGGCTTGACAGCGCCGGGTTTTCCATCAGGCCGGCCCACAGCCGCCTGCCGGCTTCCTGCTCAGCGCTCAAACCCTTGGTCTGCACAAAGCGGTTACGGTAACTGGCCTTGCCGTCCCGGAAGCTGATCATGTGAATCATGCCGTCGCCATCAAAGGGGTGGTAACGGCCGATCGACCGGTACACCGGGTTCTGGGTGTTGCGCAGGTAAATGCCATCAATGTCGTCGGGAATCTGGCCTGCGAGCACTGGCATGTCGGTTGCGTTCACTTCTTCGAGCAGTGGGGTCCAGGCCCCTTGCAGGTAGGGGTGGTCGCCGGGCTCCATGTCGGTGTCAAGACGGCGGATCAGTTCGGTCGACATAGGAACTCCTTGGTGGTTCAGGCGGGGGCATCGGAAAACGTCACGTCCCAGGGCAAGACCGGCTCGCGGCAGGCGCTGCACAGCACCTGAGGTACAAAACGGTGACCACAGGCCTTGTGGACGGGGCGAATGGCGCTGGGTCGCTGCAGGTAATCGCGGCTGGCCCAGGTGGAAAAGCAGACCAGGTAACCAAACAGGTCGCGGCTGGCCGGTGTCAGCCGGTAGCGCATGCGACGGGCATCGGCGACATCGGGTTGCGCCAGCAACAGGCCGGTCTCGACCATGCCACTGAGCCGGCGTGCCAGCACGCTGCTGGCAATCCCCAGCACCTGGCCGAGTTCGTCATAGTAATGACAGCCCAGCACCACCGCGGTGACGATCAGCAGCGACCAGCGGTCTACCCGCAGGCCCTGGCCCATGCTCTGCGTGCTGGCACTGGTGACCCGGGCATTGCGGCCGGTGTCCTCGGCCAGCAGCAATTCCGGCACTGGTTGCAGGCTGAAGGACAGGTCGTTCATGCCGGTTTTCTCGCTGCAGGCGGCGCAGGCCAGGACCGGCAGGAAAGGCCGGCCGCAGCGCTGGTGGTGCAACTGGCCGGGCAGGCTGCGGGCTCGATGGCCCCAGCGCCGCTCCCACATCCATATCATCAGCACCTGGTCGTAAAGTTTGAGTCCGCTTTGTGTCAGGTGGTAGGCTTGCCGCAGGGGACGCTCCTGGTAGGCTTGCTGGCGCAGCAGCCCCAGCTTGACCAGCTTGCCCAGCCGGTCGGTCAGAGTGGAGCGCGGGATGGCCAGTTGTCCCTGCCAATCCTCAAACCGCTTCACGCCGGTGAAGGCGCCCAGCAGCACAGCCGCCGTCCAGCGGTCGCCCATGACCTTGAGGCCGTGGTTGAGCGTGCTGCTCAGCAGGGCGTCGTGCGTGAGCTGCAGGTCCACCATGGGCGGTGCCTGTTATCGGTTCAGGCCGGGCAGGCCACGACAAAGCTCACCACGGTGGCGCAGGAGCCGCCGATGTTGAGCGTCTGGATGCGCTGCGCCCCTTCAATCTGGCAGGCCCCGGCGCTGCCGGTGACCTGGCGCGCCGCGTCAAACAGCATGCGGGTGCCGGTGGCGCCGACCGGGTGGCCGCAGCCGATCAGGCCGCCACTCATGTTGACCGGGCAGCGGCCGCCAGGCTCGATGCTGCCGTCTTCCACGGCCTGCCAGCTTTGGCCGGGCGCGGTCAGTCCCAGGTGGTCGATCGCCATGTACTCCGTGGTGGTGAAGCAGTCGTGGGTTTCCACGCCCTGCACGGCCTCGATGCCCGCCACACCGGCGCGGCGCCAGGCGTCCTCAATGGTTTGGCGCACATGGGGAAACACATAGGCGGCATCGGCGCTACGGGCCAGCTTGTCCTTGAGCTTGAGGCCGGCATTGCGGTGGCCCCAGCCGGCGATGTGCGGCAACTTGGCCAGGGTGCTGCCGCGGCGCTGGGCGTGGGCCCGGGCGAAGCTGGCCGAGGCCAGCACCACGGCGCAGGCACCGTCGGTGATCTGGCCGCAATCCTGGCGCCGGGTGCCGGGCTCGATCACCGGGTTGGCCTCGTCGTCGTCGGTAAAGCTCAGGGCGTCGAAGGTCCACTTGCGGGTCTGCGCCAGCGGGTTGCGCCTGGCGTGGCTGTAGTTCAGCTCGGCAATCCGGTTCAGGTGCCTGCGGTCCAGCCCATAGCGCCGCTCGTACTCCTGCGCCACCAGGCCAAAGGCCGCTGGCCACATGAAGGTGCAGTCAATGTCTTCGTGGCCCTGCCAGGCAGCCGCATTCTGGTTTTGCGACGCGACGTTACCCGGCAGATTCTTGAACTCCTCGACCCCCAGCACCAGCACGCAGTCGTAGCGCCCAGCTTCGATTTCGGCCATCGCGCTCAGTACCCCCAAGGACGACGAGGCACAGGCCCCTTCGTGCCGCATGGCGGGTACGCCCCACAGCTCGGGCACCACCTGGGCCACCATGGCGCCCAGATGGGCCTGCTGGCGCTGCAATTCGCCAAAGGCGTTGCCGACGTGGATGCTGGCGATCGACCCGGCGTCCAGCTCGCAGGCCGCCAGGGCGCCGAGCGTGGCTTCGCGCGTGATATCCGAAATATCCTGGCCCTGGCGCGACCAGACCTTGGCGAAATCGGTCTGGTAACCACCCAGCACATACACGGGTTCACGCATGCTGATCTCCTGCGCCCAGCCAGGGCAGTCGTTTGAATCGGTTCAGGGCCTGCTGGTAGTCGCGGGCTAATTCGTCCACCACCGTGGCCACGCTGGCCACAGACTTGATGGGGCCCAGGCCCTGCCCGGCGGCCCAGACCTCGGTCCATTTTTTGCCCGCAAAGGACTGGTTGCTGTCGTACTGGCGCCCTGGCGCATCGGGCATGTTGTCGGGGTCCAGCCCCTGGGCGCGCAGCGAGGGCTTGAGCCAGCTGGCGGCGGTGCCGGTCACGCCGGCGCTCACCACCAGGTCGTCGATACCGCTGTCCACCACCATCTGTTTGTAGTCCGCTGGCGCCAGGCTCTCGGCAGTGGGGATGAAGCGGGTGCCCATGTAGACCAGGTCGGCACCGCTGGCCACAGCACCGGCCACACCCCAGCCATCGCCAATGCCGCCGCCGGTGATGATGTAACCGTCAAAAAACTCGCGCACCGCGCTGACAAAGGCAAATGGCGACAGGAAGCCGGTATGGCCGCCAGCGCCAGCGCACACACAGGCCAGCCCGTCGGCGCCAGCCGCCACAGCCTTCTTGGCCAGGCCCACCGAGATCACATCGGCAATGACCAGCCCGCCATAGGCATGTACCACTTCGATTGCCGGCTTCGGGCTGCCCAGGGCCGTCACCACCACCGGGGGTTTGAAACGGGCCACCAGCGCCAGGTCCTCCGCCAGGCGGGTGTTGGACGAGTGTGTCACCAGGTTGGCGCACCAGGGCCCAAGGGTGGCGGCGGGTTGTGCGTCGCGCGCCTGCGCCAGCCCTTCGGTGATCTGGTGCATCCAGTCGGCCAGCACCGACACCGGACGCGCGTTGGGTGTTGGAAAGGCGCCGATGATGCCGGCCTTGCAGGCCGCCAGCACCAGCTCCGGCCCCGAGATCAAAAACATCGGCGCTGCCACCACGGGCAGGCGCAGGGCGAAGGGCAAGGCACGGGTCGCCGGCGTCATGGCAGCTCCTGGTGAACCTGGGTGGCCAGGGCCAGTCGCAGCAGCCGCTGTGCGAGGGCTGGCGCCTGCTCGATCGGGGTTTGATGGCCGGCCTGGTCCAGCCAGACCAGCTCGGCGGTGGGGATCAGATCAGCCAGCTCCTGCGACAGCGGCGGTGGTGTGACCTTGTCCTCGCGGCCGCACACCACCAGCACCGGTTGGGTCAGGCTGGCCAGCATCGGCCGGTGATCGGCCCGGGCCATGACGGCACGGGTTTGCCGGATGGCGGTGGCGGCACCCACCTCGTGCATCATGCGGCGCATGCCGTCCACCCAGGCCGTGTTGGCCAGGTTGTCGGGATGCAGGCTGAACGGAATGATGCCCTCGATCGTGCGGGCAAAGTTGCGCTCGAATGCGCCAATGGTTTTCTCGCGCAGCGGCAGGGTCTCGGCGGTTTCGATGGCAGCCGCGGAGTCGATCAGCGCCACCGCCTGGACCCGGTCGCGGTGCCGGGCCAGCAGCTCGATGGCCACATAGCCGCCCATGGAAAACCCGCAGACGGTCAGGCTGGCGTGCGCCGGCAAATCGGCCACCAGGGCCCAGGCGTCAGCGGCCATGGCCGAAATCGAGTCTTGCGTCAGCACATCGGCGATGCGCACATCCAGCATCGGTTCCAGATCGGCCCGCACAGCATCCCAGATCGCCCCAGTGTTGAGCATGCCGGGGATCAGCAGCAGCACGGGCTTCATACGGTCTCCGGGGCCAGCGCGCGGGCCTGTTCACGCAGCTCGCGCTTGAGAATCTTGCCTACCGGATTGCGCGGCAGCGCATCCACCTGCAGCACGTACTCGGGCAACTTGTAGGCGGCCACGCGCTGGTGGCCACGCAGGAACTGCACCAGATCGTTCAGCGACACACGCTGCCCTGGCGCACTGACCACGCAGGCGCACAGCTTCTCGCCCAGGATCCGGTCGGGCACGCCCACCACTGCCACCTCCCGCACACCCGGGCAGGCCGCCAACAGGCCTTCGATCTCTTCGCTGGAGATGTTCATGCCGCCCCGCATCACCAGATCTTTGGAGCGGCCCACATAGCGGTAGTACTGCAGTTGGTCACCGCCAATCTCGAAAAGGTCACCGGTGCGGTAAAAGCCCTGTTCATCGAAAGCGCGGGCCGTCATCTCTGGCGCCTGGAAGTAGCCGCTGAACACGGTCGGCCCCTTAAAGCGCAGTTCACCGGGTTGGCCGGCCTGGGTGATGTCGGCCCCGCTGGCCAGGTCCACCAGCCGGGTCTTGATTTTGCGGGTGGTGGAGACGTGCCAGTCAAAGCCGGGCACGCCGGCGCGCGGAAAGTACTGCGCACGCAGGGCGTGATCGGGGATGTCGATGTCGCTGCCCGACAGCGCCGCGCCTTCGTTGGAGCCGAAGTAGTTGACGATCTGTACCCCGTGCCGCTCGGCAAAGCCACACACCATCCATTCCGACAGCGGCGCCGAACCCGAGCCGATGCGCTTGAGTCGCCCAAAATCAATGCCGGCCAGCAGACGTTCGTCCTGCAGCAGCTGGTTGAGGATGGCTGGTGCCGCCACCGTGTAGTCGATGCGCTCCTCGCGCAATTGCTGCAAAAACACCGGCAGGCTGAAGGGCTGGTGCTGCACCACCGTGCCGCCCAGCACGAGCCAGGTCGCGAAGGCCGCGGACAGGCCCGACATGTTGACCAGTGGAAAGGGGTTGAGCAGGCGCG
Organism: Pseudomonadota bacterium; assembly: GCA_041182225.1. Taxonomy (GTDB): domain Bacteria; phylum Pseudomonadota; class Gammaproteobacteria; order Burkholderiales; family Burkholderiaceae_C; genus Rhodoferax. Next base: position 19,979 of record JBEGOC010000113.1, on the reverse strand, counting down.
CACCGGCTTGCAGTTGGCCCGCCTCGATGATGCTGGGTGGCACGATCAGCCACTCGTTGTGGCTGCGCGGCACGCCCTTGGGCGCGGCTTCAGTGCCCGAGGTCCAGCAAATGCTGAACACATCGTTGGCGCTCACGGCGGCGTTCTGCTCGGCCCGGGCCAGCTGGGCCAACTGCTCGGCGTTCAGCACCTCAGGCCAGGTCGACTCAATCCCCACCACACCGGGGGGCAGGCCGGGGCCCCAGGCCAGCACCGTGCGCAGGCTCGGATGGTCAGCGCCGAGCTGGCGGTACATGGCGGCAGCCTGGTGGGCGTGGTCGGCGCGGCCGATCTGGCTGAAAGTGATGACCGCCGTCGCTGCCGTGATCGACAGGATGTGCGCCAGCTCATGCTCGCGGTACTGGACCGGCACCGGTGTCACGATCAAGCCGAGCCGGGCGCAGGCCAGGTACACCAGGTACTGTTCCACGCCGTTGGGCAGGTGCACCACCACGATGTCATCGCGGCGCAGGCCTTGCTGCAGCAGCAACAGGCTGAAGCGGTCGGTCTCTTGCGCCAGCTGGCGCCAGCTCAGGCGGCGCGGGGTGCCGTGGGCAAAGTCGCTGCGGTTGCAGGCGTCAACCACGGCCTCTGCGTCGCCGTGCGCGCTGACCTGCTGCACAAACAGATCCCACAGCGTTTGCCGGCCCCACCAGCCCTGCGCGGTGTACTCGGCGATGGTCTCGGGCTTGACCAGCACCATCTCAGTAGCCGCGCGCCAGGCGTTCGCCGCTGACCCAGGTGGCGTGGAAGCCGTTGGGCACCCGTTGCGGCAGCCGGATGCGGCAGACCGGACCCTGAGCCACGTCGTGCGCGTCGAAGATGGTCACCCAGGAGCTCTGGCTCAGGTCGTCCCACATGAAGCCGACCAGGTAGCCGTCGTCCTCGGCCTGCCAGTTGTCCTTGGGTGCAAACGGGGCTTCGCTGAACCACTTGTGCACGCCGGCGTGGTAGGTGCTGCAGCTGTCTTTTTCAAGGTCATAGCGGGCGATGCCGCAGAAGCGCGGGTCTTCGGCCCGGTTGCTGCGGCCCATCAACACGTTCCACGAGTAGCGCGTCTTGTGGCCCTGCATCCAGGAGTTGATCACCGGGAACTCCTGGTTGATGATGTCGTCGATCACCCGCTCCTTGGTCTGGCCGGTGCGCAGGTTGAAGCGCCACTCATAGAACATGAAGTCATGCTCCAGATTGGCCAGCATTTTGGGGAAGCGCTCGACATCGACCTTGCCGCGCATGTCGGTCGGTAGCCGGAACGGGGTGCCGGTCATCACGATCTCGGTGCCGCCCTGGCCGTCTTCTTCTTCCCAGGCGTTGGACACGTGGTACATGTAGGTCGGGTTGGCCTCGAACCAGCGGATCTGGTCCGGCGTGCCATGGCGCGGCACCACCCCAAAGCGCGAGGGCAGCGTATGGTGAAACTTGAGCTTATGCCGGCCCGCGGCAAACGCGTCCATATCGTAAAACAGCGGCAGGTCGTGCAGGATGGTGTGGTTGGGCGTGATCGCCATGTCGTGCGGCAGGCGCGGCCCGGGCAACTGCACCGGCATGAAGGTCTTGAGCTGCCCCAGCCGGTCCATCACGCCATAGTGCATGTAGGGCGCTTCCTTGCCGTAGGCAAAAAACAGGAACTCGCCGGTGCGTTCATCCACCCGGGAGTGCGCCGAGATGGGCAGGCCCACCAGCCGTGGGTCGACCGGTAGCCGGCCCACGGTGGACAGGTCGCCCGGGCGGCACTGGTAGACCGAGCCGCCCAGGTACCACATCGAGACCAGGTGCCCGGCGTAATACTTGACGTCGGTGTTGGAAGTGTTCTTGATCGGCATGTCGGGCCGGTCCTTGCGCGGCGGGTCCTTGATGCCCTGCCAGAGTGCCGTGCCTGCGCTGAGTTCTTCCTGCAGGCTGTCGGTCATGACCCAGCGGTTCTGGTACTGGGCTTTGCCGTTGGCAAAGCGCACCGCATGCAGCATGCCGTCGCCGTCAAACCAGTGGTAGCGGCCGGGCGCCTCAAAGCGGCGGTTGGGACCGTTGCGCACGTACATGCCGGTCAGATCTTTGGGGATTTCGCCCTCGATGTCGGTCAGGTCGAGCGTCAGCTCGCGGTCGATCGGCGCAAAGCCGCCATTCAGGACCGGGATCTCGTTGTAGCCCATGGCCTTATTCCTTTAGGGTCATTCGACTGGGGTATCGGCCCGGGCGGGCCGACGCGATTGGGTGACACAAAAGCGGTTGGCCACAAAGGCCAGGTGCGTCAAGGCGGCATTGCCGGCCGGGTTCAGCCCGGTGACGTGGTAATCACTGTAGGCTGCCGCGAAATTCAGCGGCATGGCGCCGGTGAGGTTGATGGTGAGTTGCGCCCCGGCGCGGGCATAGGCATCCTGCGCCTGTGTGATGTAGCCCTCGTCGGTGGCGTACAGGAACGCCGTCAGGCCACCGAACTCACGCACGTCGGCGGTGGCCTGGGTCAGCGCATCCTGCACGTCGTCGCAGGCGATCACAAAGCTGATCGGGCCGAAGCGCTCTTCGCCGTACAGGTCGCGCTCAGCCTTGCTCACCTGCAACATCAAGGGCGTGCTGGTACGGGCGTCGGGCCAGTCCGGATGCGGGTAAGCGCGGGGCGCCAACAGCACGGTGCCGCGCTTTGCACCCTGTGTCTGCAGGTCTGCCAGCAGCGCCAGTGTTTGCGGCGACTGCACCGTGGCCAGAATCATGGCGGCTTTTTTGGGGTCTTGCGTCAGTGCCGCCACCGCATCGGCCAGGCGCCGTGCCACTTCCTCCAGACTGACCAGACCCTGGGGCGTGTGCACCCCTTGGGCTGGCACGTAGATGTTTTGTGGGCTGGTGCACATCTGGGCACTGAACAGGCACAGCGTGGTGGCCAGGCTGCGCAGCACCGCGTCCAGATCGGTGACCGAGGCCAGCACCACCGTGTTGCAGCCCGCGGTTTCGGTGAAACTCAGGGCCGGGTGGGCGTTTTGCTCCACCCACTGGCCGAAGCGCACGCTGCCGGTGAAATCCACCATCGCCGTGGCCGGGTGCTTCACCAGTGTTTTACCAATCGGCGCGGCCTGGCTGTCCAGGGCCAGTGTGACCAGGTTCGGGTCAAAACCCGCTGCCTGCAACACCTGGCGGAACACCCGCACGGTCAGGGCCATTGGCAGCACGGTGGCCGGGTGCGGCTTGACGATGACCGCATTGCCGGTGGCCAGGCTGGCCATCATCGAGGGCCAGGCGTTCCAGGTCGGGAAGCTGGCACAAGAAAAACACACCGCCACGCCACGCGGCACCAGCTGGTAAGTCTTGTCCAGCACGATGGTCGAAGGGCCAAACTGCCGCTCCCAGCGGGCCTGCGGTGCCACGGCATGTTGCGCCTGGTGGGCATAGACCAGGGCCTCGATGGCCCGGTCGAGCGCATTGACGCCCGAGCCGGCATAGGCCATGTTGAAGCTTTGGCCGGCGGTGTGCATCACGGCGTGCACGATGGCAAACAGATGCTCGCGGTACAGCGTGTCCACCACCTCCAGCAGCAGGCCGATGCGGTCGTCGATCGGTGCCCGGGCCCAGTCGGTCATGGCACGGCCTGCCGCCTCGAACAGCCGGTCTGGATCGGCCTGCGGGTACCGAATACCCAGCGGTTGCTGCGTGTAAGGCGAAATTTCTTCGCCCAGGGCGCCCACGGTGCCCGGCTGGTCGAGTTCAAAGAAGCGGGGCTGGTCCTGGCCCAGGTGCGCTTGGAAGGCGGCTAGGCCTTTGGCTTGTGCGGCTTCGGCATCCGGGTATTTGCCCGGCAGTTCGGGAAAGGGGCTCCAGCAGTCGCGCTGTTGGCAAGCCGCCTGCGCCCGCTCGAACCGGGCCCGATGCTGTTCAAACAAGCTCATGTCTCTGCACCTCGCTGCCACAGCAGCCGGTGATGGCGGGCTACCGCCGTGCCCGGCAGGGCGTCAGAAGCCGACAGCGCCAGCTGGCCCTCAGCCGGCCAGTCGATCCAGCGCACCTGTTCGGTGCCGACAAAATTGGGGTTGAGCGCGTGGGTGACGCTGTGCACCACCTGCAGCCGGCCGTCCTGGCGCTCGATGCGGTAGCGGCCGGCATATTGGAAAAAACTCCCGAAAGCGGCCAGCTGTTCCTGAACCGGGGCAGTGCGCACGCTGTCGGACGACAGGGCAGCCCGCCCGGCCTGGGCAATGCAGGCGCTCATGCTGCCGTCGTGGGTGTAGAGGATCAGTCCGGTGGCAGCGGCACCAAACGGCAGCGAAGGCGCGCGGCCGTCGCTGTAGCTGATGTCCCAGCGCAGCAACTGCCATGTGCCAACCAAGGGATTACCCGAATCACCCGTCGCCGTCGTCATGCTAACTTTCTTAGTTGGACTGATGTTAAGCGCTGATGCCGGGGTTTGACAAGCGGGGCGTGGTGCCCCTTGAGTCACTTGGGCGTCAGGGCGGCGGCCTGGGTGGCCCGCACTTCTTCGCGCAACTCACGCACCTCGGCGCGCAGTGCCCCGATCTCACGCATCAGGTCGCGTTCGATCTGGCGTTCTTCGGTTTCGACAAACATGGCGGCCACCGAGGCGGTGGCCAGCGACAGCACCGCCAGACCCAGCAGCACCACCAGCACCGCGAAGGCGCGCGAGGCAGAGGTGCTGGGGACAATATCGCCATAGCCCACGGTGGCGGCCGTGGTGAATGCCAGCCACAGGCCGTCGCCGAGGGTTTTGGCGCGCGGCTCGATCAGCCAGAAGCCCATGCCGCCCAGGCCCATGATGACCACGCACAGCAGCAGCGAGTACAGTAAACCCTGTCGCGTGATGAGGCGCTTGCGCCGCTGTCGGTTGGTCATGACCTGACTTTAGCGGGAATTGACCGAAAGCAAGCTTGATTCTGATCAGTAGCCGTCGGCGTGGCTGCCGGCAAAGTCAAACGGGGGGCGGAACCGAGCTGCTGGCGTGCGGACCCCGAGGAACCTACCCATGAAGCTGGCCCTGATGTCCGACATTCACGCCAACATCCAGGCGTTGGAGGCCTGTCTGGCCCATGCCCAGGCCCAAGGCGTCGGCCAGTATGCCTTTCTCGGCGACCTGGTTGGCTATGGCGCCGACCCGGTGGCCGTGGTGCAGCGGGTGCAGACGCTGGCGGCCGCGGGCGCCTGGGTCCTCAAGGGTAACCATGACGCGATGGCCGTCGCGCCGCCGGCGGTCGCCACCACCCTGGGCGACAGCACCGCTGGCTGGACGCACCAGCAACTCAGCCCGATGCAACGGCAATTCCTGGACCAGCTGCCGCTGGTGCGCCAGGAGGGCGCCATGCTCCTGGTGCATGCGACCGCCGACGAGCCCGCGCTCTGGCGCTATGTGTATGACGAGCGTGCGGCAGGCGCCAGCCTGGACGGCGCTGCCCGTGCCCCCGAGGTGCGCTACGTGTTTGGCGGGCATGTGCACGCCCAGTCGCTGTACGCCCGCAGCGGCGACGCCGGCCTGATGAAGTTCATGCCCAGCCCGGGCGTGGCCGTGCCGCTGCCCGGACACAGCTGCTGGCTGGCCACCATCGGTTCGGTGGGGCAACCGCGCGACGGCAACCCGGCGGCGGGCTACGCCGTGTTTGACTCCGAAAGCCTGCAACTGGTGTTTCACCGGGTGGACTATGACCACCCCGCTGCGGCCCGGGCCATTCGCCGTGCCGGGCTGCCGGCCTTTTTTGCCGATCGGCTGGCGACGGCACGATGACATTGCTGGCGCAGCGACCTTGTTGCCTGGGGTGATGCTGTACCCGTGGGCCACCCACGCCAAACGCCAGCCCACGGTTGTGGGCATGCACCACCAGCCCAGACCTCTGCAGGCGGGGCGGCCCTGCTGGACTGTGCGCGCGGCAACGCAGGAACCAGCTGGCCTGATCTGCGCGACGTCACGCCAGTGGACACGCGTCCTGCCAGGGTTCAGTCCGTCAACCGGCTTGCTTCGGCGTGGGCGCCCCGGTCTCGTCGACGTAGTAGCCAATGATGTCCCCTTGCAGGGTGACGCCCAGTCCGTTGAGCAGCCGGTTGGCGTAGTTGAAGTAACAACACACCTGATTGATTTCCAGGATCTGACCGTCATCTGCACCCAGTGCCCGCATGCCGATCACATCTGCCTCGACCATCGCGCCCGGGGTCAGCGTCAGCTTCGCGGCGTAGGCCAACATGGCGAGCTGCAGGCCATCAAAAGCCCGTTCGGGACGCAGCTCACGCAGCGCCTGCTCCATGGCATCGGCGCGCGCGTCATCCCCGATGAGGTGACGCGCGTTGGCCCAATGGTTGGTGAAGCTGTAGTCGCAGTGATTCAGCAGCGAGACGTAGCTCGCAACCGTCTCCTGAAACCACTCGGGTACGGTGTTGGCGTTGTCATGGAGGACCGCCTTGTACAGCGCCACGTGACCCAGCATGGTGCTCGGCCGATGCGAGTGCACCCGCATCACATTTCCAACCGTCCCCGAAGGCGCCCTGGCGGCATTGAGTGCCACCTGCAACTGCGGTGAAGCCTGGTCGTCCGGAATCATTTCTATCCAGGCAGTCATCGTGCTACCTCCGGTTGCAGCCGCATGGTTTCGCTAGCCGCCCATGATCTCGCGTTTGCGGCGGGCCACAAAGTCGCGCAAGGCGTCATCGACTGCCTGATCCAACCGCGGCTGCTCATACTCACTGAGCATGCGTTTCCAGATGCGGTTGGCGCGTACGTCAGCACCCTCTCGGCCTTGCTCTGTCCAAGTTTCGTAATTCCGACCGTCGGACAGCAAAGGGTGATAAAAGGCGTGCTCATAACGTTGAAGCGTATGGGGAGAACCGAAAAAGTGCCCGCCCGGCCCGACCTCCTTGATCGCGTCAAAGCCGAGCGTGTCCTTGTTGACTGTCATGGGCTGCATGGTTTCCGTCATCAGCTGCAGCAACTCGGCATCTAGGATGAGCTTCTCGAAGGACCCGGACAGTCCGCCTTCGAGCCAGCCCACCGCCGCGAAGATGATATTGGCGTGACCCATTACGGCGGCCCAGAGGCACATCTCCGTTTCGTAGGCAGCCTGTGCATCGACCAGGTTCGAGCCGGTGTTAAGGGACGAGCGGAACGGCAGTCGGTACCTGCGCGCCAATTGTCCCGAAGCCCAGGTCGCCTTGGCAAACACCGGTGTACCGAACGCAGGCGAACCGGTGCGCATGTCCACGTTGGTGAGATAAGACCCGTAAACGACGGGTGTACCGCGTCGTACCGCCTGCGCAAGCACGATGCCGGCCAGGGCTTCGGCATTCTGCACTGACAAGGCGCCTGCTTCGGTGGCCGGACTCATGGCGCCTGACATCGTGAAAGGGGCGATCACCAGCGGCTGGCCGAAACGAGCCATTTCGACGATACCCTCGGCCATCGCTGTATCGATCATCAGCGGTGAATTGGTGTTGATTGGCGCAGTGATGACCGGCCTGGCGATGAGGTCCTCGTCGGAATAGCCCATCATGATCTTGGCGATGCTGATCGCGTCGCGCGCACGTACTTTCCCGTTGCACCAGAATTTCCAGGTCTTGTCCGTCAGTGTCGCGTGCGCGTACCCGACATCCAGGTGGCGGGTCTGGTGCGGCAGGTTCAAAGGCTCGAAGCCGCCCCCTCCAACCTGATGAACTGCGTTGATCGAGTGCACCAGTTTGACGTAATCGCACATCTCGTCATAAGTGCCGGCCCGACGGCCGCGGTCCAGATCATTGGCGAACGGCGGCGCCATGACCCCTGAAAAAATGATCTCGTCCCCACCCAGGGTCAGGTCGTACGCAGCATTACGCGCGTGCAAATTGACCTTCTCCGGGGCATGTGCCACCATCTCCATGACCAGCCCCGGATCGAAGCGCACCATTTCGGTGGACTCGTCGACCTCACACCCAATGCGGGCCAGGTGGCTGCGGGAACGGCCGTCAAGAACCTTGATGCCGATCTCCGACAGTATTCGCATCGAGTTGTCATGGATGGCGTCCAACTGGACGGGGTCCAGCACTTCAATCGCCGGATACGGATTGCGGAAGCGCCGCCAGGGTGTCTGATCCAGCTTTTGCGGCTCGTCACGGCGTTGGCTGGCCCGGCTGGTTCGTCTTGACATCGAGGATCCTTTGGGTTGCTTCGAGGTTAACTGCGCGCGGTACTGTCTATTGTGGAGTTGGCGGCGTGGCTTGAGTATCGAGAACGACCTGAGTCAATCACTCATCGGGTTTCCTAATGAATGGAATAAACAGTCGATTATGGGTCGCCGGCACCTAGGGTTTGCACTAAATGCCGCCGGAGGAGGGTTACGGGTATCCTGACCGTCAGGTAGGCAAGAAACGCCAGCGCGGAAAGCAAAACCAAGGCGATCCGGCAATCAGGCTGGCGAGTCAAAATGTCCTGTGGATGGGTCACACCAACCTCAGTTCCTTGGTTTACTTGAAAGGCTGCACCATGACGAACGCGCCCACGCCAACGGACCTCAAGCGCCGCGACTTTCTGGCTCAAACTGCGGCACTCGGTTCCGCGCTCGCCTTGGGTAGCCAGCCCGCTGCCGCGCAAACCCAGACCCCCGTGCGCGGCGGCAAGCTGACCATCGCTGCCACCGGTGCTGCGCCAACAGACACTCTGGACCCGCGCACCATCACATCGGTCTATCACGGCATGCAAGGTTACCTGTACGGCAACTGCCTGACCGAAATGGGCGAGGGCAACCGGCTGATCGGCGAGCTTGCCGAAAGCTGGGAGACGTCTCAGGGCGGGCGACGCCAGGTGTATAAACTTCGAAGTGGTGTCACGTTTCACAATGGCAAGCCCCTGACGGCGGCGGATGTGGTCTGGTCGATGAACCTGCATCGGGGCGCCGACTCGAAGTCGGGCGCCAAGGCACTGATGCAGCCGGTGACCGATGTGCGCGCCGATGGCAACCTGGTCATCTTCGAGATGTCGGAGGTCTACACCGATTTGCCCTACGTGCTGTCAGGTCAGCACATGATCATCGTTCCCGCGAACACGACGGACTTCAATGCCGGCATCGGCACGGGTCCCTACATGGTTCAACGCTTTGTTCCAGGTCAGCGGATCGCCGGTACACGCAACCCGAACTACTGGAAAGCGGGTCGTGCCCATGTGGCCGAGTGCGAGATGCTCGCTGTTGGTGACACGACCGCGCGCATCAATGCGCTGCAGAGCGGTGAGGTGCAGATGATTGAGCGCGTCGACACCCGCACGGCCGGCCTTCTTGAGCGGGCGCCGGGCATCCAGGTGCTGCGTTCATCCACGGGCGCCTATCGGCCCTTCATGATGCTCTGTGACACCGCGCCGTTCAACAACGCGGACCTGCGAATGGCGCTCAAACTGGCGATCAACCGGGAAGACATGCTGCGGCGGGTGTTTCGAGGCTTCGGGCGGGTCGGCAACGACCACCCCATCGGCCCGGCTGACCCATTCCATGGGGCAGACATTCCGCAACGCGCCTATGACCCCGAGCAGGCCCGATCGCTGTACCGCAGGTCCGGCCACTCCGGACCCCTGCAGCTCTCGTTCTCGGACGTTGCGTTCGCCGAAGCACCGGACGCTGCTGCGCTGTTTAAGGAGCATGCCGCGGCAGCCGGTATCGAGATCGCCCTTGTGCGCGAGCCCAATGACGGATACTGGGCCAACGTCTGGCGCAAGAAGCCCTTCTGTGCGGCCGCCTGGGGTGGGCGTGCGACGGCAGGCATCATGCTCGCCACAGCCTTCAAGTCCGACTCGTCATTCAATGATTCGAACTGGCGCGCCCCTGAATTCGATGCGCTGCTTGCGCAGGCTCGCTCGGAGCTCAATGACGCCAAGCGGCGCGAACTCTACGCCAGCTGCCAACGCATGATCAACATGACCGGTGGCTGTATCAACCCGATCTTTGCCGATGTGCTGGACGCCGCACGTTCCAATGTGCGAGGATTTTTCCCTGGAAATTTCGCGATGTCCGGCATGCGCGTGGCCGAGCGCGTCTGGCTCGGCTAGGTCTTGGGTCCAGGCCAGTGCTTTTGAGACTGGTCGCTTCCCGATGCGCCTTTGCGGCGCTGACCTTGTTCGCGGTGTCGCTCCTGATTTTCGTCGGGACGCAACTGTTGCCGGGTGACGTCGCGCAAGCCATACTCGGCCAGTCGGCTGCTCCTGAAACAGTCGCCGCGATCCGGCGGGAGCTTAATCTGGACCGACCTGCACATGAGCGCTACCTGGAGTGGATATTCAGCTGCTTGCGCGGCGATCTCGGCCGATCCCTGGCCAGCGGGGCACCGATCACCGACATGATCGCCGGGCGACTGAATAACACCCTGGTGCTGGCACTGACTTCGGCTCTTGTGGCCATGCCGCTGTCGATCGCCCTGGGACTCTATGCGGCGCTTCGGCGCGAGCAGGTCGCGGATCATGCGATCTCAGCCATCACGCTGATCTTCGTGTCTGTCCCCGAGTTCCTGATTGCTTACCTTTTGATGATGGCGCTGGCTGTCAAGTTCGCCTGGCTACCAGCACTCTCTATGCTCAACGATGGCGCCAGCTTTTGGGCCTGGGTGCGTGCACTTGCCCTGCCTGTCCTGACCCTGACCTTGGTGACGCTGGCCCACACCATGCGATTGACCCGCACCGCCATCGTGTCCGTCTTGTCGACCGACTACATCCGAATGGCCGAGCTCAAGGGGATTTCGCCGGCCCGGATCATCCTGCGCCATGCGTTGCCAAACGCGATGTCGCCCATCCTGTCGATCCTGATGCTCACATTGGCCTATCTCGTGGTGGGAGTCGTCGTCGTCGAAACGGTCTTCAGCTATTCCGGCATGGGCAAGCTGATGGTGGACGCAGTCACGGCGCGCGACATACCACTGGTTCAGGCTTGCGGACTGATCTTCACCACCGTCTATGTCGTGTGCAACTTCCTCGCGGATCTGTTGGGCCTGTTGGTCAACCCCCGTCTGAGGCATCCGAAGTGAGACGCTCGATCTTTCCGGTGGCCTGTGCCGCCATCATCGTCTTGATTGTGCTTGCGTCAGTGGCCGCGCCGGTTCTTGCGCCTTACCGCGAAGCTGCCTTGGTCGGTGAACCCTGGGAAGCATGGAGCTTCAAACACCCTCTGGGCACAGACAGTCTGGGTCGCGACATGTTGAGTCGCCTCCTGTTCGGAACTCGAAACACCATTGCCGTGGCTTTGGCGGCAACGCTGTTGTCTTTCGCAATCGGCGTCACGCTCGCGGGCATGGCGGCGGTATTCTCCGGTTGGGTGGATCAGATCATCAGTCGGAGTGTCGACATCTTCATGTCGATCCCCACGCTGATCATGGCGCTGGTCGTGCTCTCCGTGCTGGGCAATGCGATCCCGGTGCTAGTCTGCGTCATCGGGGTCCTCGACGCCACCCGTGTTTTCAGGCTGGCTCGCGCCCTGGCGGCCGATGTGATGGCACTTGACTACGTCGAGACGGCTCGCCTGCGGGGTGAAGGCCTGGGCTGGTTCATTCGGCGCGAGATCCTGCCCAACGTGATGCCGTCGCTGCTGGCGGAGTTCGGCCTTCGATTCACCTTCGCCGCGCTGTTCCTGAGCTCCCTCAGCTTTCTCGGACTCGGCATCAGGCCACCCCATTCAGACTTGGGCGGCTTGGTCAAGGAGAATGTCAGCGCGATCTCTTTCGGTGTGTGGGTACCGCTGGTACCGGCGGTGACGATTGCGGTGATCACCGTCACCGTCAATGCGCTGGTCGATTGGCAGGTTCGCCGTTCGACGGCAAAGGCAGCCCCGCGATGAGCCTGCTGGAGATCAACGGCTTGGTGATCGAGGCTGGTGGCCGATCGATCGTTGACGACGTCAGCCTCACGGTGGCGCCTGGCGAGGTCCTGGCATTGATCGGTGAGTCGGGCGCCGGCAAGAGCACGATCGGACATGCCGTGTTGGGCTACGTCAATCCGGGTTGTCAGGTCAGGGCGGGAACTGTGCGGTTTGATGGTGTCGATGTCTACGGCCTGAATCCGGAGTCGTTGAGGCACCTGCGGCAAACAGCCATGGCCTACGTCGCCCAGAGTGCGGCGGCTGCCTTCAATCCCGCAACCCGGCTGGCGGATCAAGTGTTGGAGGTTGCCAGACTCACGGGGCGGGTCGCAGGCGCAGACCTGGCTCTGGCACGGGACCTCTTCGAACGTCTGGGGCTGCCTGATCCTGTCGAGTTCTGTCAGCGCTACCCCCATCAGGTGTCGGGCGGGCAGATGCAACGCGCGATGGTGGCCATGGCGCTTGCCAACGCGCCCAAACTGATCGTCTTCGACGAACCGACCACCGCGCTCGATGTCACGACCCAGATTGAGGTCTTGAGGGTCATCCGCGATGCCATCCGGGGTCGGGAACTTGCCGCCGTTTACATATCCCACGACCTCGCAGTGGTCGCTCAGTTGGCGGATCGCATCATGGTGCTCCGCCACGGACGCATGGTCGAAGAAGGACCGACGCAGTCGATGGTCGCCACCCCTGGTACGCCCTACGTCCAGGCTCTGGTGGGTCTGCGCAAGACTGCGGAGTCCATCGAGGTGGTACAGACGAGCCAGCCAGTCCTGGAGGTGGACGGTGTGACGCTCGGCTATGGGCGAGGCCCGTCCGTCGTCCGTGACGTCAGTTTACGCCTGGACCAAGGGCAGGTGCTGGCTGTCGTCGGCCAGTCTGGAAGCGGCAAGTCTTCGTTGGCCCGCGCGGTCGTCGGGCTGCTGCCACCCCGGTCCGGCACGATTCGCCTGCAAGGCTCGGCCCTGCTTGGCTTGGAGGCCAGGAGCAAGGACGAGCGCCGGCGAATCCAGCTGATTCATCAGAGCCCGGATGTGGCATTGAACCCGCGACAGAGCGTGCGCGAGACCATTGGCAGGCCGATCCAATTCTTCTTTGGCTGCAACGCCGCGGAGGTCGAGCGCAGGGTCCGGGCGTTGCTGGAGGCCACTGAACTCGATGCCGATCTGCTCGACAGGATGCCGGACAGTCTGTCGGGCGGTCAGAAGCAGCGCGTATGTATCGCTCGTGCGTTGGGCGCCGAACCAAAACTTCTGGTATGCGACGAAATCACGTCCGCACTGGACCTGCTTGTGGAAGACTCGATCATTCTGCTGCTGCGCAAGCTGCTGACCGAGCGCGGCCTGGCCATCTTGTTCATCACACACAACCTCTGGCTGGCGCGCCGCTTCGCGCACGAGGTGGCCGTGATGTCGGACGGGGTTCTGGTCGAGCACAGGACGACGCGCCAGGTCTTCGATCATCCGCAGCACGCCTACACCCGCGCCCTGCTGTCAGCGGTCCCCAGCCTCGAAGCCGGCTGGCTTGACCGCCATTTAGCTGATCCCTGAGCGCACCGAACCACTTGAGCGACATCACCCGCGCTGATGCCTGGAAGACTGATCCCCTAATGACCTCGCACCTCATCTCGACTCGGATGCCTCGAATGCGCACAATACGGTCATTGCCATAGGCCAATGCGGCTACAGTACTTCGAATCCAACCCCTGCGTACCGACGATGCAACGTTATTCCCTCCTGTCCCTGGCGCGCCATGCCCTGTCGCACCACGGCAACTGGCAGCGTGCCTGGCGCAGCCCGCCCCTGCGCGAGCGCTACGACGTGATCATCATCGGCGCCGGCGGTCATGGCCTGGCTACCGCGCATTACCTGGCCAAGGAGCACGGCATCACCAATGTCGCGGTACTGGAGCGCGGCTGGCTCGGTGGCGGCAACATTGCCCGCAACACCGTCACGATCCGCTCCAATTACCTGCGCGACGAGAGCATCCCGTTCTACGTGAAGTCGGTGGCGCTGTACGAGGGTCTGACCCGCGAGCTCAACTTCAACCTGATGCACTCCAAGCGCACCATGATCGATGTCATCCAGACTTCGCCCAAGCTGCGTGACCTGAGCCGGCGCCGGCTCAACATGGCCAATCACGGCAGCACCTACGAGCCGATCAGCGTCGACGAGATCCGTCGGCGCATTCCCCCGCTGACCGGCGGCGGGCCGGATGCGCGTCTGCCGATCATGGCCGGCATGGTGCACACCGATGCTGCGGTCTGCCGCCATGACGCGGTGGCCTGGGGTTTCGCGCGCTCTGCGGACGACATGGGCGTCGAGATGCACCAGAACACGCCGGTCACCGCCCTGCTGCGCGGCGATGACGGGCGCATCGCCGGGGTGCGGACCGACCGGGGCGTGGTGCGGGCTGACAAGGTGGCGGTGGTGGTATCGGGTCATACCACCACGCTGACCGACACCGTGGGCCTGCGCCTGCCGATCAAGTCCATCAACCTGACCGCCTTTGTATCCGAGCCCGTCAAGCCGCTGATCGATGTCATCGTCAACTGCCCGGACATCGGCGTCTACCTCAGCCAGTCGGACCGCGGCGAGCTGATCATCGGCGGTGCCAACGACCCGGGCCAGTCTTTTCGGCGCGACATCAAGCAGCAGGTGTTCGAGGACGCGGTGGCGTCCATGCTGGAGCTTTTCCCCTCGTTCAAGCGCCTCAAGCTGATGCGCCAGTGGGGCGGCACGCTCGACATCGCCCATGATGCCTCGCCCATCGTCTCTGGCACCGCCATCCCCGGCCTGTATGTGTCGGCCGGCTGGTGGGGTGGTTTCAAGGCCGTGCCCGCGGGCGGCCACACCCTGGCGCACCTGATCGCCACCGGCGAGACCCACCCGCTGATCAAACCCTTTTCGCTCGACCGCTTCCGTCAGCTCGATTACGTGCTGGAGTCGGGCACCACCACCATCCGCTGAGGCACGGCCGACCCCACCACCATGCTGCTGATTCCTTGCCCCCATTGCGGCCCCCGGCTGGAGACCGAATTCGTCTGCGGCGGACCGTCTCGCCAGCGGCGCCCCGATGATCCGTCGACCTTGGACAGCGAAGCCTGGGTGGACTACCTGACCGTGCCCGCCAATCCGATGGGCCCCTTGCGCGAGAAGTGGTGCCATGTGCGGGGCTGCGGGGCCTGGTTTGACATCGTTCGCGACACGGTCACCCACGAGATCCTGTCACCGGAGGTCGGTCATGGCTGAGTCGCTTCGTCTACCCCAGGGTGGCCTGATCCATCGTAGCAAGCCGCTGTCTTTCCGCTTCAACGGCCGGCGCTACCAGGGCTATGCCGGCGACACCCTGGCCTCGGCCCTGCTGGCTGCCGGCGTGCGCCTGACGGCCCGCAGCTTCAAGTACCACCGCCCGCGCGGCATCACCAGTGCCGGTCCGGAGGAACCGACGTCGATGGTCGAGGTGCTGGGTGAGCAGCAGTCGGCCAATCAGCCCATCACCACCCTGCGCTTGCAGGAAGGGATGGAAGCGCGTTCGGTCAACTGCTGGCCGTCGGCGCAGTTCGACCTTCTCGCGGTGAACCAGTGGTTCGCTCGGCTGCTACCGGCCTCGTTCTATTACAAGACCTTCATGTGGCCGAACTGGCTGCTCTACGAGCCGGCGATCCGTCGCGTCGCCGGTCTGGCCCACGCACCCGATGCCGACAAGGTGCCAGGTATCTATGAGACGCGTTATTGGCACTGTGACGTGCTGGTGGTCGGCGCCGGCCCGGCCGGCCTGATGGCGGCGCTGGTGGCGGCCCGCGCGGGCTGCCGGGTGCTGCTGGTTGACGAGGGCGAGGCGCCGGGTGGCGCCCTGCTGGGCCGCCGTGAAACGATTGACGGCATGGCCGCGATGGATTGGGTCCGCCATCAGGTGGCGCAGCTGGATGCCATGCCCCTGGTGCGACGGCTCTCCAGTGCCAGCGCCTGGGCCTACCGCGAAGCCAACCTGGTGATCGTCACCGAACGCGAGCCGGCGCGCCCCGGCCTGTTCCAGCGTACCTGGCGGGTGCGTGCGCGCCGGGTCGTGATCGCGACCGGGGCCATGGAGCGTCCGCTGGTGTTCCACGACAATGACCGCCCCGGCGTCATGCTGGCGTCGGCCGTTCAGACCTACCTGCATCGCTTCGCGGTGCGGCCAGGGCGGCGCGCGGTGGTGTTCACCAACAACAGCAGCGCCTACGAGGTGGCCGCCGACATGCGCGCCGCGGGCATCGAGGTGGCCGCCATCGTCGATGCCAGGGCTACGGTTCCAGCCGACGCCCTGGCCCTCGTGACGGGCATTCGCGTGCTGTCCGGTCATGTCGTGGTGGGCACCAGCGGGCACCGTGACCTGCGTGCAGCGCTGGTACGCGCTCGGGATGGTGAAGGCTGCGCCCACGGCAGCACTGAGCGCATCGCCTGTGATCTGCTCGCGGTGTCAGGTGGCTGGAACCCTGTGGTGCACCTGTTCTCGCAGTCGCGCGGTACGCTGCGCTACGACCCGGCGTTGGGCAGTTTTGTGCCGGATCGGCCGGCTCAGGGCGCTCGCTGTGCCGGTGCAGCCGGGGGTTTGCTTGATCTCCCCTCCATACTGGCAGACGCGGCTCGTTCAGGCGCCGAGGTCGCCGAAGCCTGCGGGTTTGCCGCACCGAAGCTCGAGCCGGTTGTGGCTTCGCAGGGACCGGCGCATGCCACCGAGGTGCTGTGGCATGTCACGCCCTCGGCACCCGGCGACAAGGCCTTCGTCGATCTGCAGCACGATGTGACGGTGGCCGACGTGCACCTGTCGCTGCGCGAAGGCTACGGGGCGGTCGAACATGTGAAGCGCTACACCACGGCCGGCATGGGGATCGACCAGGGCAAGACCGGCAACATCAATGTGATCGGCGCGATCGCCCTGGCCCAGAACAAGCCGTTGCAGGATGTCGGCACCACCACGATGCGCTCGCCGTGGTCACCTGTTGAGTTTGGCGCGCTGGCGGGCAGTCGCGGCGGCAAGGTGTTCCTGCCCTACCGTCACACCCCCATCACGCCTTGGAACATCGCGCACGGCGCTGTGATGTTCGAAGCCGGTGCCCGCTGGCGACGGCCCGGCTACTACCCGCAAGCCGGTGAGACCCTGTCGCAGGCGGTCGTGCGCGAGTGCCGCGCGGTGCGGGAGAACGTGGCCATGTACGACGGCTCGCCGCTGGGCAAGTTCGAGATCCGCGGCCCCGATGCGCTGCGCCTGCTTGACATGCTCTACACCAACAGCTTTGCCGACTTGCCGCTCGGCATGGGTCGCTACGGCCTGATGCTGACCGACGACGGGCTGGTGCTCGACGACGGTGTGAGCTTCAAGCTGGCCGAGGACCATTGGCTGATGTCGACTTCCACCGCCAATGCCGAAGAGGTCCACCGACACATGGAGCACTTTCTGCAGGTCGAGCGACCTCAATGGAAAGTGCGCATCACGCCGGTGACCACGGCCTGGGCCAACGCCACGATCTGCGGGCCGCGTGCCCGCGAGGTGCTGGCGGTACTGGGCACAGACATCGACTTGTCGCTGCAGGCTTTTCCCTTCATGGGCTTGCGCCAGGGCCAGGTGGCCGGGTTTCATGCTCGGGTTGCACGAGTCAGCTTCACCGGGGAGCTCAGTTTCGAAATCAACGTGCGCGCACGCGACGGACTGGCGCTGTGGGAACGCATCATGAAGGTCGGCGAGCCCTTCGGCCTGGTACCGGTGGGCTCGGAGACCAGTCACGTTTTGCGCGTCGAGAAGGGCTTTCTGTCTCTCGGCCATGAGGTCGACGGCACTGCTGATCCGTACGACCTCGGTTTGGGCTGGGCCATGTCCAAGACCAAGCCAGATTTCCTCGGCAAGCATGCGGTTCTGTTGCGTCGCGGCGCCACGGGCGCTCGACGCGAGCTGGTTGGGCTGCTGACTGCAGACGCTCAGCGGCAGGTGACCGATGGCGCGCCGATCACCCCCGGCGGGCGTCGCGAAGCATCCGAGGGCTTTGTCACCGCCAGCATCTGGAGCCCGGTTCAGAACCGCAGTGTGGCGCTGGGCCTGCTGACCAACGGCCGGGCGCGCATGGGCGAAACCGTCTTCATCCGCCTGAAAGACGAGGTGGTACCGGCCGTGGTGACGGCGCCCTGTTTTCACGACCCCAAAGGACTGCGCCTGCGCGGCTGAGCGCGGGATCTGCCGCCACGATGATCTACAACTGCCACATCCAAGCCCTCGCCCCGCAGACTGTTATTGACATCAAGGGCGAACCTGTCGATGTCTTGCCGCGCTTGCTGCGGCTGGCTTTGACCGACCCGCCTGCCCGTCGTACCGCCATGGCGGGCGACTTACGCGTGCTTCGACCGAGCCCGCAGCATTGGCTGCTGCTGGCGCCTCTGGCATCGGAGGATGCGTTGCTCGGGCAGCTGGATACCCCCGCGCCGGCAGCTGACACACTGATCCTGTCGGTGTCAGACGCCTACCAGTGGTTCGCGATCAGCGGCCCGGAGGCACGCGAAGTGCTGTCGATCGGCTGCCCGCTCGACCTGGACCCTGGCGTTTTCACGGCCGATAGCGCCACCTTCACCGAAATGTTTGCCCTGAAGACCCTGCTGCTGGCAGACGCCAGCGGCTTCCTGGTTGCGGTCGATCGAAGTCACGCACCCATGGTTGCCGACTGGTTCGCACGCATCCAGGGCGAAGCCTGAAAGAGCCATCCCATGTCAATGAGCGTCGTGCGCAACCTGGGTCCCGGCTTCGGCGCTGAGGTCGACGGCATTGACCTGGATGCCCCCTGGACGGCCGAGGCCACGGGCCTGTTTCGCCAACTGCTGCACGAACATGCGCTGATTCTGGTGCGCTCGTCCGGTCACTCGCCGGCCGCCCTGGCCCGGTTGGCCACTGCATTGGGAGAGCCCAGGGACGAAACCCGCAAGCAGTTCGCCATCGCAGGATTGCCGATGATCTGCCGGCTCGGCAACACCGTCGACGCCGATGGGCAACCCACCGCATTCTTCAACCGCCAGGGCGAGGAGTGGCACAGCGACGGCGTTGGTTCGGGTGCTGTCAATGGGATCACCCTGCTCGCGGCGGTAGACGTGCCCCGCCGGGGCGGTGAAACCATGTTTGCCAGCCTGCACACGGCGTGGGATACGCTGGATCCGGCCATGCGGGCAGACATTTCCGGACTGCGGGTTTTGCACAGCTTCAACTGGCACAACGACAAGGTGTTGGCGCTGAGCCAGGGAGCGGCCAAACCACTCACTGCTGCCGAACGTGCAGCCATACCCGACCGCTGGTACGACCTCGTGCAGAAGCATCCGGTGACCGGCCGCGCCTTGTACTACCTCAGCCCCAACCTTGTCCGTGAGATCTCAGGGCTGGACGACCGCCAGCGCGATGAGCTGGTCACCCGGCTGGTGGACCACGCCACTGCGCCGCAGCGGGTCTATTGCCATCAATGGATCCCGGGCGACTTGCTGGTCTGGGACAACAATGCCTTGATGCACAGTGCCACGAATGTCGAGCACTATGAACAAGACCGCCGGTTGATGCATCGCTGTTTCACGGTACCGCGCAGCACCACAGACTGAACGACGGGCGAAACGCGACCGCACTCAGACAACGCGAACGCACCGTTGACCTGGGTCGGCCCCCGGTGGGTGAGCGACCTTTTCGCATAAGCCAGCGCGCTTTTTTCTGGCTGCAGCGAGTTCAACCAACGCGACCTCAAACGCCAGCTTGTTGGACAACGAGGATCGCGCACAAGCACACGTCGCGCCTGAAGGGGCACACTCTGCGGAACTGCCGGTGGGCTGGGATGGTTCAGCCCCATCGTGATGGGGGCAGCCCAGCTCCAAACGATATGGAGTCCCGACCGTGATGCACCGTTCCAGGCTGCTCACCCGCACTGGCGGCGCTGGCCCGACAATGCAGCCATGTCCAACCCCTCTCCCCTGCCTGCCCCGCGCCACGCTTTTGAGGCCCTGACCCCGGACGGGGTGATGGACGCCCTCGCCAGTGTCGGCCTGTACGGTGACGGCCGCTTGCTGGCGCTGAGTTCCTACGAAAACCGGGTGTACCAGCTGCATCTGGAGGACGGCCAGGTGGTGGTGGCCAAGTTTTACCGGCCGCAGCGCTGGA